>NZ_QKWJ01000033.1 GCF_003353055.1 Cupriavidus lacunae
GGACCGAAGGCGCCCAAGAAGAAGGGCTATGTTGCCGGATGCGTGGCACGACGGCATGTATCTACCGCCCGTGTCATCAAGGCTGGACGTGTCGTTTGATCACCTTGAAAGGGGTGGCTCTTAAAGGGGACAGGTCCCTTTGTGGACCGGAAGGCATGAATATTCCGACTCTCGCTCCGGATGCCGTCGCGAACGGCGAGCGAGCCATCAAAGCACTTGCACGATGAGGGGAAAGGTATGCTTGACCACATAATCCTGACCGTCAGCGATATCGAGCGCTCGCTGGGTTTCTACGAAGCTGCCTTGAAGCCTATAGGGATCAAGTTTTTCCTGCCGTACAAAGGGGAGAACGGGCATCCTGACCTGTGGGGTTTCGGCGATGGCGAGAAGGCCTTCTTCTGGCTGAAGCAGGGGAATCCGAATCCCGAAGCTATTCACTGGGGCTTTGTGGCGCATAGCAATGCCAAGGTCGACGAATTCCACGACGCCGCAATCACCGCTGGTGGACGGGAGCACATCCCGCCTCGCGCGCGGCTTGAATACTATCCCGGGTACTACGCGGCGGATGTATTCGATCCGGACGGATACTCGTTCGAAGTCGTACACAAGAGCTAGGGGTTTGGCGCTTGGCGAATTGCGAGTCGCCACGCCAGCCCAATCTTGCTCCAAGGCTGAAGACCCCAGACGGCGGGGGAGCTTGTCCAGAAGCGTGAGTGGGAGTCTTGATGCTGCCGGGGCTGTGTGAAATAACCGCAGCTTCGGCTGCGGTTTTCATTTAGGGGCTGGTACAGGGTTGGTTGGTCTGCTGCCTGGACTGACGCATATCGGCGCCACTAGAGCATCGTCGATTTGGCGGCTGAAATCGGTCGAGGAACTGCCGGCGGACGTGGCCAGGCGTGCGTGATCTTCCCGATTCGAGCACGGAACAATTCTGTCCTGCCTGCTCGTGTCTGCGCCGCCGCGGCCTCGCGTGTAAGATCAGCGCCAAATTCTGACTTTACCCCACTCGACTGATGAAGACGAAGATAAGGGCCACCGTGGTTTGCGCACGCGGCGACCGCGTACTGCTGGTTTCCAAGGACGGCAGCCGGTGGGCGCTGCCTGGCGGGCGCCCGAGCAAGGACGAGACATTTGCTGATGCCGCAGGACGGGAACTTCTAGAGGAAACCACCTTGCTGGCCCGAGGGCTCGGCTTTCTGTTCCAAGCCATAGGCGCAACGACCGTGCACCATGTCTTCGTCGCCAATATTGGGAAATCTGCCGCGGCAAAGCCGAGCAAGGAAATCGCACGCTGCCAGTGGTTCTCTCAAGCGGAGCTGGGGGAGATTGTCATCAGCCCCACGACGCGCCAGATCATTGAAAGCTTCTGGCTGGCACGCCAGCGCTAAGTTGCGTGTCTTCTCCGGCGGTTAAGTCGGGCAAGCAGGCAACAGGTGGTACGACGATTGCTTGGTCAGTTGCCATAGCGGGGCTAAGCTCCAATCGTGAGCAACCTGGTCAGGGGGAAGCAAATGAAACCTGTTGTTCATCACTTTCATTCCCATGCGCCGCACCACGGGTGCTAAATACTACCTTGCCTTCGCTGGGGCCATGCTGGTGGTTAGCGCTACCTACGTGATAATCACCCTCTTTCGCCAAGTCGTATGAACAGCATGTGCTGGCGTCTTGGGTGCAGTTCAAAAAAGAGCCGCTCCGCCACGCTTAACCAGCGCTGAATGACGGCTTCTCGGTGCGCATCGGACTCTCATTTCAAGTCTGGTGGATGACCGAGACGGGTCGAAAGGCCTCATTCATCCACGCTGCCCGGGTGTATGCGTCGAGGCTACTCCGGGGGCGGTTCATTTCGTATCACCAGTTCCATGAACCCTGAACTTAGGTCGTACTCCCGGGAGAAACGATGTTCGGGAAGAAGCGCCAGCAATATCTCCGCAGTTGTACGGACCGTGCAACCGCGTGCCACATGACCACCGAACACTCGGCCGCGCGGGTCGGCAACCGACATGTGCAGGTGCGCTCCATCAGATGATATGGACCCGGCGAGCGTCAGTATTTCCAGATTGTCACGTAACTCGGTAGGATCCTCGTCCCCGGCAAATCGCAATTGGGCAACGCTGAGGCTCCCGATGCCCTGAATTACGAAGGCCGCACGCAACCTGAGCCGACGCAGCGCGTCTTCGAGTGCCACACGCAGATCGTCGCCGGGAGAGAGGCGCAAAGGATGTGCTTGCATCGCGCGGTTCCAGGTTGGGGGCTCCGTGACAGGTTAGGGCAAATTGAGATCGATCGCAATTGAGCACCAGCTTTCTCGCATAACAGGCGTCGCAGGGGCGACAATCGGGCAACTGAGGAGGTTCGGCATCGGGCCGGGTCCGGCCATGAGCGGCTGTGGATTCAACCGTTCACGAACACTGCAGCGTCGACATCCAAATGACTCTTCGGACCAACAAGCAGTCATTCGATTCGAGCGCAAAGACGTCACAGTGCAAGCATTGACATGAGGTCACGTGTAATCCAAGAGCCGGGCAACGAACTGCCGCGCCGGAACGGAATCATGGCGCTGGCTGCCTGCAGGCTTTCCACAATGCGGGAATAGAGTGGTCAACTCAACGGCGTCGCGTCAAATGCTCCGGGCAACATGCGAAACCTTTGGGCCACATTCGACCGATAGTCCAGAAACCACCCTGTCGTTGGGTCGGACCTTCAGGGACGTCGCTTGTCACCTAAAATATTGTCAAGGTGTTACGTAGCCCGGTCACGCCGCCAACGTGAACCTTTGGACCGTTAGAACCACGTCTCAATAACTGACGGGTGCTCTATGGTGCTATCACTTCGCTATTTGGGAGTCTTGGGAATCTGCGCTTTGTTCACTGCTTGCGGACAGATTCCGTCCAGGCATGCTGCGTGCAGCGCTGATTCCTGTCGCCCTCGGCACGAGCACGAGAGGTTGCAATCCGGCGAGGCGTCATGGTATTCGGCAGCGCTCCAGGGGCATCTGACCGCAAACGGAGAACGCTACGATGGCGGGGCCTTGACTGCTGCCCATCGAACATTACCGCTCGGCAGCTATGTGCGCGTCAGATCGTTGGCTACCGGAAAGTCGGTTGTCGTTCGCATCAACGATCGCGGACCATACGTCAAAGGCCGGATTATCGATCTCTCTCACGCTGCGGCGGAAGCCTTGGGTTTGCCAGACGCGCGGTCGATGCGCGTGCAGATTGAACGTTGATCGTCTGCTTTGGGCCGTTATATGCCTACGCATAGAGCTTCAGTGACAACCCACGAGCGTCGCCGTCATCGGGCCATAGCGGCGAGTGCCAGGCCTATCGAAACAGATAGAGCGAAAACTGCCCACCGTTGATCGGGAAAGCTGCGCCAGCCATTTCACCCAGCGCTTCCATTGCCCCCGCCCCACCCATCGATATGCCGCCGGCACAGTCCACGCTCCTCCCGGCGTCAGTGCAGGCAGTGAAAAGCACCAGGGCTGCGAACCCGGCGCAAACCAGTTTGCTCATGACTTTCTCCTCGCGATTCCGGCAGGCAAGGGGCGTGGGAGTCGCCGGGAATCAGGGCGGCGAGTCCCACGATGTTTTCAGCAGTCGCAACCTTCGGTCCACCCTCAGGCGGGCCTGATGTTCTGGTTCACGCGGAACAGGTTTGCAGGGTCGTACTTGCGCTTGATCTCCGCCAGTCGCGCATAGTTGTCGCGATAGGCAGCCTTCACGTTGTCGTTGCCTTCGTCCATCATCATGTTGATGTAGCCGCCGCCAGCCGAGTGCGGATGCAGCGCCAGCCAGTAGTCCTTGGCCCACTGCACGATGCGGTCGTTGTTGGCCGGGTCGGGATCGACGCCGACAATCACGCTGGCGAAGCTCGCATCGCGGTAGCTGAACGCGGTGTCATTGGGGCCCGCGCGATGCGCCGCGCCGTTGATGGGATACAGGTGCATGGTCGAGTGCATGGACGGCAACTGGTGCCCATACTTGATGTGCAGGTCGATGGCCTTGTCGCTCAGGTCGCTCACGAAGTCGGCTTTCCAGTACCACTGCAGGCCAGGCGGATACAGCGCGTCGAACAGGCTCTGCAAGACCGGCCAGGGAATGGGGCCGGCAAAGTCCACCGCTGGCGGCATGGCGTCGCGAATCGGCTTGAAGCGCGCCTCGGCCTGATCGAGTGGACCCGTGTAGCACCACACCACGGCGCACATCTTCTGCAGGTGGACAGACTCGGGGAACGGCGGCCCGGGCGGCACCGTCACAAAGCCGAACCAGCCATTGATGTCCTGCGGCGCAGTCAGGATGAAATCGCGCCACCACTTCATCAACTCGCGCGCCTGGTCCATCGGCCACAGCATCGGGCCGCCGTAGACCGTGCCGACCGGATGGGCCTTGAACTCGAATGAGGTGACCACGCCGAAGTTGCCGCCACCGCCGCGCAGCGCCCAGAACAGGTCCGCGTTCTCGTCGCTGCTGGCATTGACCAGTCGCCCGTCGGCCAGAACGACCTCGGCGCTGAGCAGGTTATCGATCGTCAGGCCGTAGGCGCGGCTAAGGTAGCCAATGCCGCCGCCAAGCGTCAGCCCACCCACGCCCGTGGTCGAGATGAAACCGCTCGGCGTCGCCAGTCCATAGGCGCTGGCGGCGTGGTCCACATCGCCCCAGGTGCAGCCGCCACCAACCCGAATGGTGCTGCGCTTCGGATCCACAAACACGCCTTTCATCGGCGACAGGTCGACCACCAGTCCGCCATCGCATGTGCCGAGCCCCGCGCCATTGTGCGCACCGCCACGTACGGCCAGCAGCATTGCGCTGTCTCGCGCGGCGTTCACCGCCGCAATGACGTCCGCGACATCCGTGCAGCGCGCGATCAGTGCCGGGCGCTTGTCAATCATGCCGTTGTACACCGCGCGTGCCTGGTCATAGGCCGCATCGCCAGGCTGAATCAATTGCCCCCGAAAATGCGGCTTCAGCGCGGTGGCGACGGTTTCACTCAGAGCACCTTCCATGGTTGCCTCCTGTCCGGTTGGTATGCAGGAGTTTTAGCAACCTCGGCGTTTGAAGGGCGTTAGGCGCGGCGTTATATGCGCCAATCTCCGACGCGGCTGGCCCGGAGCGGCCAAGCCATGACTAACGCGCCAGTAACGCGCGCGCCCGGACGATGTCGGGCTGGTCGAACCCTTCGGCGAATCGGGCGAGCGGCGGCTCGACCACCCGGCGCGCACCGATGCCCTCCCGTGGCTCGCGCAACGCCGCCAGCGACAGCGCGGCGCGCAGCTCGAGGGGGCGAGCCCGTTGGGCGGCAGCGATCTCGATCGCCTTGATCAGCGACGATTCGGCTTCGGCCAGGTTGGCGCTGCGGTGCAACAACAATTCGCCGCGCAGGCGATAGAGCTCCGCGTCCAGCCAGTGCTCGCCAGTGTGCTCGGCATGTTGGAGCGCCTGATCCAGCGCCGCAAGCGCGGCCTCGGTCTCGCCCACGTCGCCCAGGCATTCCGCCAGCATGCCGAGATACAGCGGCAGCCGCAGGCGCGCGCCGGTGGCATGAAAGCCCTCGATCGCCACCTGCATTGCCGCCACGGCGTCGGCGCCGGGCGACTGCTTTGCATTGGCCCAGGCGAGCAGCACGTCAGCCCAGGCAAGGTAGTAGCCGACGTGGTACCGATCGGCGATCGAACGTGCCTGTCGGGCGTAGTGAAGCGTGAGACCGTGCTCCCGGCGCAGGGCATGCTGCGTTGCAAGATAAGACAGCGCCAGCGCCTGGGAGAACGGGTGTGCCAGGCGGTTTGCCACCTCCAGCGCTTCGCGTCCACGCCGGAGGGCCTGATCGGCGAACCCGGTGAACCAGAATGCATGGGCCGACCACGCCGAGGCCAGCACGCCGAAGTTTCCGCCCATCAACGACACATGCTCGGCGTGCTGGGTTTCGTCATAAGCGCCGAGCGCGCGTTGATACGCCGGCTCCGCCGCCACCCAGTCACCCTGCTGGACCAGGCTCCCCATGATGTTGGTCCATGCCATCGACGCGTATGTACCCGACCCGGAAGTGCCCAATCCCGCGATGAGCTCCTCGCTCAGGCTCCGCGCCTGGGCAAGCTCCGCACTGACGACAAGAAAGAAGGCAAGGCTGAGCTGGGCGCGCGCCTGCTGACCGAAGTCGCCCGCGTGTCTGCTGAGTTCAACGGCGCGCCGCAGGGGCGTGTCGAGCTCCGGTGCCGCCCACCCACGGGAAATGCGAATCGGCGGCGCAAGGTCGAGTTGCAATGCCAGCGACTGCCGGGCGCGCTCTTGCGGATCGACGATCTGACCGGCTTGCGCCAGCCCGCGCTGCAGCAGGGCGATGGCATCGTCATAGGCGTACAAACTCTGCGCAACGCCGGCCGCGCGCCGATAGAACGCGGCTGAATCGGTTGGCAGGCCCGCCTGTTCGTAGTGCGCGGCAATCTGCGCGCTGGCAGCGTCGAGATCATCGTCCGGCGCCTGTTCAAGCGCGCGTGCCACGCGTTGATGCAGGCGGCGGCGTTGCAGCGGACTGACCTCGGCGTACGCCACGTCCCGGATCTTGTCGTGGCTGAAGTCAAAGGCAATGCCCCCGCTGTCTGGCTGGCGCACGATGCCTCGTTGCCAGAGTTCGTCCAGCGCATTCGTGAGGGCGTCCTCGCGCACGTCGCTCGCCTGGGCCAGCACATCGGCGGTGAATGCCCGCCCGATGATCGCCGCGACGCCGACGATATCGCGCGCGGCAGGCGACAGTTGCGCAAGACGGTTCGAGATCACCGTATACACCTTGGGTGGCAACTTCGGGACCGTGCCGTGCGGCGTGCCGCCGGCCGTCGCGGTGTCGGACCGGGCGCGCATCATCTCGACCGTGAACAGGGGATTGCCTTCGCTCTCCTCGAATAGCCGGGTTGCCTCCGCGTCGGCCAGCGGCCGATTGATGATCTGCGCCGCGATCTTCGCGGTTTCGGCGGCATCCAGCGCGCCCAGCAAGATCTCAGTGAGCTGGTCGTCGCGCCGCAAGGCGTCAAGCAGCCGGCTTACGGCATGCAAGGGCGTGATGTCTTCATGCCGCGCCGTGGCGACCACGAGGAGCTTCGCGCTCACGTCGAAGCGCATCAGGAAGCGTAGCCATTCAAGCGTCTCCGCGTCGCACCATTGCAAATCGTCGAGCAACAGCAGCAGCGGCCCGTCTGTCGCCAGCACGGCGCGCGCCAGCGCTTCGAAGAACCGCTGGCGCTGCCAGTATTCCGTGAGTGGGGAGGGCGGAGGCAGGCCGGGTTGTTGCGTCAGCAGCTCTGGCAACAGGCGCGCGACTTCGGTCAGCCACAGTCTGTCGAGTCCGCTCATCGCTTGGTGCAAGGCGGGGCTGCGCAGCCAGCCGGTGACCGGCGCAAACGCGACCTGCCCCTCGGCCGCATACGCGCGCGAGTGCGTCGTGGTGAAGCCTTGCCCGGAAAGGTGCACGAGCAATTCCTCCGCCAGGCGCGACTTGCCAATGCCCGCCTCGCCCGAAATCAGGGCGAACTGCTTGTCGCCAAGCTGACTACGCTGCCACACTTCGAGAAGCCGCCGCCATTCGTCGTGGCGTCCGATCATTGACAGCATGGGGTCCCGTGGGCGTCGACGCTGTGTTGGCGCAGCCTGGGCAGCAAGGCGCGCATAGGCCTCGCGCAAGGCTTCACCAGGCACGATGCCCAGCTCGCGCGCGAAAATTTCAACGCAGTTGCGATAGGCACGCAGCGCGGATGCATGATCGTGATTCAGGGCATGCAGGCGCATCAACGCCATATAGGTGGGCTCGCGCAATGGGTCGAGTCGCTGCAACTGCTGCGCGTGTTTCAACGCCTTTGCGTAGTCACGTCTGTCCTCGCTCAACTGGCTGAGCCGCACGAGCGCCGCGATGCACGCTTCGCGCAACTGATCGCGCTGCGGGGCGATCCATTCATCGTAACAACTGGCTAGCAGGTCGCCCCGATACAGCTCCGCGGCGTGCGTCAGGAGCTGTTCCTCGGTGGCCGCGTCGTTGTTGCTTGCGGCCCGCGCCGCGGTGGCCAGGGCCGACTTAAACTGCGCGACATCGAGATCAAATGCGGAATCGGGCAACCATCGCACCATTTGCGCGTCGGCGTGGACGAAACTGGCTGCGTGCGGCCATGACTTGCGTAGATGAAACAGGAGCTGGCGCAAGGCGTTGCGTGCCTGCGCTTGCGTGGAATCGGGCCAGAACAGGAAAGCAAGTTGCTGGCGCGACTGCGGCACGTCCCGATGCAAAATCAGATAGGCAAGCAGCGCCTGTAAGCGGGGAGAATTCGCGTCAGGCATCGGCGCGTCGGCGCCGTCGAGATGGAACTCGCCGAACAGGCGGACAGAGTAGCGAGCTTCAGGCGCCATGCTGGTCACCGGCGATCCAGGCGACTTCAGCGGCGTCGTGGAGGCCGGCCCACCCGTCCTGGTACGCTGGGCTGCCGATGGCGGTGCGGCCGCACAATTGGTCGCTGACGACGAACTTGGACAAATGGAGGCGGCGCGCGGCCTCGCTGATCGCGCCAGCTTCCACAACGGCGACGAAGCCGGCCATGCCTTCGAGCCTGAGCATTGTTCGGATCATCCGGATGGCAGTTTTGCGTTCTTCAGTCTAGTGCGAACTACGCTCGCCGCCGAAGCTTGTCGCACCGGGACGCGGAACCGCACGATGGCTTCGCGGCGTCAAAAGTGCGTTAAGCACCTCAATTTTCACGCGGTATGCGCGCTGCGTCATGGGATCAGCCTCGACGCTTTCGTCGAGATGTCACGACGGCGCGACATGCGGTCTCAGGAAGAGTTGGAGGGAAGCGGCCAAAAGCCGCTTGCCGCGCGCAGATGTCCCTGCCTTTAAGTCTCCCTTAAGTCTTTCCGCATACAGTGACGGCGTACCAACAACCGGGATAGAGACGCCATGACCCCGCAGGATACGCAAGCACTCGAAGTCTTCCTGACTCAGCTGACCCAGGCCCGCGCCAGCGCGAAGGACCCGCAGGCGGAGGCACTCATCGCCCAGGCGGTCGCGATACAGCCGGACGCCGCCTATTTGCTGGTCCAGCGAGCCATGCTGCTCGACCAGGCCTTATCGACGGCAAAGGCGCAGATCGCTGCATTGCAGGGCCAGTTGCAGGCTGCGCAGGCCAACAGCTCCCGCAGCTTCATCGATCAGCAGAATGCGTGGGGCGCCAGTGCGAATCCTGCTGCCGCGACGCCCGTGCCTGCACCCGCCCAGACCGTGTCCCCCCCGCTGCAGTCCGCCCCGCCGCAGTCGCCCCGGCCGGGCTTCCTGAGCGGCGGGTTCGGCAGCACGCTGGGCAGTATCGCAACGACGGCCGCCGGCGTAGCCGGCGGTGCCTTCCTGTTCCAGGGTATCGAGAACCTGTTCGGCCACAGCAGCAAGAACGGGTTCCTGGGGCAGTCCGGCATGAACACGCCGGGAACGGAAACGAACGTCGTCAACAACTACTACGGGAACGATGGACAGGCATCGGTCGCTGCGCGCGATTGGGAATCAGATAGCGGCAATCTCGATGCAGGCCTGAGCGACGACGGCTTCCTGGACGACGATTCGACCTTGATCTAGCGTCATCGCGCAGCCCGCCTGGCACGCCGGGTGCTGGAGCAAACAGTCTCCGGCGGCGTCACGATCAACGACTGCATCTGGCGCTTCGGCCAGGAGTCGCAGCCCTTTGGCGGCGTGGGCGCCTATCACGGCGAATGGGGGTTCCGAGCCTTCAGCAAGGAGAAGCCGGTCTTTCTGCAAGCGCCGGTGAATGGCATCGGCTTGCTGCACCCACCCTATGGCAAGACGTTCGAACGGATGGTCCGCCTGCTCAGGGCAATCACCTGAGGGCAACGTCCCTGCGCGGGCCGGGCTGGACTGCACTGCCGCTGAGTGCCCACTGTTGCCAAAAACGGATATCCGCGCTGGTACGTGCCAGCCCCGCAAAAGGGCCGCCCGCACGACTGCCCGGCCCCTCCCCGCGTGTCCTCGCCCGATGCCCCGCCGCAAGGCCGGCCCAAAGGCCTTGCAGTTAGTACATTCCCCGGTGTGGCGATTGCCGATTCCGGCTAACGCCCCGCTCGATCCGCTTCATAGACTGCCTCCATTCCGGTATCGACAGGAGACAGTCGTGAAGCACACAAGCAGGAGGGCAAGACGCGCCGTCAGTACGCCGCGGCTTGCCAGTTCCGCCACCCCCGCCACCCTGGCCGCCTTGCTTGGCTTATCGCTGGCTATGGCCGCGAGTGCCGCAAGCGCCGCAGACCTGCCGCCGGAAACGCTCACCATGGCGAAGCTGGCGCCGGCCGACGAGAACCGCCTCTATATCTCCGACGTAGCCTTCCACCACATGGTCGACGGCCGCCTGCACGTTGTGGACGGCAAGCAGATGAAGTACCTGGGGCTGGTGCCGACCGGCTTCGGCGGGCAGTCGCTGCTGTCGCCGGACAAGCGCACCATTTACGTGGTCTCGACCTTCTACCCGCGCCTGTCGCGCGGCGAGCGCACCGACGTGGTCAGCCTGTACGATGCCGACACGCTGGCCTACCGCAGCGAGATCGTGATTCCGCCGCGCCACGCGCAGTCGTTGAATTACCGCGGCATCATCGCCACCTCGGCGGACGGTCGCTTCCTGTATGTGCAGAACGCCACGCCGGCCACCTCGGTCAGCATCGTCGACCTGAAGGAAAACAAGCTCGCTTCCGAGGTGCAGACGCCGGGTTGCTGGGGCATCTTTGCCAGCGCGGCTTCCAGCCAGCGCTTCCAGACCCTGTGCAGCGACGGCGCCATGCTGACCGTCGCGCATGATGTCAACGGGCAGCCTGCCGGCCAGAAGCGCAGCGCACGCATGTTCGATCCGCAGGAGGATCCGGTCTTCCTGCATTCGGAGCGCATCGGCAACACGCTCTACTTCGTCTCCTTCAACGGCAACGTCTACACCGCCGACCTGTCGGGCGAAACCCCGTCCTTCGGCAAGCCCTGGCCCATTGTCAGCGCCGCCGACGCCAAGGCCGGGTGGAAGCCGGGTGGCTACCAGCTGTTCGCGCTGCACGCCGCGACGCAACGGCTCTACGTCGGCATGCATCCGAAGAGCCGCGAAGGCTCGCACAAGACCCCCGCGGCCGAGATCTGGACCATCGACCTGGCCAGCCGCACGCGCGTGGCGCGCGCGCCGGGACAGAACGCGCTGGCGCTGACCATCACGCAAGGCGCCAGCCCTACGCTGTATGCGCTCGATGCCGCCAAGGCCGGCGTGGTCGCGCTCGATCCCGCCAGCCGCCTGAAGCCGGTGGCGCGGGTGGATGGCGTCAGCGAGAACGCGGTGCAGGTGGAGGCCCACCAATGAACGCCGCCACGCTGATCGCCGACCCCGTGGTCACCGCCGCCTGCAGCGCGGCCGCGGCGCTGGTGCTGCTGCTGTCGGTGCTGCCCAAGCTGCGCGAGTTCGAGCGCTTCCACGCTGCCCTCGATGCGTACCGGTTGCTGCCCGCCGCGTGGAGCCGTGCCGCGGCGGTGGCCTTCGTCGCAGCCGAAGCCGGAGCCGCGCTGCTGCTGGTTGCACGACCGCTGCAGGCGACATCCGCCATCGCCGGCCTTGCCGTCGTGGGGCTTGCCACCGTTGCGGTGTGCATCAACCTGGCACGCGGCCGGCGCGATATCCGCTGCGGCTGCGGCAGCGATGCCGACAGCATGCCGCTGTCCGCTGGCCTGGTGATGCGCAATATCGCATTGCTCGCCGTGCTGGCCACGGCGGCGGCATCCGCCGCGACCGCACCGGTACGCGCGCTGGCGCCGCTCGACTTTGCCTGCGCCGGCTTCTGCGCGCTGGCCCTGCTGCTGATGTGGCTCGCGGCCACGCAACTGCTGGCCAACGCGGGACGCGCCCGTGCCCGCGCCTGAACACCCTTTCCTTTCTTCTGACCGAGACCGTCATGACTGCTCTTGTGATTGCCAATATCGTGCTCTGGATCGCCGTGCTCGCGCTCCTGCTTGGCCTGTACGCTCTGGCCCGCCAGGTCGGCATCCTTTATGAACGCGTGGCCCCGATGGGCGCGCTGGTGATCGACGCCGGCCCGCGCGTCGGCCAGCCGTTGCAGCCCTTCGCGCTGCAGGACATACGCGGCGGCGATATCGCCGTGGGCGGCCAGCAGGCTGGCGCCACGCTGCTGTTCTTCCTGTCGCCCACCTGCCCCGTCTGCAAGAAGCTGATCCCGGTGCTGAAGTCGATCCGCGACAGCGAGCGTAGCTGGCTGCGCATCGTGCTGGCCTCGGACGGCGAGCAGCCCGAACACCTCGCCTTCCTGCGCCAGGCCGGCCTGGGCGAGTTCGAGTACGTGCTGTCGAAAGAGCTCGGCATGCACCTGCAGATCGGCAAGCTGCCTTATGGCGTGCTGCTCGACCAGCAAGGCACGCTGCGCGCCAAGGGCCTGGTCAATTCGCGCGAGCAGCTGGAAAGCCTGTTCACCGCCATGGAGCTGAACGTGGCCTCGGTGCAGCAGTTCCTGGAAACCCACGCCTGAGCGCACGGAGGACAACGTTATGTGGTTCGACAACCTCTTCGAGCGCCAGACGCGCCGGGCCGCGCAGCGCGTCGGCCGCCGCAGCGTACTGGCCACGCTGGGCAAGGCAATGGTAGGCGGCCTGGCGCTGCCGGTGCTGCCCTTCGACCGCAGCGCGCATGCCGCGGCCGCGCACGGCGCGCGCACCGGCAAGCCGGCTGATGAAACCTCTTGCGACTACTGGAAGTACTGCGCGGTCGACGGCTTCCTGTGCTCGTGCTGCGGCGGCAGTTCCACCACCTGCCCACCCGGCACCGAGCCGTCGAAAGTGTCGTGGGTCGGCACCTGCCGCAACCCCGCGGACGGCAAGGACTACATGGTCAGCTACAACGACTGCTGCGGCAAAACCACCTGCGGCCGCTGCGAATGCAACACCAACGAGCGCGAGCGCCCGGGCTACAAGCTGGGCGTCCATAACGACGTCAACTGGTGCATGAGCAACAGCAGCACCATGTTTCACTGCACCACCTCGATCATTCTCGGAGTCCAGGAATGAAGCGCCTCTGTTTCCTCGCCGCCAGCGCGGCGCTGCTGGGCACCCTGCCCGCCACTGCCGCCGACCTCGCGGCGCAGGGCAAGGACCTGTTCGCCGCCAACTGCGCGGCTTGCCACAACACGGATGCCTCCGGCATCGCCGGGGTCGCGCCGCCGCTGGCCAATGCGCTGCGCGAGCGGCTGGGCTCGTCCGCCGGCCAGGCCTACCTGGCCAATGTGCTGGTGCACGGGCTGGCCGGCCCGATCGAATCGCAGGGCCAGTCCTTCAATGGCGTCATGCCGCCCTTTGCCGCGCTGCCGGACGCCTCGCTGCTGGCGGTCGTGGCGTGGCTCAGCACGCAGAACGGCCAGGCGGCCTCGGCCATCGGCGCCGATGTGCTCGCCAGGGCCCGTGCCGAACGCAAGACGCCCGGTGCCGTGCGCAAGCTGCGCGAGCAGCCGGCCGAGGCGCGCTGACATGGACCGCGCCGCACTGCGCCGGGCGCTGGCCGGCCTCGCCGCCTGCGTGGCTGGCTGCCTGGCCGCCAGCGGCGCACACGCCGAAGGCAGGCTGCAGCGCGGCCAGGCCAGCTACATGCTGCATTGCTCCGGCTGCCACCTGCCCGACGCCTCCGGCAAACCCGCGGCCGGCATTCCCGACATGCGCCTCACCATACCGCAGCTGCTGCGCACGCCCGCGGGCCGCGCGTTCCTGGTGCAGGTGCCGGGCACATCCGGATCGGCCCTGACCGACGCGCAGATCGCCGAGCTGATGAACTGGATGCTGCCCGCGCTGACCGGCCAGCGCGACGTTGCCCCGTACACGACGCAGGAAGTGACCCGCTACCGCAATGACCGGCTCGACGACGTGGCCGCGCACCGCGCCGCCATCCTGTCGGGCCGCTGAACCGACATCCTGACACACCGACAAATCGACAAATCGAGGAGACCCATGGACACCCGCACCGACCTGCTTTTGCCTGCCACCCGCGCCTTCCTGCAACGCCCCAAACGCATGCTGATCGACGGCCAGTGGCCGACCGCCGCCGACGGCGCCGTCTTTGTCACCGAAGACCCCGCCGCGGAGACTGCACTGGCCGAGGTACCCGCCGGCCAGGCCGCCGATGTCGACGCCGCGGTACAGGCGGCACGCCGCGCCTTCGAGCACGGCGCCTGGGCCGCGATGCGCCCGTCCGACCGCGAGCGCCTGCTGTTGCGCCTGGCCGACCTGGTCGAGGCCAACGCCGATGAGCTGGCCCAGATCGAGGCACTCGACAACGGCAAGCCTGCCACCATGGCGCGTGCGGTCGACGTGGCCGGCGCGGCCGGCTTCCTGCGCTATATGGCCGGCTGGGCCACCAAGCTGCATGGCGAGAGCCTGGACGTATCGGTGCCGCTGGTGCGCGAGCGCGAGTTCGTGGCATTTACGCGGCAAGAGGCGGTGGGCGTGGTCGGCGCCATCATCCCGTGGAATTTCCCGCTGCTGATGGCGGCATGGAAGCTGGGGCCGGCGCTGGCCTGCGGCTGCACGGTGGTGCTCAAGCCGGCCGAGGAAACGCCGCTGTCGGCGCTGCGCCTGGGCGAGCTGGTCATGGAAGCCGGCTACCCGGCCGGCGTGGTCAATATCGTCACCGGCGACGGCGCGCATTGCGGCGCGGCGCTGGCCGCGCATCCGGGCGTGGACAAGATCGCCTTCACCGGCTCCACCGAGGTCGGCAAGCTGGTCGGCGGCGCGGCCATGCAGCGGCTGGCGCGGGTGACGCTGGAGCTGGGCGGCAAATCGCCGGTGATCATGCTCGACGACATGTCGCCCGCGGCGGCGGCAGCCGGCGCCGCGCAGGCGATCTTCTTCAACCAGGGCCAGGTGTGCACGGCAGGCTCGCGGCTGTACCTGCCGCGCAAGCATTTCGATGCCACGGTCGAGGCGCTCGCGGGCATCGCCAACGGCTTGCGGCTCGGCGCCGGCATCGAGCCGGACACGACCATGGGACCGCTGGTCTCGGCGCGCCAGCGCCAGCGCGTTGCGCACTATGTGCAGGCAGGCGTACAGGACGGCGCCCAACTGATCTGCGGCGGCCCGGCCGAGATGCCGCGCGGGCATTTCTTCCGTCCGACGGTGCTGGCCAGGGCGCCCGAGACCGCCAGCGTGGTGCAGGAAGAGATCTTCGGGCCGGTGGTGGTCGCGCTGCCCTACGATGAGATCGATGAGGTGGTCGGCCGCGCCAACGGCACGCTGTTCGGGCTGGCGGCGTCGGTGTGGTCGAACGACCTGTCGCGGGTACACCGGCTGGCGCCGCGCATCAAGGCCGGCACGGTCTGGGTCAACTGCCATAACCTGCTCGACAACGCCATGCCGTTCGGCGGCTTCAAGCAGTCGGGGCTCGGCCGCGAGATGGGCCGGGCGGTGTTCGACCACTATACCGAGACCAAGTCGGTGATGATCGCTGTCTGAGCGCAGCGCATCCCTTGTTCCGACGAGAGCGACCATGAAGACGAATCCCTCCATCCCCGCCACCGCCCCCACGGCCCCCCTGCCGCAGCCCGCCCGCCGCCAGTGGCTGGGCCGGCTGGCCGGCGCGGCACTGACCACGGCTGCCGCCGGCTCCGCCGCTTCCGCCATCTCGCGCCCGGCCGCAGCCGCGCCCGCCAGCGCGGGCGGCAATCCTGCCGGCCGCGCTGCCGACGGCGCGCCGGACCCGATCGTGATGATGCCGGCCTGGCAGTTGTCGCGCGAGATCCATGCCCGCCGGGTCTCGTGCCGGGAGGTCATGACGGCCTACCTGGCCCATATCGAGCGCGTCAATCCCGCCACCAACGCCATCGTCGCGCTGCGCGAACGCGACGTGCTGCTGCAGGAAGCCGCCGCCGCCGACCAGGCACTCGCCGGCGGCAGGTCGGCCGGCTGGATGCACGGCATGCCGCAGGCGCCCAAGGACCTGGCGCTGACGCGCGGCATCCGCACCACCTTCGGCTCGCCGATCTTCAAGGACAACGTGCCGACCACCGACGCCATCATCGTCGAACGCGCGCGCAAGGCCGGCGCCATCCTGATCGGCAAGACCAATACGCCGGAGTTCGGGCTCGGCTCCCAGACCTTCAATCCGGTCTACGGCGCCACCCGCAACCCCTACGACACCACTCGCTGCGCCGGCGGCAGCAGCGGCGGCGCGGCCGCGGCGCTGGCGATGCGCATGCTGCCGGTGGCCGACGGCAGCGATTTCGGCGGCTCGCTGCGCAACCCGGCCGGCTATTGCAACGTGTATGGCTTCCGCCCGTCGATGGGCCGCGTGCCCTACGGTCCCACGCCCGAGGTCTTCATGCAGCAACTGGGCTACGAGGGCCCGATGGGCCGCACCGTGGCCGACGTCGCGCTGCTGCTGGCCACGCAGGCGGGCCCCGACCCGCGCACGCCGCTGGCGCTGGAGCGCGACGCGGTGCTGGCCGGGCTCACGCCGGACAACGTGATGGCAGCGCTTGCCGCCAACCTGAAGGGCAAGCGCGTGGCGTGGCTCGGCAACTGGGACGGCTACCTGTCAATGGAAGATGGCATCCTGCCGCTGTGCGAGCAGGCGCTGCAGGCATTCCCGGCCTTCGGCGTGTCGGTCGAGGCGATCAAGCCGCCGTTCGCACCGGAGCGCCTGTGGAAGACCTGGCTGGTGCACCGCCACTTCCTGGTCGGCAACGGCATGCTGCCCTTCTACCGCGACCCGGCCAAGCGCGCGCTGCTCAAGCCCGAGGCGGTGTGGGAAATCGAAGGCGCGCTCAAGCTCAGCGCCAGCGACATCTACGCCGCCAGCGCGGACCGCAGCGCCTGGGCGCAGGCACTGCAGCAGGTCTTTGCCAACCATGACTTCATCGCGGTGCCGACCGCGCAGGTGTTCCCGTTCGACGTGCGCGAGCCGTGGCCCAAGGCCATCGCCGGCAGGCAGATGGATACCTATCACCGCTGGATGGAAGTGGTGTTCCCGTGGACGTTGTCGGGCTGCCCGGTCATCAGCGTGCCGGTGGGCTTCAGCCGCGACGGGCTGCCGATGGGCATGCAACTGGTCGGCCGTCCGCATGACGACCTTGGCGTGCTGCGCCTGGCGCGTGCCTACGAGCAGGAACGCGACTGGGTGGGCCGCCACCTGCCGCGCGCGATGATGGCTTAGTTGCCTGTCAGCCGGCGGTTAGCCGCTATTGCGGCGCCGTGCCAGGGTCTGCGACGGCAGTTCGCCGAAGAAGACACGGTACTGCGCCGCGAAGCGCGGCAGGTGATAAAAACCGAAGCGCGCCGCCACGGTCCCGACCGGCTCCACCGGGCCGGCGCGCAGCGCCTGGCGCACGCCGTTCATGCGCACCGCGCGCACGAAATCCAGCGGCGCCAGCCCGGTGACTTCGTTGAAGCTGTACTGCAGCGTGCGGCGCGATACGCCCAACTGCTCGCACAGGGCCAGGATGCTCCAGCCGTGGTCGGGCGTGGCGCGCACCAGCGCATAGGCGTCGGCCACCAGCTGACGACGGGCGCCGGCGGTGGGCAACGGCTCGCGCAACCGGTCGCCGTCATCGATCAGCGCGGTCGCGGCGGCCAGCAGCAAGGCGTCGCGAATCGCGCCTTCCACAAAGCGGTTGCTGAACACTTCAGCGTCGATCGCCGCGGTGGCCAGCACCGACAGCAGCGCGGCGCGCAATTCGTTGCCGACTGTCGGCCGCAGCTGGCGCACCCTGGCCATGGCGTCGAGCGGGCGCGGCCCGCCGGCGGCCAGCGTCACGGCGCGTTCCAGCGCCGGCAGCGGCATGGTCAGTCCGGTCAGGTCCAGTTCGCGCGGGGTGCGCATCGCCAGTGCCTGGCCGTTGCCCGCGCACAGCAGCGAGTGGCCGTGCATGCGATAGCCGTGGAACCAGCCGTCATCGCACTGCATGTGTGGCAGCGCCAGCGAGACATAGCCGCGCGCCGCCTCACCCTCCTCGAGCAGTGCCTGCGTGGTCTGTTCGCGGAACACGTGGACATCGCCGTAGGTCACCTGCGAGACCTCGGCGCGGAACACGCCCGGCGTCAGTTGCTGGTAGCGCTGCTGCCAGCCGTTGAGCTCGGCCGCCGCGGCCTGTGCCTCGTCGGCAATGACATGGCGCAGCACGCGCGGCGCGGATGCGTTGGCGGGCTGGTCGGCGGGAGGTGGTCTGTTTGAATGCATGAGGGGGCGCTTGACTTGTGCGCCGCGCATCACCCCGCAAAAGACGCAGATGATTTTTTCGGGGTCTGCACCCCTTGTGGCGTCCTGTCGGCGGCATGCGCGGCGGATCAGTTTAGCGAACAGCGCGTGCCCCGCGGAAGCGGGAGAACCCTGAGCGGGCCTCACCTACGTATAACGTTGCGGACTTTCCCAGGCAGTTCGGCTATCACGACCATCCCTCGCGCGTTGTGCGATCATCTGTGCCTGAATCCACCCCTGCCACGCCATGCCAGACCGCATCAGCGAAGACATCACGTTCCGGAAGCTGGAGGCGCTCCTCGCCTTCATGGACACAGGCAATCTTGCAAAGGCGGCCGAGGCGCTGGATGTCAGCACGGTCAGCGTGCACCGGGCCCTCCACTCCCTTGAGGAAGGTCTGCGTTGTGCTCTGTTCCGGCATGAAGGCCGCAACCTGCTGCCGACCGAAGCGGCGCAGGTGCTGGCCGACGTTGCGCGCGAGGTGCTGAAGACCATGTCCGACGGCATCCGCATGACCCGCGAGGCGGCAGGCTATTCGGCGGATCAGCTCAAGATCGGTTCGCTCTACTCACTGACCATCCGAACCGTGCCGCAGGTAGTCATCGGCATCAAGGTGCGACGGCCGAGCCTGCAGACTGAGCTTGTGCTGGGTTCCAATGCAGATCTACTTGACAAGCTTCGGCAAGGCACCATCGATGCGACGCTGATGGGATTGCCGGAGCCCAGCGCGGACATCGAGTCGATACCGATGTTCGAGGACGACATCTTCTTTGCCGCGCCAGAGAATTCGCACTACGCCCGCCTGGACGCTGTGGACCTGCGCCTTTGCCGGGACGAGCCTTTCGTCTCGCTCGGCGACGGCTTCGTGACATCCAGCGGTTTCGCGGAGGCATTCCGGATTGCCGATTTCACGCCGAACGTGGTGATGAAGGTGGGCGATATCTTCTCGCTGATGAACCTCGTTGGCGGCGGCATCGGCTACTCGCTGCTTCCGGGCCGGGTGCGCGACGTGTTCGCCAGCAATGTCGCCTTCATCCCGTTGACGCCCGAGTATGGCTTGAAGCAGACCATCGGGCTCAGTTTCCTGCGGCGGCGCGAGCGCGATCCCAACCTGCTCGCGCTCGCCGCCGTCTGCCGCATGCTCACCCCGGCCGCCAGCGGCAAGGGGTGCTGAACTCAGCCGACCAGTGCCTTGGTGGCCAGGTACAGGACGGATGGCCCCAACAGGCAACCCAGGCCAGTGTGGAACGTAGCCACCAGGGCGCCGTAGGGCACGAGCCGCCGGTCAGTTGCGGCCAGCCCCGCCGACACGCCGCTCACCGTGCCCGCCAGGCCGCCGAAGACCATCGCCGCCCTCGGATTGTTCAGGCCCAGGAAGCCGGCCGCAAAGGGTGTGCCAACCATCACGATGATCGCTTTGACCAGGCCCGTCGCAATAGACAGGGCGATCACGTCGGAACTGGCGCCCAGCGCCGCGCCGGTCACCGGGCCGACGATATAGGTCACGGCACCCGCGCCGATGGTGGTCATGCTGACGGCATCGCTGTAGCCGAAGGCGCGTGCGACGATTGCCCCGACTGCAAAGGGAATCACCGTGCCAAGCAGCAGCGACACGGCGCCGACCAAACCCGCCTTGCGTGCTTCCCTGACCTGAACCTCGAAGGCCGTCGCCACGATGGCGAAGTCACGCAGCATGGCACCGCCCATCAGGCCGATGCCGGAGAAGAGCGCGAAGTCGGCGAGTCCTTTTTCCTTGCCAGTGACCACGCCGCCGTAGTAGGCCAGCCCGAGGCCGATCACGATGGCAATGGCCGAGGCATGCACGCGCCCGGCGGTCAGCCGCCGCGACAACTGCGACGAAATCCACATCACGATGCCGACGGTGGCGAAGGCGGTGACCAGGCCGTTGTGCAGCAGCACGTTCTGGAGCATTTGCGTCAGTGAGATTGTCATGGCCGTCTCCTCAGCGCGTGGCCGTTACGCGGGCGGTGCCAGAGCCACCCTGCCCATCGGCAGGCAATGGCGGCAGCGGCTCATGCTC
This sequence comes from Cupriavidus lacunae, assembly GCF_003353055.1. Classification (GTDB taxonomy): domain Bacteria; phylum Pseudomonadota; class Gammaproteobacteria; order Burkholderiales; family Burkholderiaceae; genus Cupriavidus; species Cupriavidus lacunae. The sequence continues at coordinate 20,283 of NZ_QKWJ01000033.1, forward strand.
ACCGGTGCGGCTCAGCACAGCGATGCAGCAGGCGCACGCCAGCACAGCCAGCACGGCGGCGAGCAGCGCAACGGGGCCGCCACGCAAGGCCGCGACGACGTTTTGCTGTGCCGCCATCGCCACCACGACGGGAATGTACATCGCGCCCCAGAAGCCGACGCCAGCCTCGGTCTCCTTGGGCAGCAGGTCATGGTCATGCAGATAGAGCCGGATGGTAATCAGCAGCAGCATGGCGATGCCCACGCCCCCGACATTAGCCTTGACGCCAATTGCGGCGCCGAGCAAGTCCCCGAGGAACAAGCCAATCAGATGGCAGAGCGCCAGTAATGCAGTTCCATAAATGATCATCGATGTGTCTCCTGTGCGGCTCACAGCATCCCGCCCCGGGGGCATTGCAAGCAGCCTGCTTTCTTTCGTTGATGCCCGTGCCCAACTGCCGCACGGCATGAGCGGACTCTAGGAGAGCCCTACGTCCGCATCAATCAACTGCAATGGGAGATCGTTACGCTCAGGTTAATCGTGGACGGATAATCATTTAGCTTCGGCGTAACGATCCGACACCGGGGTTCATTGTTCGGCTGTGCCTGCGGCTCTATCTTTCCTGCATCGATCGCAGCACACCGGAGACGCAATGCCCAAACCCATACCGGAACGACAGTGGGACACCCGTCGCGCCGAAAAGCGGCGCCGCCAAGCACTCGGCGCCAGGATCGCCACCGGCAAGGTGATCCCGACGGCGGACATCGTGCCCTTTCTCGAAACCATCACCGCTCCCGGCGACCGCGTGGTGCTCGAGGGAAACAACCAGAAGCAGGCCGATTTCCTGTCCCGCGCACTGGCCGACGCCGACCCTGCCCGCGTCCACGATCTGCACATGATCATCCCAAGCGTGAGCCGCGTGGAGCACCTGGACCTGTTCGAACGCGGCATCGCCCGCAAACTGGACTTCGCTTACGCCGGCACGCAGAGCGTGCGGATCTCGCAGTTCCTGGAGGACGGGCAGCTGGAGGTGGGCGCGATCCACACCTATATCGAGCTCTATGCACGGCTGTATGTGGACCTGACGCCGCAGATCGTGCTGGTTGCGGGCTACAAGGCGGATCGCGACGGCAATCTCTATACCGGTGCCAGTACCGAAGACACGCCGGCACTGGTCGAGGCCGCCGCCTTCCGCGACGGTATCGTCATTGCGCAAGTCAACGAGATCGTCGACGACGCGGCCGGCCTGCCCCGTGTCGACATACCCGGCTCGTGGATCGATTATGTGGTGCAGTCGGACAAGCCCTTCTTCTGCGAACCGCTGTTCACGCGTGACCCGCGCCTGATCAAACCCGTTCACATCCTGATGGCGATGATGGCCATCCGTGGCATCTACGAGCGCCACCAGGTGCAATCGCTGAACCACGGCATCGGCTTCAACACCGCGGCCATCGAGCTGATCTTGCCCACCTATGGCGAATCGCTTGGCCTGAAGGGAAAGATCTGCAAGTACTGGACGCTGAACCCACATCCGACGTTGATTCCCGCCATCGAATCCGGCTGGGTCGAAAGCGTGCACAGCTTTGGCAGCGAACTGGGCATGGAGGACTATGTGGCGGCCCGTCCCGACATCTTCTTTACGGGGGCCGATGGCGCCATGCGCTCCAACCGCGCCTTCTGCCAGCTTGCGGGACAGTACGCGGTGGACCTGTTCATCGGTTCGACCCTGCAGATCGACGGTGATGGTCATTCCTCCACCGTCACCCGCGGACGCCTGTCCGGCTTCGGCGGGGCCCCGAACATGGGTCACAACCCGGGCGGCAGGCGCCATGCCACACCGGCGTGGCTGGACCTGATCGAGACCGATGACCCGCTCGCGCGCGGTCGCAAGCTGGTGGTGCAGATGGTGGAGACCTTCCAGGCGGGAGGCAAGCCCACCTTCGTTGAATCGATGGACGCGGTGCAGGTCGCCAGGGACAGCGGCATGCCGCTCGCGCCGGTCATGATCTACGGCGACGACGTGACCCACGTGCTGACCGAGGAAGGCATTGCCTACCTCTATAAGGCGCGCTCGCTGGAGGAACGCCGCGCGATGATCGCCGCCGTGGCCGGCGTCACGCCGATCGGCATGCGCCACGACCCCGCGACCACGCGGCGGATGCGCAGCGACGGCCTGATTGCCCTGCCCGAGGATCTCGGCGTGCATCGCGCCGATGCCACGCGCTCGCTGCTGGCGGCAAAGAGCATGGCCGATCTGGTCGAGTGGTCTGGCGGGCTGTACGCACCGCCGGCACGCTTCAGGAGCTGGTAATGGCGATCCCTGCAAACCTTGCACGGGCAGCGGCCACACAGGCCATACCGGCTGCCGCCAGTGCCATCGGCGGCCTGGCCGTCGACGTGCTGGTCGACGAAGCCTCGCTGACACCCAAGCCAGGTCTTGTCGATGCACGCGGCAGCGGCGCGCACAAGGACATGTCGCTTGGCCTGATGATCGATTCCGCGCGCAGCCTGCGCGGGCCCTTCGCAGCCATGGCGCTGGCCGGCCAGCGTGCCGCGCACATCGACCATGACTTGCGCGAGCGCCTGGGCGCGCTCGGGCGCGAGGCCGAAGCATCCATGCTGCGCACCACCGGTGGCGTCAACACGCACCGGGGCGCAATCTGGTGTCTCGGATTGCTGGCGGGTGCGGCCGGGTGGCTGGGCAAGGCCGTCGACGCCACCAGCGTCGCATCGGCGGCCGGCGCCATCGCGCGGCTGCCGGACCGGCATCGTCCCGCTCATACCGGCAACAAGGGCGAACTGGCGTGCAGCGCATACGGCGTAGGCGGTGCGCGGGCGCAGGCCGAGGCTGGCTTCCCGCATGTCGTCGGTGTCGGCCTGCCGGCGCTGCAAGCGAGCCGGGCCCGCGGCGATGCGGAAGCCAGTGCACGGGTCAACGCCCTGCTCGCCATCATGGCGCGGCTTGACGATACCTGTGTGCTGGTGCGCGCCGGCCGCGAAGGACTGGCCGGTATGCAAACTGGTGCAGCGGCGGTGCTCAAAGCCGGCGGTGTTGGCACGCTGCCTGGCCGTCGCCGGCTGCGCGAGCTGGAGACAGCGATGCGGGCGTGTAACGCATCGCCCGGCGGGGCGGCAGACCTGCTGGCCGCAACCTTATTCCTCGACCGGCTGCCTGCCGCCCATCACGATCAGCAAGGAGAGCCATGATGGAACAGTTCCGTTTTGAATACGAGGCCGGCGCACCGGCCCGCCGGCGCGTGCTGGTGGGCGTGGTCGGCTCCGGCGACCTGGAAGTGATGATCGAACCCGGCGAGCCCGGCAGGACCACGATCCATGTGACGACGTCGGTAGACGGCTACGGGCGCGTCTGGGATGCGCAGCTCAACCGCGTGTTCAGCGCCGAGCCGCGCGCCGCGATGCGCATCCGCATCCACGACTTCGGCGCCACCCCCGGGGTGGTCGGCATGCGGCTGGCCGAGGCCTTCGAAGCCCTGGACGATGCCGCAGACGGCAAGGAGGATGCATGAACCGCGCCGCGTTGCTGGCTCGCGAGAGCTTCGTCGAACTGGGTGCGCGCGCGCGTGCGCGCGCACTGCTGGACACCGGTACCTTCCGCGAGCTGGCCGGGCCGTTCGACGGCCTGACGTCGCCCTGGCTCGAACGCCAGGGCGTGGTGCCACAGGGCGACGACGGTGTCATCGTGGCCAAAGGCTTGATTGACGGACATCCCGCCGTGGTGCTTGCCATTGAAGGCGCGTTCCAGGGCGGCAGCCTGGGCGAAGTGGGCGGCGCGAAGATCGCCGGCGCGCTGGAGCTGGCCGCCGAGGACAACCGGCAGGGCATCCCGACGCGCGCCGTCATCCTGTTCGAGACAGGTGGCGTGCGGCTGCAGGAAGCCAATCTCGGGCTGGCGGCAATCGCGGAGATCCACGCGGCGATTGTGGACCTGCGCCGCTACCAGCCCGTGATCGGCGTGATCGCCGGGCAGGTGGGCTGCTTCGGCGGCATGTCGATCGCCGCCGGCCTGTGCAGCGCGCTCGTGGTCACGCGCGAGGCCCGGCTGGGCCTGAATGGGCCGGCGGTGATCGAGCAGGAGGCCGGCATTGCCGAATACGATTCACGCGACCGCCCCCTCATCTGGAGCTTTACCGGCGGCGAGCAACGGCTTGCCACCGGGCTGGCGGACCGCTTTGTCGACGATGACAGCGCCGCGATCCGCGCCACGGTAGCCGCGCTTGTCGCGCAGCCGCCGGCAGCGGTTCATCGCAGCGACCGGCACGAAGACTACCTGCGGCGGCTCGGCGCCTATGACCCCGCCGCCCAGGCGGAGCCAGCCACCGTGCGCCAACTCTACGCGGGAGATCAGCAATGAATGACGAAGCAAGAACGCCCGGCCGGGGCGAAGCCTGGCTCGCCGGCCTTGGCGGCAATGCGCCGCGGCTGCCTGGCTATCCGCCCTCGGTCCAGGTTGCCGACGTCGAAACCGACGGCCGCCGCGCCCGGCTGATCGCGGTCGTTCCCGACGCCGCCAGTCCGTTCCCACGCGCACGCCACGGCGAGGTCGGCCTGCTGGAGGGCTGGTCGCTGGCCCGTGCCGTGCAGGACGCTATCGCCGCCGACCGCGATGCACCGGTCAAGCGGGCGATCATCGCCATCGTCGATACACCCAGCCAGGCCTATGGCCGGCGCGAAGAAGCATTCGGCATACACCAGGCGCTCGCCAGCGCGGCGGGGGCTTATGCCACGGCACGTCTGGAAGGACACCCGGTCATCGCGCTGTTGGTCGGCAAGGCGATGTCCGGCGCGTTCCTCGCCCACGGCTATCAGGCGAACCGGATCGTGGCGCTTGACGACACCGGCGTGCAGGTCCACGCGATGGGCAAGGACGCTGCCGCCCGCATCACGATGCGCAGTGTGGAAGACCTTGAGGCCTTCGCCGCAACCGTGCCGCCGATGGCCTACGACATCGGCGCCTACGCGACGCTCGGCCTGCTCTGGCGCACCGTGCGGGTGTCGAATCCGTCGGCGCCGGACGCCGCCGATCTCGGCATCGTGAGAAGCGCGCTGGCGGATGCCCTGGCCGATATCGAGGGCGATCCGCACCGCAACCTGCGTAGCCGCCTGGGGGGCGAGAACCGCGGCGCCACGCGCCGTGTGCGGGAAGTGCTGACCCGCCAATGGCGGGGTTGATACCATGGGCGCACCCCAGCCACACGACCTGATCTGGCTAAGCGACCCTGAGGCGTTCGCCGCGCAGGCAGCGTTGCCAGACTGGGTCGGTGCCGCATGGCTGGCGCGGGCCCCGGTGGTCGTGCGGCGCGATCGCGCGCCCGATGGCCGCATCCCCATCGGCCTGCGCGGCATGCTCCGGTCGCAGCGCCATGCCGCCTGGCTTCCTGCCGCACAGTGCGCGAAGATCGTCACCCCCATGGATATTGCCACCCAGGCGCGCTGGCACCTGCATCCGCGCCGCGCGGAAATCCCGGCCCTCCGTACGCTGGCGCGGCTGGCACCCCGGCTCGATGCGCTGAGTTGTCAGTGGGGCGTGACGGGTGCCGTTGGCTTCGCCCTGGCTTGCGGCATCGATGTGCTACATGCCGACAGCGACGTCGATCTGTTGCTCGTATCAGCCCAGCCCCTGCCGCAGGCTGAGTTGCAGGCACTCAGCGCCTTGCTGGAGGCAGGCGAGGAAGCCCGGCTCGATATCCAGGTCGCAACCCCCTATGGCGCGTTCGCACTGCGCGAGCGGCTGCGCACCGGGGGTCGCGTACTGCTCAAGACGGACACAGGGCCGGTCCTGTGCGCCGATCCCTGGCAATCGCCATGGGCGTGCTGCTGACGTTTCCGGGCCAGGGCGCGCAACGTCCCGGCATGCTGCATGCACTGCCGGAGCATCCGGCAGTCGCGCAAACGCTGGCCGAAGCGAGCGAAGTTCTGGGCTACGACATTCTGTCGCTCGATGACGCGCCGCGCCTGGCTTCGACCGTGGCAGTACAGTTGTGCCTGCTGACTGCTGGCGTCGCGAGCGCGCGCTGCCTGCTCGATGACGGTGCGCGCGCCGACGCCGTGGCCGGGCTGTCCATCGGCGCCTACGCGGCGGCGGTAGTGGCCGGCGTGTTGCCGTTTGGCGAGGCAGTGCGCCTGGTCGCCCTGCGCGGCAAGCTGATGGAAGACGCCTATCCCGGCGGATATGGCATGACGGCAATCCTCGGCCTCGAACGCGGCCCGCTGGAGGCCATCGTTGCGGCCGTCCACGGCCCCGCATTGCCGGTCTATCTCGCCAACCACAATGCCGAGATGCAGTTCGTGATCGCCGGTGCAGACGCCGCGATGGCTCGCGTTACCGAGCTGTCGAAGGCAGCCGGCGCGCGGGAAGCAAAGCGGGTAGCGATTTCTGTGCCGTCGCATTGCGCCCTGCTCAATGACTCGGCCGAGGCGCTCGCGCAGGCCTTCGCAGGCGTCAGCGTTCGGCGCCCTTTGCTGCGCTACTTCAGCGCCAGCGCGGCCAGGGAACTGCGGGACCCGTCGCGCATCACGGCGGATCTGGCCCGCAATATGGCGCTGCCTGTGCGGTGGCACGAGACCATGCTGCTGGCGCGAGCCTGCGACATGCGGCTCGCTGTGGAGATGCCACCGGGCAACGTACTGACCCGCCTGTGCCTCCCGCTGCTTCCGAACGCCGTGGCACTCGGGCAAACGAGACCTGAGAGCGTGCGGCTTCTGACCTTGCGCGAGCCTTGAATGGCTTTCTGACCGGGGGCGGTCGCGATGGTGGTTGGTTACGTGCCCCTCGCCTCTGCACCAAGCCTGAATTCAGCAACGGCTTCCGCCAACGTGTAGGCCTGCTCGTTCAGGAGTGAGGAAGCCGCCGCAGCCTGCTCCACCATCGCGGCGTTCTGCTGCGTTGCCTGCCCCATTTCCTCAACAGCCTGATTGATTTGAGTGATGCCGGTGGCTTGCTCGCCCATGGACGTGCTGATTTCCGCGATGATCGAAGTCACTCGACGAATGCCGTCAACGATTTCGGTCATGGCCTCACCCGCTACTTGAACACGTTGAGCTCCCGACTTGACGCTGACCTCAGACGTCTCGATCAGCGCCTTGATCTCCTTGGCTGCGGTTGCGCATCGATGGGCCAGGCTACGCACTTCGCTCGCAACCACCGCGAAGCCCTTCCCATGCTCGCCGGCTCGCGCCGCTTCAACTGCTGCATTCAGTGCCAGGATATTGGTCTGAAAGGCGATGCCATCGATGACGCCAATGATCTCCACGATCCTTGCGGAAGACTGCGCGATGTCGTCCATCGTCGTCACAACATCGGAAACAACCCTGCCACCCCTCGTTGCTGCCTCACTGGCGGACGTTGCAAGACGTGTGGCCTGTACCGTCGCTTCGGCCGACCTGCTCACCGAGCCAGTCAATTCTGACAGCGCAGCAGCCGTCTCCTCCAGGTTGCCGGCCGCCATTTCGGTGCGGCGCGACAGATCCTGATTGCCGGCTTCGATATCCCTGGTAGCAATCTTGATGGACTCGCTGCCATTGCGAATCCGCAACAACACCCCTCCAAGCTTTTCGACAAAGGTATTGAAGGACGTCGCAATTTGCGTCACCTCGTCACTGCCGATGGCAGGCAGACGCTGAGTCAGATCCCCGTCACCGGATCCAATCTCATGCATCGCGTCACGCACGCCGGATAGCCGGCGGAAGGCTTGCGCGGTCAGCACGCCGCTCAACGCCGCAGCGGCGGCTGCCAGCAGCACAATGGCGATGGCCGATGCCTTGATCACGTCGTTCAGGGCTGCGGTGGCTTCGGCCTTGTCGAGAGCAACTACCAGTTGCCAGTCGGTGCCATGAATAGGCTTGGCGCGCCATCCAGTTCCACCTCAAGTGGCTTCGTCTCTCTCGTCAGTGAGGTCAGCGTTGCCGGCGTCAAAGCCGACGACAGCTCAATCGCAGGTTTCCGGACGTACTTCTCCTGGGGGTGTGCCAGGATGTTGCCATCCTTGCCAACCACAAATCCCAGGCTTTCCGGTGTCGGATGCACTGCGGCAACGACGTCGCGAACCCCTTCCAGAGACACTACTGCGGATACCACGCCCTCCAATGCGCCATTGCGCAGGATCGGTGCGGCAAACGATACAAAGGGCTTGCCGCTTGCTGCATCGGCGTAGGGCGTGGACACAATTTGCCTCGCTGCCGCTACGGTTTCCTTGTACCAGGGGCGGGCGGTCGGATCAAAGCCTTCCGGCATGTGCTCCTTGCTGGCGACAAAAGACCTGTCCTTCCATCCTGCCGTGGTAACCGGAAATGCGCCGGCTCTTTGCAGTTGGCGAACGATGCCCTGTGGGTCGCCAGGCGCAATCTGGTCTGCAGCGGCAGCCACCATCGTAGCTTTTGCTGCCACCCACTCATCGAGAGCCAGTGCATGGCCGGCCGCGATGGCATCGAGGTTCTGCTGAATCGTTTCGAGGTTGCTGTGACGGACGATGACATACGTCGTACCGGCGGTCAGCGCCAGTGCGGTCACAACGATGCCGGTGGAAATGACCTGAATCCTGGAGCGAATGGATCGAAGCATACGAGAGGGGATGTCTCAAATGAACAGCGTTCGGGGCTTTGGTGATTGATGGGGCATGAAGCGGCAGACTCAACGATCTCTATCGGGAGGATCTTGTTGAGTGCCAGCTATGGCTGACAATCCCGTCGGGCATTGTAATTAATAATTACGTTACAGATAACCATTTGATTAAAAACATAATTTCATTCCACAGCATGTTGCGAGACGTCTAAACAGGGATCCCGCCAGATGCCAGGATGCCCTCCCCTGCGCGCTCCCTTCTGACTCAGTAAACGGCCCGACCCAAGCATTGTTTACCCCACTTTCCGGGGGTACGCGCACCGGGGCGGCGAGATGGCCATGCTTGCATGGCGACGTCAGCGATCGCCTTCGGGAATCTGAGCGGTACTTGCCTTTGCGTGGGCACTGGCGGCGCACCCTATTCACTCCCCCCAAGCTTGCTGCCTCCAAGGCGCGCAGCCCTGTCCACCAATCTTCGCAATATCGCGTTAAGCCTCCGGAAGCGGATTTGCCAGGGTCACACGCGGATCGCTGGCTCCGCTTATACAGACCTCAAAAAACCGGAAAACGTGAAAAAGCGTCTCTTCGCAGTCGCCGCGATGTCTGCATTCGTCGCGGTCAGCTCCAGCATTGGTACCGCTGGTGCCACCCCTCCAACCATCGCCTCAATCACGCCACGCACGCGGACCATCGGGAAGGAGCCGTTTTCTTCTGGTCCCACCGCGATCGCGCCCAGATCCACCTACTCCAGAACCGACCCGCGCCTCGAGTTCTTCAATGCGCTCAACGCCCTGCGCGTCGCAATGGGTGTAGGCGCGTTGCGGCAGGACGCCGCCCTGGACGCTGCGGCGGAAAACCACCTTGAGTATATGAAGTTCAATGCGGTGATGAGCCACACGGAGATCCCGGGGAATCCTGGTTTCACAAGCGCCGATCCGTACCAGCAAGTGCTTGCTGTCGGCGGTTCGCATCGGCAATGGGTTGGGCAGAATGCTTATAGCGGCGAGCTTGCCCGCTGCCTTGGTGCGATGACGAACTCGGTTTACCACCTGCAAGGGATTACCAGCAACCAGGAAACCATCGGCCTGGCCATGCATGACAACTACTGCGTGGCGAACTTTGGTGTGATGACCGCGGCCGGAGCCGGCGGCTATGGCCTCGCCCAATGGGGCGGCCAACAACTGCCCCCCGGCACTGGCGCCCACTACCCAGCCGCCAATACCAAAGTCCTCGGCCTGTTCATTCCTGCTGACGAGATCCCGAACCCAGCGCCGGATCTGGCCAGAGCCGGTCCCCCGATCATGTTCCGCGTCAACGTTGAAAAGCCATCTGACGTGCTGACGGTCTCGAACTTCATCCTGACGGGACCTGGCGGCAACTCCGTGCCCGCACGCATCCTGGTGCCTGCTGAATCCAGGCCCGGTTCGCTTGCTTCGGCTATCGAAGACGCGAGCCTGTATCGAGGCGTGGTATTTCTGCTCCCCACGCAGCCCATCGCTGCCGGCACCTACACAGCGACTTTCGCCGGTGCGCGGAATGGCGTGGCGATCAACAAGTCCTGGAGCTTTACGGCGTACTGATCAGCATCTTCCGCGTCCAGGGAGGCCGCGAATGCAACAAGCGTTGCGGCCAGTCGTCTTGAGGATCTTGTGGACTGCCCCGGGATTTTCCTACCGGGTACGGCGGCCGCCCGTCGATCGCGGTCGTCGCCTGCCGGCCAGGAGCGGACCTTCCGCAGTGGCTGCAAATCCTTGACAATTTACAGGCTGAAGACGTGGGCGAATCGCGTTGACCGTGGCCGGCTTGCCTTAAGGCAACAGAACCTTCTTCATTGATGGTGCGGGGTGTAGCACATAGTTCTCTCGCTCATAGAACGGAACGGCGTCCGGCCGCGCGTCAAGAAATATCGCGGTCATACCACGAGCACGGGCGTCGGCTTCGGCATATTCCATCAAGGATCGGCCAACACCACTCCCTCGGCCCGTCGCATCCACCACGAGGTCATCGATGTGAAGGTGTGCCCCGCGCGCCAAGGTGTGGACGGGTCTCATGCCTATCACTCCGATAATCTTCCCATCATGGAATGCTGCCACAAGCTCGTAGCCCGAGTACGATTGCAGGCGGGTCCGCTCCAGGAATTCGGGTTCTTCAAGGGACCGAAGTTGAGCGATGACAGGGTATGCCTGCATCCATTCGGGCGGCGACAGCCTTCTAATTTCCAACCTGCTGCAGCGATGTTCAGTCATGGCTCAAGTCGATCCTCACTCGAAAAATCCAGATTGTTGCACGGAGCCGAGTAGCGAGGTTCTCGATGGGTTGGGCATTCGAAGGTCCGCTTCCGAGGATAACGACTGGCGGCTCCGGGTCGGCAAGAGACGCCCCCTAGTGCGCAGGCCAAAGTTGCATCTCGACCGAAGAATGCCGTGCTGATATAGGGGCGCCGCCATGCATAGCCACTGGATGGGTCGGTCGCACCGAGATTTTCGATGACGGAACTGGCCTTAAAAGCCGTCACTCGCGATCGGCTGGTTGGCCAAGGCCCAGGACGGCACCGATTGAGGCTGGAACAGCCATCCCCTCAGACCTGAGCGGGTCAAGAAACTCATTGAACCATGAGGCGCTCTGGTCGCTCCCGCGCATGGGCAATGCCTCACAGGCTAGCGGCACGAAGTGCAAGCCCAGACCCTTTGGATGCGGCCGGCAGGACAAAGCAAAGCGTGGTTCCCACCGGGCTATCGACCAGTCGCGCCTGGCTGCCATTGAGTTGCAGCATACGCTGCACGATCAAGAGTCCGAGGCCCCCGCCACGGTGTGCACCACCCGACGGGAACGGACGCTGGAAGATCGACTCGCGCAAGGCCGGCGGTATGCCAGGGCCGGTATCGCGGACCGTGACTGCCACTTTGCCGTCCTGAGCGGCCAGGTCCACCTCCACGGTACCGCCGGCCGGCGTATGGCGGATGGCGTTGTCGAGCAGATTGGTCAGCACGCGCTCGATCATCCCGAGGTCGGCCCTCACAGCGGGCAAGACCGGCGGCACCCCGGCGCGCAACTGAAGCTGCTTGGCCTCGGCCGGCAAGGCGAACTTCTCAAGTACGTCCTGGGCCAGGTCCACCATTGAAAAGTCCTCCGGCGCCGCCTGCACCATGCCGTGTTCGAGGCGTGCAAGTTCAAACAGCGCCTGTGCCAGTCTGCCGACTTTAGCGCTCTGGGCCAGGGCAATATCCAGATAGCGCTGGCGATCCTCTCTGCTGAGCACGTCGGCCTTCAGCGACAGCGTTTCCAGATAGCCGTGCAGTGAGGTCAGCGGCGTACGCAGGTCGTGCGAGATATTGGCAACCATATCGCGCCGCTCCTGGTCCTGCTGCGCGAGCGCGCGCCACTGCGTGTCGATGCGGCCGGCCATCTGGGAGAAAGCGGCATCCAGCGCGGCAATCTCGTCGCCTGACGTGGACTCCGGCGGACGATCGGCGCGGACCACGTGCCCACCGCCCGAATCGAACTGGCTGATCCGCAGCGTCAGGCGCTTTAGCGGGCGTGTGATCAGGGCGAACGCGGCAAGTCCGGCGGCCAGGCCGAGCGCAGCCACCAGCGCCATCGACCACAACGTCGTCCGCATCACTGCATTGCGCGACGCCTGCGCGGCCAGCTTGTCATGCGCCTCGCCCTGCAACACCACATAGATGTAGCCCCCCTGCCGCAATGGCGCGGCACTGAATACCTTGCGAGCCGAAGCGCTGCGCGGATCGTCGCCGAGGATCGGCAATGCCCCACCGCCGATAAGTTTCTTCACGGGTGCCAGATCGACACGGTCCCGCACCAGATGTCCGGCCGGCGCGTCATGCCCGTGGATACGCCCCTGGTCATCGAGCAGATAGACCTCGACGCTTGGATTGACCACCATTAGCTCGCCGAACAGCCTGCGCAGCGCCACCGGTTCGAGCGCGCTCTGGTCTTCGCGCAATGCCATGCGCGCGATGTAGGCGGCCAGTCCACGCGAGATATCCTGGACCACCTCCTTCTCGTGCATCGCATTGGCGCGCACCTGCAGCCACGCCGAGGCGCCGCAGCAGGCCAGCAGCAAGGCCGCGAAGACGCCCGCCAGCTTCTGGGTCAGGGAAAGGTTCACGATGCCGCTCCGGTGTCGGCAGCCTCGCCAGCGTGAGGATCGGCGACGAAGCGATAGCCGCGGCGCCAGACTGTCAGGATGCGCCGGGGCTGGGCGGGATCGGCCTCGATCTTGGTGCGCAGCCGGTTGATATGGGTGTTGACGGTGTGCTCGTAGCCTTCGTGCTGGTAGCCCCACACCGCGTTGAGCAGATCCATGCGCGAGAACACCTTGCCGGGATTGCGCGCAAAGAAGTACAGCAGGTCGAACTCGCGCGGGGTGAGGTCGAGCCGCCGGCCATCGACCACGGCCTCGCGGGCGAGTGGATCGACGCTCAGGCCAGCCAGTTCGAGGCTGCCGACATCGGCCCGCACGTCGCGCGCCATCGCTTCTACGCGGCGCAGCAGCGCCTTGACCCGCGCCACCAGTTCCAGCATCGAAAAAGGCTTGGCGAGGTAGTCGTCGGCACCGAGTTCGAGCCCAAGCACGCGATGGACTTCGCTGGAACGCGCACTGGTGATGATGATGGGCGTGTAGCGGGTCATGGCGCGCGCGCGGCGGCAGATCTCCAGGCCGTCCACGCCGGGCAGCATCAGATCCAACACCAGGGCATCCCAACCGCCCTGCTCCAGCAGCCGCAGTCCTTCCGCGCCGTCCGCACTATGGACGACCTCATAGCGCTCATCGCGCAGATGGATGGCGAGGACGTTGGCAATGCCGACGTCGTCCTCGACGAGAAGGATGCGTTTGGGGCGGTCCATGGCGCAGTGGTGACTCGGAGTTGGCTCTATTGTGCAGAAATCTGCCAGAGCAGTTATCACGAATTGTTTAAGGTTTGGCGAGGACTCCGATACGGGCAGGCGCCTACCATCCGGATACCACTTCGAGTCTGGAGTTCACCATGCGTATCACGAGACGCTTCCTGCTATCGGGCGGCACGCTGACCGCGGCGCTGGCCGCCGTGGGCGGCTGGCGACTGCTGAACGCCGAGTCCCTGGCGGGCGAAGACGGCAAAGCCACGGCGAAGCCACCCGAGACCTTCGAATTTACGCTGACAGACGCCGAATGGCGCAAAAAGCTCAGCCCGAGCCAGTATGCCGTGTTGCGCCAGGAAGGCACGGAACGGCCCTTCAGCAGCCCGCTCAACGACGAGCATCGCAAGGGCATCTTCTCGTGCGCGGGCTGCCAGCTCGCGCTGTTCTCGTCGGCCACCAAGTTCGACAGCGGCACCGGCTGGCCAAGCTTCTGGGCGCCCCTGGCCGATGCCGTGGGCACCACGGACGACCGCTCCTTCGGCATGGTGCGCAGGGCTGTGCATTGCCACCGCTGCGGCGGCCACCTGGGCCATGTGTTCGACGATGGTCCCAAGCCGACCGGCCTGCGCTACTGCATGAACGGCGTGGCCATGACCTTCCGCCCGGCTTCTGCCTGATTTGCGCCGCATTTGTCTCGAATTCCTGCCTGCCTCCTGCCTGATCGGACCCATCGCCATGCTGCTCCTGATTCTTTCCTACCTTGGGGGTGCGCTCACGATCCTAAGCCCCTGCATCCTGCCGGTCCTGCCGTTCGTCTTCGCGCGCGCCGACCAGCCCTTCGTGCGCAGTGGCCTGCCACTGCTGGCCGGGATGGGCGTCACCTTCGCCGGCGTGGCCACGCTGGCCGCCGTCGGCGGTAGCTGGGTCGCCCAGGCCAACCAGTACGGACGCTGGCTGGCGATCGTGCTGCTGGCCGTGTTCGGCCTGACACTGCTGCTGCCGGGGCTGGCCGAGCGGCTGACACGCCCGCTGGTCGATGCGGGCAGCCGCCTGTCGAACTTCGCCCAGACCGACGGCCGCACGAGCCGCCCCGCCTCGTCCTTCCTGCTTGGCATCGCCACCGGCTTGCTGTGGGCCCCGTGCGCCGGCCCGATCCTGGGCCTGGTGCTGACCGGCGCGGCGCTGCAGGGCGCGAGCTTCGGCACCACCCTGCTGCTGCTGGCGTATGCAGCCGGTGCGGCAACCTCGCTGGCCATCGCACTGCTGATCGGCGGGCGCGTGTTTGCCACAATGAAGCGCTCGCTCGGTGCCGGCGAATGGATACGGCGCGGCATCGGCGCGGCGATGCTGGCCGGCGTCGGCGCGATTGCGCTGGGACTGGATACCGGCGTGCTGACGCAGATCTCGACGGTGGCCACGGGCGGGCTCGAACAGCGGCTGGTCGACAAGCTCTCACCCAGGGGCAATGGCGGCGGCGCCACGGCAATGCCGGCGGAACCGACCATCATGTCCGGAAAGCCTGCCCAGGATGGCTCGATGATGATGCGCGCCGCGGACCACCCGGCCGCACTGCCCGTGGAAGGCCGCTTCCCAGGCCTCGACGGTGCGGTGCAATGGCTCAACTCGCCACCGCTCAGTGCCGAAGCGCTGCGTGGCAAGGTCGTACTGGTCGATTTCTGGACCTACTCGTGCATCAACTGCCTGCGCACCCTGCCTTATGTGAAGGCCTGGGCCGAGAAGTATCGTGACCAGGGCCTGGTCGTGGTCGGCGTGCATGCGCCTGAGTTCGCCTTCGAGCGCAATATCGACAACGTCCGCAAAGCTGCGCGCGACCTCGGCGTGACCTACCCGGTCGCCATCGACAACAACTACGCGATCTGGCGCGCTTTCGGCAACAACTACTGGCCGGCGCACTACTTTATCGATGCCCAGGGACGCGTGCGTTTCCATCACTTCGGCGAAGGCGAGTACGAAAAATCGGAGGCCGTGATCCGCCAGTTGCTGGCGGAAGCCGGGCACCCGGACGTGGCCAAAGTGGCGATGGCCGAGACCAGCCCGGATGCCAATGCCATCCGGCAGACGGTGACGGCACAAGGCGTGGAAATGGCTGCCGACAAGGACGCCATGCGTTCTCCGGAGACCTATGTCGGCTATGCGCGCGCCGAGAATTTCGTATCCGCCGGCGGCGCCAGGCAGGATCAGTCCAAGGATTACAGTGCGCCCGCGGAGCTTGCACTCAATCAATGGGGCCTGGCCGGCAACTGGAAGGTCAGAGAGGAAGAGGCGACCCTGGAGCGCGTCAGTGGACGCATCGTCTATCGCTTCCACGCACGCGACCTGCACCTCGTGCTCGGCCCGTCGCCGGATGGCAAGCCCGTTCGCTTTCGCGTGACGATCGACGGCAAGGCCCCGGGCACCTCGCACGGCACCGACGTGGCTGCCGACGGCAGCGGCACGGTGACGGAGCAACGCCTCTATCAACTGGTCCGCCAGGGCGGCGACATCCGCGACCGGACCTTCACCATCGAATTCCTCGATCCCGGCGTGCAGGCCTTTGCCTTCACGTTCGGCTGAGTCAAACACTTCCAGAGAGGCTGACCATGAAAGTCATCGCAATGCTGCAACGCTGGACCCGCCCCACCACCGCCAAGCTTGCCGGACTGGCGATGCTGGCGGCACTGGTTGCCGGCGTCGCCAGGCCAGTGCTATCCGCCGAAGCCGCAGTGAAGATCCCCGCCCCAAGCGTCGACGAAAAGCCGGGCGCCAGCCGCAGCCAGACCGCGGTTTTCGCGGGCGGCTGCTTTTGGGGCGTGCAAGGGGTGTTCGAGCATGTACGCGGCGTGACGCGCGTGACATCCGGCTACGCCGGCGGCGCGGCGAGCACCGCGCAATATGAGCGGGTGGGCACCGGCTCGACCGGTCACGCCGAATCGGTCGAGATCCGGTACGACCCCGCGCAGATCAGCTACGGCAAGCTGCTGCAGATCTTCTTCTCGGTCGCGCATAATCCCACCCAACTGAACTACCAGGGTCCAGACCACGGTACTCAGTATCGCTCGGCGATCTTCCCGCTGACGCCGGAGCAGCGGTCCATCGCCCAGGCGTATATCGCCCAGCTCGATGGCGCCAGGGCCTATCGGGCGCCCATCGTGACCCGCATCGAAGACTACAAGGGCTTCTATGCCGCCGAGGACTATCACCAGGACTTCCTGGTCAATAATCCCACCTATCCGTACATCGTAATCAACGACCTGCCGAAGATCGCCAGCCTGAAGGCAATGTTCCCGGAGCTCTATCGGAATGATGCGGTGCTTGTCACGAAGGGGGCAAGCTAGATTGAATTCATGGTACCGGTCGCGACGCGCCTTCGTCAGACGAACCGCGGGATGGGTCCTCGCTGCGGCGTCTGGTCTGGGAGCGCGACCTCTTCCCGATCGATGTAGCACCACCCCCAACCCTCAGGGGGGTCATATCCCTCAATGATTGGATGTCCGGTCTTCTCGAAATGCGCGCGGGCATGCTTGAGGGGAGAGTTATCGCAGCAGCCAACGTGACCGCAGATTCGGCACAGCCGAAGATGTACCCACGGGCTGCGCACTTTGAGGCATTCTTCGCAACCCAGAGCGCTTGGCACGACATCACAGATCGTATCCGTATGGTTACAGGTGCTCATACCCCCTCCTTGGTCAGTCTGCTGAGGTAACTGTGGATTTGGGCGATGGCAGCGGCTCCGTCGCCGACTGCAGCGGCGACTCGCTTGGTCGAGCCAGCGCGGACGTCGCCGATTGCAAAAACGCAAGGCATGCTGGTCTCGAGCGATGAGGCCGATCCGCCAAGCCCTTGTCATCCGTCTGAACAGAGTCGTTGAGCCAGCGGGTATGCGGCGTCGCGTCGATGAACAGGAACAGGTGGCCGATATCGTAGTGTGTCGAGGTGCCGCTGGCGCAATCGCGAACCGTGGCGCTGGCGAGCGTGCCGCCATTGGGGGCGAGTTCGGTCAGGTCCGTACCGACATGAATCTCTACGTTGGACAATACCGAGATGCGGTCGATGAGGTAGCGAGACATCGTCTCCGACAGG
The DNA here is from genome assembly GCF_003353055.1 of Cupriavidus lacunae. GTDB lineage: Bacteria > Pseudomonadota > Gammaproteobacteria > Burkholderiales > Burkholderiaceae > Cupriavidus > Cupriavidus lacunae. Next base: position 37,783 of record NZ_QKWJ01000033.1, read on the forward strand.
TCTCGCCGGACGAATACGTGCAGTCTCTTCACGTGTGGCGCGAGAAATACGATCGCCTGGCCAGCCGAGTTGCCGCCGCCGACAAGAGCGATTTCCTTTCCAGCACACAAGCGGGCTTCGATTGGAGACGCCCAGTAGGAAACCCCGGAGCCCTCGAAATGCTCTCACCCGCCGCAAAATGCCGCGGCGGACCGCTTGCGAACCGGCGTGCCGCCTCAACCTGGATCGGTGTCAGGACCGGGAATATCTGGTGCCTGCGCTCTCCCGCGCCGTCTGCGTGCTGCTGGATCATATGAGCGTTCTCCCCTCGAGAGCGGTGTCCGGTGGATTCATTGCCAGGAGCCGTCAGCTTCGGGAAGCCTGGAGGTGGTTTGTGTGAACCAGATCGGCGTCACGCGAGGCGAGTTTCGATCGGCAACCCGGATTTCAACGTCTTCGTAACGGGCGTGCGCTCGGCAATTTCCGCCAGACGCGCTTTCTGGCTGTCCTCCAGGCCCTTGATCACAAGCGTCCGCACGATTCGCCGCTCGTCCGTCCCGACAATCCGCAGGGAAACATCGAGCGACTCAAGGGCCCAACCTTTGCGTTCGGCATACATTTTGAGCGTGATGGCGGTGCACGCTCCAAGGCTTGCAAGCAATAGATCGTAGGGGGCCGGTCCCGCCCCTTGCCCGCCGAGAGCGTGGGGTTCATCGGACGTGATTGCGTGGCCGGATACGACGATGTTCGTGCAATAGGGCGTCGATCCAATATGTGCGGTGCCGTGTGTCATGGTTCCTGCTCCTCTGCACGACGATGTGGGATGCCGGATGAACTGGCTTTCCCTGAGTATCTTCACAAAGCGTCTGATAAACCAATCAACCTTTGGTATGGTCGATCGGCCCGGCGACATCTCGGGATCCTCGAATCGGCCGGCGATCCCCTGGCCTTCACGTCATGGCCTTCACGTCCCCGGATACCCACAATTTGCCGAAGCGGCCAGCTTGGGATTCGACGCTTGTCGACTATGGAGCCAGGGACGGGATCACAAAGAGCCCCAATTCGTAGAAAAGGGGGAAACGATGACCTTACGTCCCCGCGGCCTCGTACAGCCCGAGAAACATCAAATTTTTTGAACAATATTTACAATCTAGATTGGCTGTTCGCGCACTTTCGTTCGCTATAGTTCTGCACATGGACGGCGCCACACAGCGGGAAAGTAAGAACGGCACCGCCAGCAGAACCTCAAAATCATTGAATCAGATTCCACCGGAGAGCACCATGTCGAACGCCAAGCTTGAAGTCCTGACCCCCCGCAACAGCCAGCTCATCATCATCGACCACCAGCCGCAGATGGCCTTCGGCGTGCAGTCGATGGACCGCCAGACCATGAAGAACAACGTCGTGGGCCTGGCCAAGGCCGCGAAGGTCTTCGACGTGCCGACCACGATCACCACCGTCGAAAGCGATTCGTTCTCCGGCTATACCTATCCGGAACTGCTCGACGTCTTCCCCGGCAAGCAAACCCTTGAGCGCACTTCGATGAACTCCTGGGACGATCAGAAGGTGCGCGATGCACTGGCCGCCAATGGCCGCAAGAAGGTCGTCGTGGCCGGCCTCTGGACCGAGGTCTGCAACACCACCTTCGCGCTGTGCGCGATGCTCGAAGGCAACTACGAGATCTATATGGTGGCCGACGCCTCGGGCGGCACGACCAAGGAAGCGCATGACTACGCCATGCAGCGCATGGTCCAGGCAGGCGTGGTGCCCGTGACCTGGCAACAGGTCATGCTGGAATGGCAACGCGACTGGAAGAACCGCGAAACGTACGACGAGGTGATGGCCGTGGCCAAGGAACACTCGGGCGCCTATGGCATGGGGGTCGACTATGCCTATACGATGGTCCACAAGGCGGCGCAACGCACGGCAACCACGCACGAATCGCTGGCTCCCGTGCACGCGCCGGTCATCGAGCGCTGATGCATGTCCGCCGCCAGTCATCCCTAGGAGCGCACCAAATGAATCCAGGTCGAAACGTTGCCAACGGCGCCCTCCTGCTGGGAAGCTGGCTGGCGATCAGCGCCTCTAGCGTAGCGGCGGCAGCAATCGTCGCCAGGACGCTAATCGCATGACCGCCCTCCCCGCGGGGGAACCCCCCCGCGGGCAGCCCCCTGCGAGACAAGCAAGCGACGACAATACTACCGGCGAGCGTTTGCCACCTTTCAGCATTGCCGGATCGGCCGAGCGCGCCTGGAGTTGGGCTAGTGCAAGGCACCGCTGGTCCCATTTACCGGATGGATCTCAACCATGAGCGCAAACGTCAACGCATCAAACAATACGGAAACAAGCGAGAATCTCAGCCTCTGGGAAATATGCAAGGCGCCAATCCTTCTTACTATTGTGGGCGGCGCCATCGACACGATTGGCTTTATTGCGCTGCTGGGCTTCTTCACTGCGCACGTCACCGGAAACCTGGTGCTCGCGGGAGCGGCATTCGTCAAAGGCGGGGCCGGCTTATGGATCAAGCTTGGCGCCATACCACTCTTTATTGCCACGGTCATCATCAGCAAGATGCTGATTGACCGCAACCAGCAGACCCACCAGACCCACCAGACCTTAGGTTGGCTGTTTGTAGCTGAAGCAGTCTTCTTGCTGGGTTTCATGGTCGCCGGCCTGTATCTCGAACCGTTCGGGAATCCGGATGGCGCGGGCCTTGCTTTGACTGGAGGCCTTGGCCTGGTCGCGCTTGCCGTCCGAAATACTGCCAGCAAGACACTGATCAAGTACATCAGCCCCAGCACCATGATGACCGGGAACACCACACAGTTGGGTATCGATCTGTCAAACTACTTGCGCGCAAGGACACGCGCCAACTTCCAGGATCTTCTCAAAAGCGCAAGTGTTGTGGTCGGCTTTGTGATCGGCGCTTTCCTGGGTGCATCCCTCTACGTGACGATAGGATTCTGGAGTGTCCTCCCGTTTATTCTTCCCATCGCATATATGGCGCGCCTGGCATTTCGCAACCAATTCAGATGAGTGAGTGACAGCATGATCATCGGCAAGAACAGGCTTGAATCATTTAGCGATGGGGTCATTTCTGTAAGCTTGACACTCATGCTGTTTCAATTGCAGGTTCCCGAAGGCTTTGCGCTTAAGAATATTCTGAACAATGCCTATAATTTTTTCGGCTATGTATTAAGCTTTGTTTACGTCGGAATATACTGGAACAACCATCATCACCTGTTCCAGGTTGCCCGTGGCATTAATGGAAGAATCATGTGGGCGAATCTCCACTTGCTCTTTTGGCTAAGCATGATTCCATTCACCACCACCTGGACCGGCAAATCCGGCTTCGCGGAAACGCCGACGGCAATCTATGCCTTTGTCCTGTTCATGTGCTCCGTGTCTTACTCGCTGCTCACAAGACTCATCATGAACTACGACGGCGAACATTCCGCACTCAGACAGGCCATCGGAAACGACCTCAAAGGGAAGCTCTCCCTCCCAATCTACGCATTAGCAATCCTGGCCAGTTTTTTCAGCAGCGCAGCTTCGTTTTTTATACTGACCTTAATGGCTGGCGTATGGTTCGCCCCTGATTCCCGTATTGAAAAATATCTGCTCGGTAGCAAAACCCACGAACCCTGACTGTATGGGGCTCAGGATTGAGTGTCGGCCATCCGTGGCAAGGAAATGGACCCCGTCGGTGAGATAGCCACGTACACGGTCCACAAATGGACCTGTCCCCTTTAGAAGCTGCGGGATTAGCTCGCGGCGGACCGACGGCCCTTTCCCCGCGCTGGCACGGCCCCCTCTTCGCGGAGGCGGTCCAGCACCCACTTCGTCCCGTCAGAGCACTTCATATCCTCAGGCTTGTTCTCGATGTTCCTGATGGCGGCGAGCAGATGGGTCTTGTTTTGTTTGAGACGCCTTTGCATGTCCTCGATTTCGGCGACCTTTCGCTTCAGGGCATCCAGCAACGCATCATGCTGCCAGTTCCCCGAACCGGGCGGCAGCAGATGGCGGATCTGATCGAGCGAGAACCCCGCACTCTGCGCGCTGGCGATGATTTCGAGAATCCATACCGCCTCCGGCGGGTAGTCGCGATAGCCATTCGCCTTGCGCTCGACCGCCAGGATCAATCCGGCGGCCTCGTAAAAGCGGATGCGGGAGGCCGTCAGACCGCTGAGCTTCGCCAGCTCTCCAATTCTCATACGTCACCTCACAAAAGCCCTTGACATTAAAGCTTACTTTAACCTTAAAGTCGAGCCACGACCAAACGAGGTGCCCCCATGAACGTGTTCGACAAGTTGCCACCGCGCGTACAGCCCTGACGATCTCAAAAAGCAGGCGCGCGCGGTTCTCCAGTGGGCCACCCCACGTATCTGTTCTCTGGTTGCTCAACGGCGAGAGGTGCCGCGCGACTGGCGTGCCGGCAAGCACAGTGCGCCTGCGTTGCTGCCGGTCAGCTCGAAGAACAAGCCGCTGGCCTCGTTGGCCAATATGGCGGCAGTCAAGTTCCAACTGCGCAAGCTCAGCCGAGGCAAGGCCACTGATCCCAGGGTGTCACCGCTGCGCGCGCTGATCCTGCAGCAGCCGTCCGATGCATGCCGTGTCCGTCAATACCGGCGCTGGGTGGCTCAGCGCGCGCCTGGCTGACAGGTCAGACCTCCCATGATGGCCGCGCAGCCCTGAACTCGCGGGATTGACCCGAGAGATCACAACCCCACACCAGGGGCTCTAGCTCGCCGCCATCCCTTTTTCCGCCAGTTCCTTTTTCGCGCTTTCGTTCTTGGTCAAATGCGTCAGGCCCATGCCGCGCAGAACGTTCGGAGCCTTGGTGAACTGGATATTGTCATAGCCCACGATCTCGATGCGATTGCCCCAGGGGTCGCGGAAATCCAGAAACGGACCGTCGATCGATTTGACCCCCGCCGCCTTGAGGGCGGCGCGCGCCGCCTCCTTGTCATCGACAACGAGGCCGACATGCCGGCCGTCATCGGGGGGCTGTTTGCGTCCCGCCTGCAAGGCGATGAATTGGTCGCCAAGATCGATGAAGGCCATCGTCTTGCTCTTGCCGCGCAATTGAAAGTCGAAAATGCGGCCATAGAATGCCAGGGCTTCCTCGATATCGCCGACTTCCAGCGCTACGTGGTTAAAGCCGATAGCGCGCGGCTTTGTGGAGTCGACCATTTGGCCCTCCTCTTGCAATCAGTGGATAGCGTTCACAAACTCGATCACAGCATTGTTCGCCGCGCGGGGGACGGGGCTACAAGCCAACGGAAACAAGCCTACACTTATCCACGACAATCTCCTACCTACAAACCGACCTCTACGCCAGGACAGAATTGGATCGGCGTGGACAGTTATGCTCGTCAGGTAGTCGGCCATTGCGGTCACCCACCCGATCGCATTCCGTACTCGTGGCCACTGCTTTCGAGCCAAACCGCTCATTCGGGGGCAAAGGAGAAGCCATGGAAGAGATCGCAAATGCCAAAGTCTTGTTCATTGCAGGCTTTGGCCCGATTGTTCGTGAGGCGCAGGCAAGCCGCAAGCTGTACAGTCAGACCTTCGGTATCCCCTTCAATGAGGAGAAAGGCGGTTACCTTCACACGGAGGCTCTGAAAGGGGCAAACAGCTTCGCCCTGTGGCCGCTCTCTGAGGCAGCTCAGTCGTGCTACGGCAGGGATTCGTGGCCTGGTGATGTTCCTGTCCCGCAAGCCTGGATTGAGTTTGACGTTGACAACGTCGAAAGGGCTACGGCGGAGCTTGAATCACGCGGGTATCAAATGCTGGTCAGGAACAAGAAAGAGCCGTGGGGCCAGATCGTCAGTCGTTTCATCGGGCCGGAAGGCTTATTGGTGGGGATCACTTTTACCCCATCGATGCGAGAAGAGAAATAATTGAGAGCGGCCATTTCCCTTATGTCGACCCGAATGACGGCAAGGGGGGTGTCGAACTTCCGCCAGATCACTCTCGCATGCGCAACAGATCGGCGTAAGAGACCAGCTTGCGTTTCTCATTAGAAAGCGTCTTTCGTTTGGACGCCGGGCGGGTTGGCTGGCCGCGCTCGAACTTGGCCGCGGCGCGTGCGTCCTCCCGCGTGTAGGCTCGCGCGGCCTTGGCTTCCGCCTTCAGGCGCTCAGCTTCCAGCCGCGCAGCAGCGCGTTCCTCTCGGGCAACATCTTGCACGGCCGACATGATTTCGGCTCTTAGCAGCTCGCGCCTTTGCCTGGCAGCGGCACGGGCAGCCTGCAATTGCTCTTTCCTCTGCCGCAGCCAGTCTTTCCCGTTGACCGGCGCTGGCCTGGCCTCTGGCGGCACGCTCAGGCGCAAAGCCCTGCTGGTTGACACTCTCTCTGTCCGCAGCGTGCGCCGCGTTTCCTGCTTCACATCACTCACGCTCCATCACTCCCCCGGCACATAGATGGGGCCCATGCATCACCAGTTGAAGTCCATGCACTCATCCCGCCAACCTTAACATAGGACGCCATTTCGGGCCTGGAGGAAGGCGGCTGGACAAGGGCTTACTGCGGCGACCGGCCGCTCCCGGCCACCAGCGGTCGGCAAGCGCTGTTTCTGGCCATTCTCCAAACCGGGCATCGGTGCGGATTTACTGCCCGCATTGGTGTCCGGTACATTAACCGTAGTATCGAGACAGCTCGGAAAGGATTCGCCGTGAAAACAAAAGCTTACGCGCGAAACAATCTGTCCCTACTAATAAGCATGTCCGGACGCCGGCGTCCGTTGGTTACCTGTTAGGCGTCTAAACGGAGGCAAACGATGGCACGAGTTCGCGTTGAGGGCTTCACCATCTCCCTTGACGGATACGGAGCAGGTCCGAATCAAGACATCAACAATCCACTCGGCGTTGGCGGGACGGAACTGCACCAGTGGCTAGTCCCGACACGCACGTTCCAGCGGGCCTTGTTCGGCAAGGACGGCGGTACGACCGGGGTTGACGATGATTTTGCCGACCGTGGCTTTCAGAATGTTGGGGCCTGGATTCTTGGGAGGAACATGTTCGGACCCATTCGTGGGGACTGGCCGGACACAAACTGGAAGGGCTGGTGGGGAGAAAATCCACCGTATCACGTTCCAGTCTTCATCTTGACCCACCATGCTCGTCCCCCCGTCGAGATGGAAGGCGACACGACGTTCCACTTCATAACAGGAGGCGTTCGCGAGGCGCTCGACCGTGCACGCGAGGCCGCTGCCGGAATGGACGTCCGGATCGGCGGTGGGCCGGACACAATCCGGCAGTATCTTCGTGAGGGCCTCATTGATGAACTGCACATTGCTATCGCGCCGGTCCTGCTCGGCCGGGGAGAATCGCTGTTCGAAGGGGTTGACTTGCGGGCTCTGGGATACGAATGCGTTGAATTCGTAGCGTCGGAGAAGGCCACGCATGTCGTCCTACGGCGCCAAGGGCACACGGACGCCTGACCCACCGCCTCATGAAGTGGAATATGTTATTCAGGCTGCATAGCCGCCGTTCCCAGGGGGCTGCTGTGTGAGCCGCGGCATCGGCATGATAGGAAGTCGGGGGACAGGTTGATGGAATAAACCCGACCTGTCAGTCGTTTACAAAGATGACAGTGCGGAGTCCGCTCAGACCAGGTGCGGCCGGGGGTCTTACCGGAAAATGGCCGTAACGCCTCTAATTTTCCAGGGCTCCATGGCCGGAGCCGGATGCGTCAATCTGGTGTTCAAGCGGAGATTACGTGCGCGGGAGGGGGACGGTCCGCGCGGGTCCCGAGTGATCCGGCCGACAGGCAGCAAGACGGGGGACACATCATGAACGGGCGCAGGCTTTGCAAGATCGCCCTGGCATTAGTAGCAGGCGCGGCGATGGCCGCCGGCGGTCCGACGCTGGCCGGCGGTCGCAGCGGCGGTCGTGGTGGCGGCGGTGGCATGCACGGCGGCGGCTTTCACGGGCACGATGGCTTCCACCATGACGGTTTTCACCATGACGGCTTTCACCATGGGCACGGGCACGTGGCATTCGTGGTAGGCGGCGGCTGGCCGGGCTGGTGGGGATATCCATACTACGGCTGGCCATACCCCAATTACTACCCCGGTTACTACGCGCCCGCGGCGCAATACATCGAGCAAGGCGATGGGTCGGACGATGCCTCGGCGAACGCGTGGTGGTACCGCTGCGACCAGCCCAGTGGCTATTACCCGTACGTCAAGGACTGCCCGGGCGGCTGGCAAACGGTGCCGGCCCAGCCATCGCCGTAATGCAGAGGTATGGATGAAGCCGCGTTCCATTCCCCTCCTGATGTCAGCTGCGCTCGTTGTGGGCGCCTGCACTGCAATGCCGTCGGGCCCCAGCGTGATGGTGCTCCCGGGCAGTAACAAGACGCTCGACCAGTTTCTCGGCGATGAGCACAACTGCCGCCAGTTCGCGCTGGGCAAGGTCGGCGGCGTGAACTCGCATCAAGCCTCCGACACGGCGGCGGTGAGCAGTTCGGCGGCCGGTGCCAGCACTTCAAGCGACTCAGGATACGATGCGCAGCGCCAATACGACGCTGCGTACGTTCAGTGTATGTACGCCAGCGGACACCGGGTCCCGGCCTACAGCCAGATGCTTGCGGCGCCGCCCGCAACGCCACCTGCCAACTACAAGCCCTACTTCCCGCCGCCGGTACCGCAAGGGTATGCCCCCTGAGCATCCTGGCGAGGCAGTGCATAACACTCTCTAAGCTCCCTCAGTCCAACATTGCAGAAAAGTCATGCAGTTTCCGGGTAGTCACCGTGGCCCCGCCACATACCACCACGGCGATGTTGGAGGCCGCCTTCAGCACGGGGTTGTCGCTATCCAATGCCGCCAGGGCGGCGCCGCACGCCGGCTCGACCAGGACGCGGTGTTCGTCAAGAAACCGTATCGCTGCCTGCACCGCCTGTTCGTCTGACACCACGACGCTGTGGATCTCGTGACGCTTCGCCCATCGGAGCGCGCCATCGCACGGCCGCCTGGCGCCAAGCGACGTCGCCACGCTGGTGATTCTTGAGAGTTCGACCGGCCTGCCTTGTGCGAGCGAGCGGGCGTAGCAGTCCGCACCGTCGGTCTCTACGGCGATGACTGGCACGTCGGACCAGCCATTGCTGTGAAGCCCTTCCAGCACGCCGCACAGCAGGCCACCACCGCCCACGGCAAGGACGATTGCGCCTGGCTTCGGCCCGGATGCCGCCATCTCGTCCACCAACGTGGCGTGGCCCTGCCAGATAAGCGGATCGTCGAACGGGTGCACGAAGGCATCGCGTGGCCCGATCAGGGACAGGGCAAACTCGTGCGCTTCCGCCCATGTGCCTCCATGCACGATTAGCTCCGCGCCTTCAAGACGGATCAGGTCGCGCGCCCGAGGCGGCGTGCTCTCAGGCACCACAACCACCACCGGAACGCCGAGTTCGCGTCCGCAATAGGCAGCCGCAATCCCGGCATTTCCGCCTGACGATGAAATGAATCGCTGTACGCCCGCTGCGTGCCGCGCTTCACACAAGGCGCCAACACCTCGGAGCTTGAAAGAACCGGACGGCTGTGCGGCTTCCATCTTTAACCAGACCGGCTTGCCGAGCCGCTGCGAATTGGCCTGGGACTGTACAAAAGGGGTGTTGATATGGAGCGTCATGTTTCGTAGCGAACTGTGGAAGCGAGCTCCCTGCAATGAGGAAGCTACACCATCGTAGACCCAGGAAGCTATGCAAACAAATGCTATTCAGGTAGCTTATCCATGCTTTTCAAGTATGGAACTGAACCTGCGGAGAAGCTATGCGGAACATTGAATTGCGACATCTTCGCTACTTCATCGCGGTAGCGCAGGCCGGCAGCGTGGTGGCAGGCGCGCGGGCGGTCGGTATCGTCCAGCCCGCCCTGTCGCGGCAAATCATCGAACTTGAGGCGGCCATCGGCACGCCACTGCTGGCGCGCAAAGCCAGGGGCGTGCAACTCACTGTGGCGGGCGAGAGCTTCCTGCGGGATGCCACGCAACTTCTGGCAAACCTGCAAGCCAGTCGCGATCGCGCCTTGCGTTGCGCCGCCGGGCAGCTCGGCGAACTGCGCCTTGGTGTGTTGCCAAACTATCTGAGTTCAGCCGTCGTGACGAACGTGCTCAGGGCCTTCCGGATGGCGTGCCCGGAAGTCAAGGTCCTGGTGGACCCGATGCTGTCGACGGAGCAGATTGCCGCGATCCGGCACAGGCAGGTGGATGGCGGCATCATGGCCTGGCGCCGGCATGAGGCTGCGCACCTGTCCGGCATCGTGTTGCTTAGTGACCGCTTCGTATTGGCCATGCCTTCGTCACAGACTGTCCGGCACAAGCAGCCGAAACGACTGGCGGACGTGGCGGACCTGCCCTTCGTCTGGTTCGATCCGGCGCGCTCCTCGTCCCAGCATCGCTTCCTGATGACGCAGTGTGAGCGCGCCGGTTTCACGCCTCGCGTGACCCAGGTTGGTAGCGACATCCCGACCGTGCTCGGTCTCGTTTCAGCCGGGATGGGTTGCGCGTTTGTCCCCGAAAGCCTGTCAACCGTCTGTCCGCCGACCGTGCGGCTGGTGCCACTGACTGAGATCGCTGACCGCTTCGACGTGGAATTCGCGTTCGACGAGGAGGTAGCAACGCCTGCAGTCAGGCAATTTGTGCAGGCGCTACGGCAGGTGATCGATGGTGGCGATCGGGCAACCCGAAGCAAAGCCGGAGTTGATTAAGATTGCGCCTCACAACTATATTGGTTGCGAAACGCAACTTATATAAGGCCGCCCGTGGACCTTGTCGATATTCCAGCCAAATCTCGAGAAGCGACGATTCTCGAACTTCGCGACTTCTCTCGGAGACTTGTTCGCGAACTTGGCTTCATGCGAGCCACCCTGGCCGATAGTGACCTTGCCCCATCGGCCGTTCACGCGATCATCGAAATCGGGGCGAAGCCAGGGATAAGCGCAAAGGATTTGGGCAACATCTTGCGCCTGGACAAATCGAACACGAGCAGGCAGATCGCGAGGCTGGAGGCTGGTGGACTCCTGGAGCGCAAGATCGCAAGCGAAGACGGCCGTTCGTCCGAGCTGTACCTGACCGAGGCAGGGCAGAAACTTCGAAAGAAAATCGATCGCTTCGCAACAGATCAGGTGTCCAACGCGCTTCGACGGATGGTTCCTGCTGACCAGCAGGCCCTGGTCCGCTCTCTCGCGCTCTACGCCAATGCACTCACGCAAGACAACGCAATCAAGACAGCCCCCGGAGATGCCGTGGCCGCGCGGATTCTTGAGGGCTACCAACCCGGCTGCATTGGTGACGTCGCAAGCTTGCACGCCCGGTTTTACTCGGAACATTGGGGCTTCGGCGCGTTCTTCGAAAAGAAGGTGGCGACAGAGCTTGCCGAGTTTGTCGGCAAGCTGCCAGCCGATGGCAAGGCGCTGTGGCTCTACGTCGAAAATGGCCGGTCGCTCGCCTCTCTCGCAATCGACGGGGATGATGCAAAGGGCATCGCCCATTTGCGCTGGTTCATTGTGGATGACTCATTGCGTGGCTCTGGCGTCGGACGGCAACTGATGTCACACGCGATGAAATTCGTCGACGAGCGATATAGCGAGACGTACCTCTGGACGTTCAAAGGGCTGGATGCGGCACGCCATCTATATGAGTCCTTTGGCTTTCAGTTGGCGGACGAATCAGAGGGGGCGCAATGGGGAACCAAGGTCATCGAGCAACGGTTCAGCCGTCTCCCCGCGCAGAAGTGAATGGCAGTGCGTGGCCTGTCGTCAAAACATACACTGGAGAGGCGGCGTCTCACATGGAATACCGTCGCCGTCCCCATCCATCTTTACCCCCGGGCAATTCTTTAGATAGAAGCGCGCTTCCGCGCAGGAAGCCATCTGGCTGCAGTGCTGTTTTCCCTCGCAGCGGAATGCCGGTTCCGCTCTCGCTGCCACAGCCGAGACCTCGATCTGCTGTGGCTCGGCCTGGGCAACGGGATTTACCAAAGGCGCGTGAGTTTTGTAATAGATAAAGGCGGCCGCGGCGGCCGCGACTATCAGCAAGCTCTTATACATGTTGACCCCTACCCTTCCTTTCTTTTGCCAATGGAAGGATGCCACAACAGCGTCGTTGTCGGTCAGGCGCTCGGCCGGAAGGGCCAAAGCGACCGCAAGCTGTATATACTCGCCACACACATAGCGGACGACCTGCCGCGGAGGCGGTCGCGAAAGGTGACGGCACAAAGAGATGACAAATACCGTATATCTCGCCTTGCCCGCGATGTTGGGCGCGGGTTGACTCGCGCCAGCCATGGGCCAGGCTCCTTCACGCACCCAGTTGCTGGCAACGACAGCCGGCGGCACCGTGCCAGCTATCCCTACGACGCCGCGCTATGGCAGCGCGACCTCTCACTGGGACGGCTTTGTACTGGAGCGCCACCTGTTGCCCGCCGGCGCCCTGGACACCACGGTCATGCCCGTGCACTGCCTGGCCATCCCGATCGGCCGGGGCCCCGTCGCGATCCGCTGGCACGTCAACGGGCGGCGCCTGGACGGGGCGATGGCGCCAAATCAGGTCTATTTTCGCGCTGCCGGTGATGCGCTTTCCAGCGCCTGGTCAGCCCCGCTGGATGCCATCTATTTTTCCGTGCGACCCGATGCCGTTGTCCTGGCCCATGAACGGACGCACGAACGCAGCACGCCCGATCTGCGCTCGGACTTCGCCGGCGGCGCCGACAACGGCCTAGTGCAACTGGTGCTGGCGCTGGACGCCCATGTCCGGGGTGGCAGCGTGGGCGGCAGTCTGCTCGACCAATCCTTGCTGCTGGCCATCAGCCTGCGCGTGGCCCTCCTCTATGGCGGCGGGAAGCAGGACGCAACCGCCCTGGCAGCCCAGCAGCCGGGCCTCTTGTCCAGGCACATTCTGGCGCGGCTGGACGATTTCATCCTCGCCCACCTGTCCCAGCCGCTCACCATCGACGCGATCGCCGCCGCAGTCCATATCAGCCCCTTCCACCTGTGCCGGATGTTTCGCAAGACGCGCCAGGTCAGCCTTTGGCAATACGTGCTGATGTGCCGCGTCGAGTATGCGCGGAAACTGATTCGGCGCCACCCCGATATGTCCCTGTCCGACGTGGCGGCCGCAAGCGGGTTCGATTCCTACACACAATTCTTCGCTGCCTTCCGCAAGTTCAGCGGGGCATCGCCAAGCGATTTCCGCCGCAACACTCATGCGCAGGCCAGGCAAGCCTGACCTGACAGCCGACGCACAAGCCGGCTCCCCAGAATTATTCGCAAGAAACCGCAAGTGCGGACGTCGCGGATCTCGTATTGTCTTTGCATTCCCCTGAACGGGGGATAAGCCATACAGAGCAAGACGGGCAACCAAGCCGCGCGGGGCAAGCCCCCGGCAGGTACGCGCGGCGCAGGCGCCCAGGGGGAGCGCAATGAAAGAAGAAGTGATGCATCAGACCATACGCGGCCTGTACGAGGGCATCCTTGACGAAACCGCCTGGCAGTCCAGCCTGGCCCTGCTGCGCGATGCCGGCGAAAGCATGCACGCGTCGCTGGTCGAGTTTGACGCGCCCAGCCAGCAGTTTCGGGTCAGCGAGATCCATGACCTGAACCAGGAACTGGTCGACGCCTACAACGGCCACTACCAGGCCGAAGACCCGTCGCGGACCTACACGCGCCAAATGGCAGTGGGAGACTGGTATGTCGATTCGCGCGACCTCGGTCAGGCGAATATGAGCCGGCTGCCCTTTTACCGCGAGTTCATGCACGGGTTCAAGCTGAGTTCCGTGATGGGCTGCCTGGTCGAGCGCAAGCCGCACCGCGAAATCTATTTTTCGCTGCAAAAGCCCTTGGGACAACAACCCTATCACGCTGAGGACGCGCGCCGGCTAGGCTGGGCGATGCCGCACCTGCGACAGGCACTGAGCCTGCGCGAGCGCACGCTGGACGTCGCCATGCTCGGCGAGCTGTCTGCGCAAGTGCTGGAGCGACTCCCCTTCGGCCTGATCGTCGTCGCGCCTGACAGCAAGGTGCTGCTCAGCAATGCCCGTGGCGAACGCTGGGTGAGGCGGCTGTTGCCGGGCAAGCAGGTCGCCCCCGGAGGCCGGACGTGCCATGACGACTGGCGCCTGAGCCGACCGTTCCGGGAGATGCTGGCTGCAGCCTGCAGCCCTGAAGGCGCCATGCCGGCCCAAGCCGCGCAAGCCCACGACGGCAGCGGGCACAGCGCAAGCGTCGTCGTGCTGCCGCTGCCGCCGGCCCATCGCCTGGCCAGGCAATGGCAGCGCCCGGCCGCTCTGGTCGCGGTCCGCGAAGCCGGCGCTGCTCCGGCCCTGCTGGCGGGCGTGCTGCGCGAACTGTATGGCCTGAGCGCAGCCGAAATTCGGCTGGCGACACTGCTCACCGCTGGCATCGGGCTGCCCGAAGCCAGCGCGCGGCTCGGCATCCGCCATGAGACTGCCCGCAGCCAGCTCAAGGCGATCTTCAACAAGACCGAGACGGGCACCCAGGCCAGGCTTGCTCACCTGCTGAGCGAACTTGGCGCGTGCGTGGGCCCCGGCTGATGATTTCCGCTGCCGGCTTCAAGGGCAGCTTAAAGGCGCTCCCCGGCTTTGCTTTGGGTACTGGGTTGGATTGGCGGCTACGACAAGCTGTCGATGTCGCTACGCGTGCTTGCCGAAACGTTTGGGGCGCAACCTCCACGCGCGCGGCTACTGCTTCGCGACCTGGCACTGATACATCGGTCCGGTTGACCACGGTTCGCGTCAGGCCGGAATTCTGCGCCGCTGCACCATAATGACCGCCAATCCTCCCCTAAAATCATTCACCATGCTGCCGGGCGGCGAATACCTGCTGCGCGGACAGGCTTGACCCAGTGGCAATACCGCTTCACAGCTAGCGAGGCCCACGTCGATAAATGGCCACGCCTTCGGCGCCAATCTCGAAGGCCATGAGGTCTTCCCCGACTGCCAACGGACCGTTGTAGCTTTCACGCGTTTGCGACACGATTTCATCGGGCATCAAACTCGGGGTGGTCGGCGTGCCGATAAGCGAAAGATGCGTGTACACAGCAAGCCTGGGACGCGCACGTGTGAATACCCTACCTGCTTCCTGCGGCGTGACATGATGCGCGGCGATTGCTTGCATTGCCGGGCTCTTCATCATGTCTGGTTTCACGGCAAAGACCTCATGCACCAGCAGATCGGTCCCAGCACCATACTTCACAACATTCTCGTTGAGCCGCGTATCGCCCGAGATAAGGACGGCGTGGCCCGCATAGTCGATGCGATAGCCGAACGCGGGCCTGACTGCCTCGCCGTGATTGACCTCAAAGGCAGTCACGCGAAGCCCATTTTTTTCATACACGATGCCGTCCCTTGTGAATTCCTCGACCTTGACATCGAGTCCCTCACGGGAAAGCTTTTGGTCGGCCATCCGCATCCTGATGTCAGCAGCATACGCGCGCTCCAGGTTCACCATCAAATCGGCCGCACCGCTCGGTCCGATCACATGAAACGGGGTATTGCGCTGTCCGAAGGGCGGCGGGAGCCACCCAGTCAGCCAAAGGTCAGGGACGCCAACGGTGTGATCAGAGTGGTAATGGGTCAAGAAGAGGACGTCGATCTTTCCAAGCGGGATGTGTAGCTGTGCGAGGCGTATCGTGGCGCCGCGCCCGGCATCGATGAGTATCTTCTGGTTCCCTGCCTCGATCAGCGTGCTGGCGCCAAATCGATCCGCCGAGGGATCTGGCGCGCCTGTCCCAAGCAGCGTGACACGGAACACGCCCGAGCTTGCAGCATCTTCTGCCACTGCCAGATCTGGATATCCGGCAAGCATGAATGCAGCCGCGACGGCATATAAGGCGATTCGGCGAACGTGAATCATGGCTCGGCCCCCCGTCGGCCTGACGGCGGCCAAGCCGCCAGTTATGGAGGGTGGCGTCACTGAGCTCTCGCGGTATGTACGAAACCGAACCGACGATGAACTCAGGAGGGAGGCCGCGTGGCAAGCCTGAAATGCTCAAAAGTTCCCGAAGAACGTGCGCGCTGCAGCCATGCAGAACGGCGCCACCAGTCCACTATGGTAAGCCTCGATAACCGCAGAGGCACCGCCATCCGTGGCACCTCCGGCAACCGCCTGCGCGGCCAGCGCTGCCTTTGCATCGGCAAAGCCTTGCTTGACGGCGGCATAAGGATCATTAGCCCCGGTGATGGAGGCATCGACATCGAGCACCGTGGTCAGTTTTGCCGGTACTTTGGCGTTTTTCCAGTACGCCTGCTGGATGGTCGCGTTGAAAAAGAAGACAGTGGGGTCCGCATACCCGCCGCAGAGTTGGACCGGGGAGCTTGGCGTCCAGTTGCGCATGTCGTTTCGCTTGAATGCCTGACGCAGGGGAGTGGCCGGATTGGCCGCTGGTGCCATTGCAGCCGTTGTATTCGGGAACGCGCCGTCTGGATTCACCAGTTCATCTTGCAGCATGCTGAGGCGATACGCATTGCGCACGAGGTTGCCATTGCCGAACCCAAGGGCAAATACCGGCGTCAGCACCGCCGGCACGAGCGGCGGCGAGGTCGGCGGCGTCAGTGACGCAAACTGCGGAGCGGGAGGGGTAAGACTGAAGAGCGCGGTAGCGGGAAGTTTTCCCTTTCCGATCAGTACGTCAATCGACGTCAAGCTCGGCAGCAACTGTTCGATGCCAGGCACGTAGGCCGGCTCATAGAGATCGTCTGGACTCCCGTAGACATTGCCGTAGGCATGCTGGTAGCTCGTCGCCACCAGCGTCGTGAACACGGTCGAGCCGATATCCACTTCGCCCGCAACCAGTGCATCGCCCGTGGCGCCCAGGGCATAGGGGCCAGACCCCATTGAGGCAGCCGTCACGTTGACGCCCGCCGCTTGTAGCGCGCGTTGCGTGGCCATGGCAACGTAGCCGCCCTGCGAATAGCCAGTCACAAAGAGCTTGCCATTCTCCCAAGTCAGCTTTCCTGAGTTCGTCCCCCCCATGGCAACCCGCCCTGCCGTGAGCGAGTCGATCATATCAGCCGACTGCTGCACAGCATTCAGGTACGGGTGATAAGTAAGACCGGAGCCGGAATATCCCGCGTAATTGCTTGCCACCACGATATAGCCCTGAGCCGCGTACATGGCTGCAACGGCGAGGCCCTCTGAGGCACCGTCGCCGTTGCTCTTGTCTGTTTGCGTCAGATCGGCAATGTTGAAATTGCGATACGTGGTGGTCCCGTGCGCATACAGCATGGTCGGGCGTGGCCCGCTACAGGCTGGGCCGCCGCCAGGAATCATTAAGGCGGCGCTGGCGTTGGTGCTCTCGTTGGCGCCACCAATCGTGCCATAACGGAAGTACACCACCTCCAGGTCGCAAGCCGGAGTTCCAGCGACCTGCATAAGTTGCCGGCCCGCATCGGTTGAAGTCAGCAGGTTCGCCAACGCGCCGGCGCTGATGCGTAGCGTAGGTTTCTGATCCAGTAACTGGCCACGGCCTACAGACATGGATTGCACGAAGGCGCCAGTAGTCAGCGCGCAACAGGCCAAAACTCCGATAAGCCCCTTTCGCCTGGTCAAACGCATCGTACCCCCTTTTATCTCGATCAAATCGACTTGTTCTTAGTAGCAGGTCCGCGAACAGCAAGGAATCGCTTTAAGGTGCAGTACTTGGGTTTTCCTTTTCCAGCTAGCCGGCAATGTTGGCTATCCCCGTGCTTGGGCCTTGCTTTTGTTTGGCTTTTAGTTATAGGGGTCAGGGAGAGTTGATCACGCCCCACTTCGGTGGGGTGCCTCACCTCGTTGTCCCGCCCGCTTGTCCGCCGTCCAAAGCCGTGGTGTCTCTGGCAGGCTAAAACCGATACCCCAGCCCCAGCACCATCACATCGCTATCTCGGCTATTGGTCGTGACGGTGCGATGCCAGGAAAAAGCGCGTAGTCCAGGACGGACTGATGCGATAGCTCGCCGACATGGTGAACAGGCCGAGGGTACGCGTGACACCGCCACCGTCGTCATGGTCCCGCACGAACCAGGTCTTTGACACGCGAATTCGGTGCCACACCCATCGTCCCGCGCGGGATGCTCGCAATGTGTTCCGGCGCATTTTGACAGCGTCACAGAGGCGCGCCATCAATTGTGGCTGGCATTGGCCGCGCCAGACCGGTAACGCAGCAGATGGTCGGTGCCGGATTCGGACAGCCAGACTTCTCCCGGGCGGCCCATCATCTGGCGTACGTTCGCGTGCGGGCGCGGCAGCGTGAACACTTCGAATCGCTCGGCGCGCGGGTCGAAACGCACCAGCGCGTTGGCGCTCCATTCGCTAAGCCAGACGATGTCCCGGTCGTCGACAAATATCGCATAGGCATGCGGGTCGTGGCCAGGCAGCCGCCATTCGCGCCATTGATGCGTTGCCGGGTCGAACACGCCGACTTTCCCAGCACTCCACTCGCTGACCCAGATGCGCCCGTTCGAATCGGCCCATACGCGTCGCGCACCCTGATCTGGCGTCGGCGGCTCGATGACCCGCGCCGCGCCGCTGGCCGGATCGATGCGGCCGAGATAGCTGCCGGCCAGCGATGCGAAGTACAGGCTGCCGTCAGGGCTCACGCAGATGCCGTAAGGACCGGGCCCGCGCGGGGCATCGAATACGCGCATGCTGGCGCGCGCTGGGTCGAGCTCGCCGTAGATGCCGCTTTGCCCGGTAAACCACAGGTGCCCTCGCTTGTCGAAGACCGCTGTATTCAGATTGGCGTTCGGCCGGTCCTTCGGTAGCGGGAAACGCGTCACGGCAAGTGTCTTAGGGTCGACGCGCACGATCGCGTTCTGGCCGCCGTCAGTGATCCACGCCGCCCCGTCGGGACCGACGATCACGCCGTGCGGCGCCGACCCGGCGCCGAGCTGCACCCTATCGGCCTTGCCGCTGCGCGGGTCCAATCGCCCGGCCGCGCCTTGTGCCTGCGCGGTGTACCACACGGTGCCGTCGGGCGCCGGTGCGACGTCGTGCGGCGCGCTGCCTGCGGGAACTGCGAACGTCTCGAACAACGGAGACTGCGCCTGGGCCGAAGCCACAGCAAGCAAGACGGTCACGAGGGCCGCCGCTGCCCATGACGGGGTCCGCACGGATTCAAGCATCCTGCTCGCCGCTGCCACCATCCTTTCCTTCTCGACTTCCAGCATGTCCGCCTCCATGACCGGGGATGCGTCGCAAGGTGCGCCGACGGCTTTATTGTTGCACTGATCCCGGCCAGTGGGCAGGACTCGGCCAAAAGCAGCCAGTCGCCAAGGGCAGCTCTCGGGTAGGCTGTTTCCTCGGTAAAATCATCCACCCGGCAGATCTGGACGCCAATTCCGCCCGAATACGCGACACCGTTACAAGAGGGACCGAAGGACATGACAGTCAAGCGAATGGACAACGTCCTGATAGTTGTTGACGATCTCGAAGCGGTGAAGGCTTTCTTTGTCGAGTTGGGCCTCGAGCTTGAGGGCCAAACCACGGTTGAAGGGCCTTCTGTCGGGAGCCTCATAGGGCTTGGAGACGTCCGAGCCACCCTCGCGATGCTGCGGACTCCCGATGGGCAGGGAGTTGAACTGGACAAATTCCACACGCCAAATGCAGTCAGGTTTGGGCCCGTGGACGCGCCAGTGAACGCTTTGGGTCTTCGTCGCATCATGTTTGCCGTCGATGACATCGATGCTGTCGTTGCGCGAATGCAGGCCCATGGCGCAGAACTCATTGGCCAGATGCAGTACGAGAAATCGTACCGGCTCGCCTATATTCGTGGGCCTGAGGGCATCATCGTCGGGCTTGCCGAGCAACTCGGGTAAGGGGGCGTCTCGCTCACGCTGTCAGACAGCCCAACGCCTTGGGTTGGACTACGCTGAAAGCGCATCAGAGCGCTTCGTATCAGCGATTTGCAACTCAGGGAGCCAATATGATTGATGCGCGTACCGGTAGACCTCTTACGACTGACCGTCCAGAAGCCGTAGAACGGTATCAGCTCGCTGTTGATCGCATCCTCGGTTCTGAAGCGGGCGCCGCGGAAGCCCTCGATCAGGCTTTGGCGCTGGACGGCAATCTCGCCCTGGCCCTGGCTGCGCGCCATATGCTTGCTAAAGACTCGAAGGCTGCGGACGCCGATCTCTTCAAAGAGCGTGCATTACTGGCAGCACGAGCTGCACTGCCCTGGGAGCGTGCGCATATCTCCGCGCTCTTTGGCCTGCTTGAAGACCCTTACACCAACCTTGCAGCGACTGAGGCCTACATCGCTGCCAATCCCAGTGACCTGCTAGTCATCTCGCAACTTTGTGGTTATCTGATCTTCTATGGCGGTGCGCGCAAGCTTGAGCGCGTTCTCAATATCATGGAATCGGTCGATCCCAGTTTGCGTGACGATTGGGCCTGCCTCGCACGCCTGGGGTTCGCAGCCAGTGAGGCCGGTGATCAGAACCGTGGTCGTGCACTTGTCGAGCGAGCACTGCGGCAGCGCCCACAGGCTCCCTACGTTATCCATAGCTATGCGCATGTGCTACACGACCAGGGTGAGCCTGGAGAGTCATTGAAATTGCTGGGTAACTGGCTAAATGAACACCGCCCGTCAGCGGAGGGCGGCGCAATGTATGGCCATGTGCAGTGGCACCTGGCCCTGGCAGAGTGGCAGTTGGGGTTAACCGAGCTGGCATGGCAGCGCTATGAGCGTTACTGTGCACCAGAGACCACTCGCTGTGGTCCGGTGTTGACTCTGGCCGATTGCGGCGGTTTCTTGTTGCGTGAATACCTGCGCACAGGAGCTACGCGGCCGATTTCAGCCACGGTTTCCGCCCTGTCCGAGCGCTTCAACTCCATGCTGTCGCATCCGTTTATAGCGCTGCATCTTGCTGGAATTCAGGCATCGGCGGGCGATATTGCTGCGCTTGAGCAAAGCAAGGCGGCTATCACGGCCAAGGAACCCAGCGACCAGACGCGCCTCTCGCTCAGGCTGGTTGATGCCGTCAGTCAGTTTGCCAGAGGGCAGTACGCTGAGGCAGCCGATACATTGAGCCTGATATCCGCAGATCAACGCGTCGGCGTCGGTGGAAGCCGTGTTGAGCGCATACTAATCGATCTGCTTGAAACAAGAGCAGTTGAGCTCGCTGCCTAGTTCGCATATTCCTCGGCTAGCAGGGGCGGTTTGCCGAATTGCGTAGCCTCCGGCCAGGGACGATTGACGTTTCGCAGCGAACGTTCGTCCCAAACCGGCCATGACGCGACGCTCCTTCCGTCAGCCGCACGTACAGATGTTCGCTTCTCATTGAGAATCGGTCAGCCAGACTGCGAGCCAGGACTTCTGGCCGCCTGCTACCAAGGGCCGCCTCGCTAAGGTATGCTTTTGCCTTCGAATCGATCTTCTCCAGAGGGGCAAATGCGGCGCGTCGTATTCAATCAGAAGGGCGGGGTCGGCAAATCGACGATCGTATGCAATCTCGCGGCGATCAGCGCCAGCGAAGGCTTGCGCACCCTGGTCGTTGACCTGGATGCGCAAGGCAACTCGACCCAGTATCTATTGGGCGCGCAGGCCGCAGAGCCAGGTCCGACCGCGGCGAACTTCTTCGAGACGTCCCTGACCTACAATTTCAGGCCGGTGGACGTTACGTCCTTTGTCCGCCCGACGCCGTTTGAGAACCTGGATGTGATGCCGGCGCATCCTGACCTGGACGCTCTACATGGCAAGCTCGAATCCCGCTACAAGATCTACAAGCTGCGCGACGCCCTGCTTGAACTGGATGCTGTTTATGACGCCATCTACATTGACACGCCACCAGCCCTGAATTTTTATACCCGGTCCGCACTGATCGCCGTGGAGCGCTGCCTGATCCCGTTCGATTGCGATGACTTTTCGCGCCGAGCCCTTTACACGCTGCTCGATAATGTGAAGGAAATCCAGCAGGACCACAACGACGGGCTGCAGGTCGAGGGCATTGTGATCAACCAGTTCCAGCCGCGCGCCAGCTTGCCGACGAAACTGGTCGAAGAACTGGTGAGCGAGGGCCTGCCGGTACTTGAATCGCGGCTCTCTTCGTCGGTGAAGATCCGGGAATCGCACCAGCACGCTACCCCCATGATCCACCTGGATCCGCGCCACAAGCTGGCGCAGGAATATCTGGCGTTGCACCGCGAGCTGGCTGGTTAAAGAATCGCCACGGCAGGCACGGCCACCCTCCGGGCATACCTGCAAGCGGTCTGATGCGATGACCGCTTATCGGCAAGTCTGATTCGAGCCAGCAGCCTGGGATGGCTTGGTGCGTGTCGGCCGTACGCGAAGGACATGATAAGGCGGGTGGCGAACGTTGATCACCTGTGCTCGCTACGCTTCAGGCCGTCCACGTCGGTCATGCCTGTCGGGCCCGCCTCGGCTGGATCAAGCTGTCCGCTGCGCAGGTAGGCCGTGATCGGGGCCCAGAAGCGGGCTGCCTGGTCGCCTTCGATGGCGGCGTTGTGCACCAGGTCGTTGTAGGCGACCAGCCGATGCGGCCCTGCAGCGGCGCCGGCAAGCCGCTCTGAGTTGGCGAAGGGGATAAGTTCGTCGGAACGGCTGTGCGCCAGCAGCAACGGCAGCGTGAGCTTGCTCACCTGCGCTTCGTTGTCCCAGGGTTCGGGCAGCAGCGGTGCAAGCCAGGCTGGCACGATACCAGTGGCAACCGCGGCGGCGCGCGCCGTGGCGAATCCCGCGCCGATCACGACGCCGGACGGTGCCGGGGACAGGGAGCCGACGATATCGAGCAGCACGCCCGAACCGAGGGAGTAACCGAGGACGTAGCGCCGCGCCGCCAGCGGCGTCTCCGCGACAAAGCGGCGGTAGGCTTCCAGGCCATCCTGGCGCAGGTTATTCACGCTGGGCCGGCCGCTGCTGGCGCCATAGCCGCTGTAGTCGAATACGAAGGAGGATACGCCCTCGCGGTAGAGCAGAGCCTGCACCATGGCCCAGTCCGAGAGGTTTTCGTCATCTCCGTGGCAAATCATCAAAGCCGGCGCAGCCGGGTCAGCCGCCTGCACGTAAGAAGCACGCAGCTTGCGTTGCGAACTGACGAAGACGATCTGCCGTGACGGTGTCCCGAAGCTCTCGGGCGTGAAGGCACCGGCGGGCTTGGGCACGAACGCCTCGCGCTCTATCGCGGCGAACAATGCGAGCCGGCCGAGTCCGGCCAGCAAGGCCAGGCAGGCCACCCTTGCCAGCCAGCGGGTGAGGGAATGATTGCGCTTGCGATCCATGCCTGCCATGGCAGTTCAAGGTGTTCCGGCGAGCGATTGCCGCGCGTCAGCGGGTCAGCAGACGGCGGCTGGCCTCGCCGCGACGCCCGCCCTATAGTGAACCGAGATGGTTGCGATTGTAATGAGATGAACGTTAGGGCGCCAGCCATTGGAGGACGGCGGCATGTGGAGCGGTTCAAATGCAGTGGAGGTTGCGGTCCCGGCCGGCGATGTGGACCTGCAGGGCATACTCACGCTAGAAGGGTTAGGATTCTCGCGCAGGCCCACGCACTTCAGGAGAACGCATGTTTGACCACGTCAAATTCGGAGTCAGCGACTATGCAGCGAGCAAAGCATTCTTCCTCAAGGCACTCGAACCACTCGGCGTAGCGGTTGCCTCGGAGGGGCCGCCGACGTACGGTGTCGAGCTTAGCCCGAAGGGTAAGGCTTCATTGTGCCTGTACCAAACCGAGGAAAAGCCGGCGCATCTTCACTTGGCGTTCACGGCCGAGAATCGCCAGCAGGTCGAAGCCTTCTATCGCGCGGCGCTGGAGGCGGGTGGCAAGGACAATGGTGCGCCTGGTCTGCGCCCGCACTACCACGCGAACTACTATGCAGCGTTCGTCATTGGCCCGGACGGGCACAACATCGAAGTCGTTTGCCACGAACCCGAGGCCCTGACGTAATGTATCCCGCAGAACCTGCGGGATACATTGGAATGCGCTCGTCTATCATATTGCAAGCGGTCAGCATTCAATGATGTTGACTGCCAAACCGCCGCGAGCCGTCTCCTTGTACTTGGTCTTCATGTCGGCCCCGGTTTCGCACATCGTCTTGATGACCTTGTCCAGGCTGACATGGTGTTTTCCGTCCCCATTCAGCGCCATGCGCGCAGCGTTGATAGCCTTGACGGATGCCAGGGCGTTTCGCTCAATGCAGGGTATCTGTAGAAGCGCAACGGCCTTTCAAGGCGGCGGGCGCGAAGCTTGATCGATCTTCGATGCACAGCAGGTCGGCAACTAAGACGCAATACGCGAGCCGGTAGACTGGCCCGTCGCCCGCACTGTTGAGCTTTCCGAGTTGTTTCCGGGCGACCGGATCCTATCCCGTTGCTGCGGCGCCCGGCAGCGCGCGTCGCGCCTCAGACAGCTTCATCGAGCAACGGATAGTCGTTGTAGCCAATTTCGTCGTCCGTGTAGATCGTTTCAGGATTGATCGTATTGAGCGGCGCGCCGCGTCGAAAGCGCTCGACCAGATCAGGGTTGGCGATGAACGGACGCCCGAACGCCGCCGCGTCCGCCTCGCCGCGTTCGATGGCCAGCTCAGCGCTCTCCATCGTCAGCCCTTCGTTGAGGATGTAGGCCCCTTTGAAGATACGCCGCACGTCACGACCGATTCGCTCGTCGCCGCGATCCAGCGCCTCGCGCGCAAAGATAAAGGCGATGTTGCGCGCGTTGAGTT
The DNA here is from genome assembly GCF_003353055.1 of Cupriavidus lacunae. Taxonomy (GTDB): domain Bacteria; phylum Pseudomonadota; class Gammaproteobacteria; order Burkholderiales; family Burkholderiaceae; genus Cupriavidus; species Cupriavidus lacunae. Next base: position 62,437 of record NZ_QKWJ01000033.1, read on the forward strand.
GCCCGGCGACGTACGTGAACAGCGCACGCGGATTCGAATCACGCATCGAGTATGAACTCGACATCAGGTTCAGATGCACGCCGATACGGCCCGCGGGCCAAACCGTGAGCAACGCGTCGATTGCCTCCAGCAGGAAGCGTGCGCGATTCTCAATCGAACCGCCATAGCGGTCGGTCCGCAGGTTAGATCCGTCGTGCAGAAACTGATCAAAAAGGTAGCCATTTGCCGCGTGAAGCTCGACGCCATCAAAACCAGCGCGTTTTGCATTGGCGGCGCCGACCCGAAAATCCTCGACGATCCCGGGAATTTCTTCGGTCTCCAGCGCACGCGGTACGGTGTACGCGCGCTGAGGCCGCACGCGCGTGACATGGCCCTCCGGCGCAATCGCGCTCGGCGCGACCGGAGGTTGGCCGTCATGGTAGACGGGGTCGGAAACTCGCCCGACGTGCCACAACTGGGAGACGATCAGCCCGCCCGCATCGTGTACTGCGGATGTCACCTCTCTCCAGCCGGCGATCTGCCCCTCGCTCCAGAGACCGGGCGTGTTGGGATAGCCAACGCCCTGAGGCGTGACCGAAGTGGCTTCGGTAATGACGAGTCCCGCACTTGCACGCAGCGCGTAGTGCCGCGCGTTGAGGGCACCCGGACTGCGTTCAGCGAACGCGCGCATGCGCGTGAGCGGTGCCATGACAATGCGGTTGGACAGCTTTAGCGCGCCAATCTGGATAGGATCGAAGAGTGTGGACATCTGCGGGCTTCTCGTTTCGGTACTGAAGATCAAAGGGACGTCCGTTTCCGTTTGACTGTGGAAACGTCGTAACGCCTGCGCGTATCGTCACGGTACGTGCGGTGTAACAACATTGGTTACACCATAAACCCTCCGCGCCATCAGCACAAGTCTTTCGTCATGAACGTTAGACGTCGACGAGACAAGAATCGGTATGGTTGCGCGGTGCTGGCACGTCTATGGACCCGTGCGTGTCGCCCGTTATCGCCCGTCCTGCAAGGCTGCGAACATGCAACGTCGCCGGGATTCTTCAAGAATGCCAAGTTGACAACCCATGCTGTAATGAATATGGTTACAACTAGATTGACTAATACAGACTTTCGATGAGCGCCAACAGCCGCTTGACCGTGGCGACCCACATCCTCGCGTGGATGGCACTCGTCACGCGGGAAAATCCTGACCCGGTCACGTCTGATCGGATCGCTGCGAGCGTCAACACCAATCCGGTGGTGATTCGTCGCACGCTCGGGCTGCTTGCGAAAGGCGGCCTTGTCGAGAGTTATCGCGGCATCAACGCGGGATGGCGTCTGACCAGGAGCGCGGACGCAATCAGCCTGCTCGACGTCTTTGATGCGCTTGAAGAGGGGGCGCACTTTGCCCTGCACACTTCGAAGCCCAGCCAGGCCTGCCCCATCGGGCGAGGCATCGGGTCGACGCTGAGCCACGTCTATGATTCGATCGACGATGGTGTTCGAAAGACGCTTGCTGCAACAACGATCGAAGCGGTACTTGCAGACACCCTCGCATCGCGATCATCGAAACCACGCCGCTGAATTCGGGTCGGTTTTATCGGGGCACATCGGACCACAGAACGAATCGTCGCTAAAGAAGCAGCAGTACGGGTTCTCGTCCAATTTCGGCAGCCGTCCCCAGATCAGGCTGATGGTGCTCTACGCCAGCGGGCGGCGTATGCTGGATGATCTGGATAACGCGCGTGCATCCATCGACATGCTGGAGCAAACGCTGACGGGGCGGATTCGCATCAGCGTACCCACCGGCATTGGCAGGGTATTTGTCGGATCCTGCCCCAGCAACGCGATGCGGACAACGCCTTCAGTAGCTCGAAAAGCCGCAAGCCAGCCTATATTCGGCCTGGCATCAATCCGGCCGGCGAGCGATCATTTCCTCGACCTCGTCACACCAGGCGATATAGGCCTGTTCCGCCAGCACGCCGCGGCGCGTCACCAGCAAGGGCCCGGGCTGATGCTCGGTCAGCACGGACTGCCTCTCCAGAAAGAACTCAAGCTGGGCCTGGTGGTCCGCACGCACCGATCGGATCTGCGCCAACGCCACCTCGCGCGGCAGCAAATCGAAGCATAAGACGCGCAGCAATTGTTCATCCTTGATGGCGGGGCGAGGAGATCCATTAGCCACCCAAGCCGTCAACTTCTCGAGTCCGGCAGCCGTAATGCTGTAAATCGAGCGTTCCGGCCCGCGCGTCCCCGGCAGGCGCTCGGATTTGATGAGTTCATCCTTCTCCAGCTCACGCAAAGCGGGGTACACGGAACTGTGCTCGACCGACCAGCAGTGCTGACCCGCCACCTGCATCCACTTGGTCAACTCATAGCCGGAACGCGGCTGACTATAGATACCGGCGAGAAGCACATGCTTCAGCGGCTTTTCCTTGCTTGCCGTCGCTTCCTTCTGATCACTCACTCCCATTGCTCCTAGATTGCGTCAACGCACACGACGACTATGTATTTTTTGACATAGACGAGAAACCGTGCCACTATGTATTTTCCTACATAGCTGATTCTATCAGAGATGAAGCCTCCCCCCCGGGTTCGCCGGACAGCCATCGCGCTCGTCGTCCACTGCGCTGACCGAATGCGGCCGATCCGCCCGCAAGGTGCTCCGCTGACGCGTATCGCCTATCACCCCGGTGGATTGCTACCTCGTTCCGGTGCGGCTCAGGCGCGCCCAGATGTCGATTCCTGAGATCCGTTTTTGAGGTTTGTTTTTCGTCTTGCTCATTCCTACAAGGAAGAAACTCGTGTCCCAAGAAACCATTCTCGTCACCGGCGCCGCCGGCAGTGTCGGCTCGACCGCCCGCACGGCCATCGCCATCCTGCTGGAACAAGGCCATCGCGTACGCGCCATGGTGCGCAAGCTGGACGCGCGTGCCGACACGCTGCGTGAACTCGGCGCCGACGTCGTGGTCGCCGACATGCTCGACATCGTTGCCGTGCGCGCGGCCATGCAGGGCTGCTCGGTGGTGTATTTCACGATGTCGGTCACTCCCAACTACCTGGAAGCGGCCACCAATGTCGCCGTCACAGCCAAAAGCCTGGGTGTGACGGCCTTCGTCAATCTGTCGCAGATGACGCTGTCGCAGATGAGCGAGACAGAGACCACCGGCAGCCCGCAACAGAAGCAGCACTGGCTCGCAGAGCAGATGCTGCGCTGGTCCGGCCTGCCGGTGGTCTACCTGCGTCCAACCGCTTTCTTCGAAGGCTTGTTCCTGCCGGCGGCCAGGGGCATCCGCGACGACAACGCCATCCGCCTGCCGTTCGCCGACGGCAAGACCTCGCCGATCGCCGCCTCCGACGTGGGGGCTGCCGCCGCTGCTGTGCTGGCCAACCCAGAGCCGCATATCGGCAAGATCTACGAACTGACCGGCCCCCAGTCGCTGACGATGGCCGAGATCGCACAGGAGTTCAGCGGCGCTCTGGGCCGCACCATCCAATACTTCAACGTCCCACCGCAGATCTGGGAGGCCAAGCTCCAGGAGTTCCAGCAGCCGGCGCATCTGATCGCACACCTGGTCATCATGGCCCAGCTGCATCGCGACAACCGCTACAACCGCATGACCGACACCTTCCAGCAGTTGGTCGGCCGTGCGCCGATTTCCGCCGCCGAATTCGCTCGCCGCCACGCGGCCGCGTTCGCGCCACTCTGATCGCCCCGTCCAAAAGGAAACAACGATGGAATTCTTTCTCGCCTTCCGACAGCCGCCGGACGCTCGTGACATCTACGCTGACCCGCTAAAAGCGCAGCAGATCTCGCTCGCATGGAAACAGTACATGGGAGCCATGGCAGCCGCCGGCGTCATGCGGGCCGGCACGCAACTCGATCCGCGCAACGCCAGCACCGTGCGGGTGCGGAACGGCCAGCGCCAAGTCCGGGATGCCCCCTCCCCTGACGAGCACGCACTGTTTGGCGGCTATGTGGTGATCAGTGTCGAATCGCTGGAAGTGGCTTTGCATTGGGCCGAACGCAGTCCAAGTTCGTCGGCCGGATACACGGAAGTGATCCCGGTCGTGCCGACCATCCGCGCGTAGTCGCATATACGCGCTGGCATATGGCACTGTCATCGCCCCGCCCATCGTCCGGCGGTCTCCTTTTGCAGCTATAGAAGACATCACGTCCACTACAAATCATGGCAGAAACCCTTGCTAGTGAAGCCGAGAGTATTTCTCCGCCTCGTGACAATCTGCCGGCCAACAGACTGCTCCACGGCCCGTTGTTGCCGGAACTGATCCGCCTCGCCCTTCCGACAGTCGTCGTGCTGTTCATGACGACCTTGCTCGGTGTCGCCGAGACCTATTTTGTCAGTTCACTGGGCCTGGAAGCGATCGCCGCAGCATCGCTGGTGGTTCCCGTCATGGTGCTGATGACCACGATAGCCAGCGCCGGCATTGGCGGCGGCGTGTCCTCGGCCATCGCCCGCGCCACCGGCGCCCGCCGCCGGGACGAGGCGGAGAGCCTGGCGTGGCATGCAGTGGTTATCGCCGCCATAGCGGGTGGACTATTCTCTCTGCTCGCGGTGCTGGCCGGCCCACCCCTGTACCGCAGCCTTGGCGGCAGCGGGCCATCATTAGACCAGGCGGTGCTCTACTCCAACCTCTTGTTTGGAGGTGCAATCCCGTTCTGGCTGCTGTTGCTTCTGCAGGCAGCGCTGCGCGGAGCCGGCAACGTCAAGGTTCCGGCGGCGATCATTCTGGGCGGTGCGGTCGCCGGCCTGATACTGTCACCCGTGCTGATAAACGGCTGGCTGGACGCGCCGCGCATGGGCGTGGCAGGCGCCGGCGTCGCTCAGGTGCTGTGCAATATCGCCGCGCTAGGCGTTGTGGTCACCTACATGCGTTCGCCGTCGTCGACGCTGCGCCTGCGCCGCTATCCGCTGCAACGCAAGCATTTCGGCGCGATCCTCGGCGTCGGCTTGCTGTCGGCGATCAACGCCATCATGTCGGCCATGTCAGTCACTGCGCTGACCGCCGCGGCAGGGGTCGTAAGCGTCGCCGCCATCGCCGGCTACGGCATTGCCTCCCGTCTGGATATGCTGCTGGTGCCAGTGATGTTCGGATTCGGAACCGCGGCGATCACGCTGGTTGCCACGAACCTGGGCGCTGGCAATGTGGCGCGTGCCCGGCGCGTGGCGATGGTGAACGTACTGTTCGTTGCCAGCGTGGTTGGCATGGTCGGGCTCTTGGCCTCGCTCTTCCCTCAACTGTGGCTAGGCCTGTTTACCCGCGACAGCGCCGTGATGGCGGTCGGCGCAGGATACCTACATGTGGTAGCGCCCTTCTATGCAGCGATCGGCGTGATCTTCGAGCTCTACTTTGCGGGTCAGGGAGCACAACGCATCCTTTGGCCGATGACTGCAAGCGTAGTGCGCTTCGCATTTGCGCTGACTGCCACGGTGCTGGTCCTGCAAGGCTACGCGAGCCTGCATACCGCATTCGTCATGGTGGCCGTCAGCATTGCCGTGGCAGCGACCATCAGTCTGGTTGGATTTCTTCGGACCCACTGGGACCGTTAGACACCCAGGGCATAGGCGGGCGCCCGCTCATCTGCCAGCCCATGCCCGTGGTCTTCGAGCGGCGTCTGCATGTATTCGTGCATGCAGTTGGTCTACTGCTCATGAAGCTTGCGTTATACAAATCTCATACTCAACCAAGGGAGTTCAGATGATCCGCACACGCATCCTAATGCTGGCGATGACAGCCGCCACTATCGCTGCCGCCATCCTTGCCGTGGCTACGGCCAATGACCAGCGGCGACGACCAACTGTCGGCACAGTTCAGCCCGAGGGCAATGCCTATCACGATCTCGCGGGCGACCCGCTGGACAACGCGCGCGAAGCCGACGGCACACTCTATGGGTATCGCGTCTGAGGGCGAGTTTGGAGACTGGCCATTCGTGACCATAGAGCAGCCCGCTTGACGCTGCGCCAAGAGCTTGCATTGCACGCCCCCGGGCGCGCAATCGGCGACTCAGTCGGCAGCATCGATGCGCGACGTTGGGAATCCGTGAGATGGGCTCCCAATTTTCGCTCTTCAGGCGGGCTGCGACAACTTGCGCTCCGCCAGGAGTTTCTGGATGACAGCTTCCGTCTTGGCGTAGCCGCCTTCGCCGAAGTGCTGGTAGACAATGCGGCCGTCGGCGTCGATCAGGTACAGGGCGGGCCAGTACTCATTGCGGAATGCCGACCACGTGCCGTACGCGTTGTCCTGCGCTACCGGATAGCGGACGTCGAGGCGACTGAGTGCGGCCTCCACATTGGCCGTCGACTTCTCGAAGGCGTATTCGGGCGTGTGTACACCCACGACGACCAGGCCCTGGTCCTTGTACTTCTCGTACCACTGCTTGACGTGGGGCAGCGTGTTGATGCAGTTCACGCAGGAGTACGTCCAGAAGTCCACCAGCACTACCTTGCCACGCAAGGCCTGCATGGATAGGGGCGGCGAGTTCAGCCATTGGTTGATGCCAGTGAACTCGGGCGCCGCACTGCCGTTAGCCGGTGGTGCACTGAAGGCGCGAACGCCATTCCCAATGAAGTAAACCGCGCCAATGGCAATGGCCACCAGGGCGGCGCGTAGATACTTGCGCATGGTTCGAGTACGTGAAAGGTTGGAAGCGATGGTCTGCCAGGCGATGCTGGCAGGCCACGATGTACGTCAGAGCAGATTCAGCTCGACGTGGATGTTGCCGCGCGTCGCCTTCGAATACGGGCAGAGCTGGTGCGCTGCCTCCACGACCGCGCGCGCTACCTCTCGGTCCAGGCCTGGCAGGCTGACATTCAGACGTGCCTGCAGGAAGTACCCGTCGCCGGTTGTGCCCAGGTCCACCTCGGTATCGAGTGCCAGGTCCGCCGGCAACCTGATCTTCATCTGGCTGGCGGCACGGCCCATCGCGCCGATAAAGCAGGCGGACCAGCCTGCGGCAAGCAACTGCTCCGGATTCGTGCCGTGGCCGTTGCTGCCGGGGGGCGACAACTTCAGGTCCAGACGGTCGTCGTCACTGTGTGCCTGGCCATCGCGGCCGCCAGTAACGTGGACGTTTGCGGTATAAAGCACATTTTCGATTCGGATCATGATGGATTTCCTTGGACTAAGATTGCGTTCGATTGCGCGTCCCGGCTACTTCGCACTTGTCTGGCGCCGGGCCACGCAATGCATTAAAGAAGGCCGATGTATCCCCCACGTAGCGGGAAACAGCCCTTCTGTCTGGGCAGGTATGCCGCCTACCGCCAGATACAAACGCATACAAAAATCCTGCGGCAGTGGCGGTGGGGGCAAGTTCCAGGCCGCCTGCTCCTTCAATGGATGCTTGCGCCTGTCAGCTGTTCGCTGAGCGGCCAAAGCCGGCCCGCGGCAACAGGGTCTGTCGCACGGGGGTCGATGCCGCGGATGACATCCGCAGCGGTGGACGCCAGGCCGAATCCGGAGCCGATGGGCGCTTGCTGAGTGGACATTCAGATCAGGAACCGTGTGGAGATGGCAGCGGATCTACGTCAGCCGAATGTGAAGGCATAAGCGCGGGCACCAGGGTCAAGAAAGCGGATTTCGAAAAGGTGTTCTCCCACCGTTCCCGCCTGCCGCACCAACTGATAGAGCCGCGTCTGCGTGATGGCACCGTTGCCGGACCCATCGGTATCAGCGCCGTGGTTGTCACCGGGGGCCTTGCCATCGATCTTCACCACGAAGCGCACTGCACGGCCATCCGCTGCCGGACCGAGCACAAGGTTCAGATCGCGCGCGTGAAAGCGATAGACGATGCTGCCGTCCGCGCGATCAAGCCTGGCTTGCTCGGCACCGACGGTCCATTGGCCCGACAGGCCCCATTGATTCAGGCTCAGGTTGCCGACGCTGTACCGGCGCGGCGCGTCTTGCCGCATGCTGCCCGGCGAGGCAAAGTTGGAGGCTTGCTTGTAGCCGATGTAGGTCTCGGCGGAGCGGATGTTTTTCAGGTCCGGCGCAGCCTGTGCGCCAGATGCATCCGGCGCCACCACGCCGCGCGCCACCGACGAATTGCCAGCTTCTGCCAGCAGCGACTGGATGACACGCTCGGAATTGGCGTAATCGCCCTCTCCGAAATTGTGATGACGGATGTTGCCGTGGGCATCGACAAAGTACGCGGCCGGCCAGTAACTGTTATCGAATGCGCCCCAGATGCGGTAATCGCTGTCGACGGCCACAGGGAAGCCGATGCGGAAATCGGCAATCGCGCGGCGGACGTTTTCGGGCTTCTTCTCGAAGGCGAACTCGGGCGTGTGCACGCCGATCACCGTCAGCCCCTGGTCCTTGTACTTGTCGGCCCACGCGCGCAGGTACGGCAGGGTGCGGATGCAGTTGATGCAGGAGTAGGTCCAGAAATAGACCAGTGTGACCTTGCCCCGCAATTGCTCGCTGGACAACGGCGGAGAATTGATCCATTGCACAGCACCATCGAGCGAGGGCAGGCGGCCCTCCACGGGCAGGTTGCCCGCCCGATCGACCGGGGCCACGTAGGCGGCCGGCAGCAAGCTGGCATCGCGGTCGGCGGCATTGGCGGCTTGCGGGGCGGACCGCTTCATGCCCAGCCCGTCGACCAGCACCTGCTCCAGGCGCGCCGGCCCGGTCGCGGACAAGCGTGCCAGCAGGCTGGTGTCCGCGCCGAGCCCAATGATGGCCACGCCGCAGAGCACAAGCGCACCCATACCGCGGCGCAGCCATTCCCCGAGACCCATGGATCGCTTCATTGCCGCGAGCAGGCGGCCGCCGATGCCGAGCGCAGCGGCCAGCGAGGTAGCGGCGCCGGCAGCATAGGCAGCCAGCGACAATGCACTCGACACGCTCGCGCCCTTGAGCGCCGCCCCGGTCAGGACAAGACCCAGGATCGGGCCAGCGCACGGCGCCCACAGCATGCCGGTGGCCACGCCAAGCAGCAGCGATCCCATCGGGGACGGTTGCGTGGACGAAGCAGGCATGGCGGCGCCGCTGGCCGCCAGCCGGTTGCCGAGCGCCACCGCCGGCCGCGCGAGCAGCTCCGCCAGCTTCGGCCACAGCAGGGACAGACCGAAGACCGCCAGCAGCAGCAGCGCGGCGAGCCGCCCATATTCATTGACGCGCACTGCCCAGGCGCCGCCGGCCGACACCAGCGTGGCAAATGCGGAAAAGGTCAGTGCCATACCAGCGAGCATCGGCAGCCTTCCGCGCAGGAACGGCTGGTCGGTGCGGCTGAGCACGAAAGGCAGGACAGGCAGGATGCACGGGCTCAGGATTGTCAGCGCTCCGCCGAGATAGGCGAGTATCAGCAGGCTCACGGTCGGTTTCCTCCACAAGGGTTGGGCTTGCGTCAATGAAAGACCATGGGCTTATCTGGCGTGTATCGCCAAAGGCAGGGTTATGTATCGAACTGTAGGAAAGGCGCCACCAGATGCCTGGCGATACACTCAGGTACGCCACCCCGATCCCGTTCCACATCCCTTGCAGCGCATTGCTAAGCGATGGTCATATCGTTGGCCGCAATAGCCACCGGAAGCCTTTCCGCCGCGAGTCGAAAACTTCGCATTCCCCTGGCGACGGTGAGCCGACGCGTACCCGAGCTGGCGGCCCACCTGAATGTGCGGCGTTTCCGCAAATCCGCATGGGCGTGCAAATGGCCGACCGGCTCATGGTGAACTAAGCAACTTCCATTGCGGCCAGTCGTAACACGGTCGGCGCACCATCCATCAGCGCGCCCATCTGGCGGCCGATCCGGCGATAGTGATCGGATTTGACGTGCGCCTGAGCAGCCGCCTCGTCGGCGTAGCGCTCGACAAACACGTATTCACACGCTTCCTCCGAACGCCACAGGTCGTACGACAGGCACCCGGCTTCCGCGCGCGACTCGACGACCAGGCTGGCCGCCAGCGTTTCGAACTCGGCCTCGCGGCCTTCCTTGACCTTGATCTTCGCTATGATTCCACGCATTTCCTTGTCCCCCTGATTTTTCCCAAATGTCTAGCCACGCGACAACATTCCCTGAAGTCGCGTCGCGACAATCTCCTCCGCCTGGCGCATGATCCTGTCGATCAGGTCTCCGACCCGGGGAATATCCTGGATGAGCCCGGCGACCATGCCGCAGGACCAGGCGCCCGCGTCGAGGTTGCCGTCCTGCATCACGCGCGGATAAACACCGCCGACCTCTTCGACAATGTCCGAGAAGGTGATGTCCGCCCCCAGGCGCCTTTCCTTCTCCAGCAGGCGCTCGACCCCCGCATTGTTCAGCACACGCTCGGTATTGCGCAGCGGGCGCATGACGAGCCGCGTATCGAGTTCCGTTGCCCCAACGATGGCCTGCTTGACCTTTCGATGCACCGGCGCCTCTTCCGTCGCAACGAAGCGGGTTCCCATGTTGATGCCGGCCGCGCCCATCGCCAGCGCGGCGACCAGCGAGCGGCCGTCTGCCATCCCGCCCGAAGCGACAAAGGGCACCCTGAGTTCGTCCGCGGCACGGGGCAGCAGAATGAAGTTTGGGACGTCGTCCTCGCCCGGATGTCCGCCGCATTCGAAGCCGTCGACGCTGACCGCATCGCAGCCGATGCTCTCGGCCTTCAGTGCATGCCGCACCGACGTGCATTTGTGGATGACCCGGATGCCCGCCTCGTGCAGCGTCGGCAGCCATTGCTGGGGATTGTTGCCGGCCGTCTCGACAATGTGAACCCCGCCATCGACGATCGCCCGCACATAGCCCGCGTAGTCCGGGGGATTGCGCGACGGCAGAAAGGTGAGATTGACACCGAATGGCTTGTCGGTCATTTCCCGGCATCGCCCGATCTCACGGGCCAAGGCATCCGGACTTGGCTGCGTCAGTGCCGTGATGATGCCCAGGCCGCCCGCATTCGACACCGCGGCGGCCAGCTCCGCGAACCCGACGTAGTGCATGCCACCCTGAATGATGGGATGCTCGATGCCGAACAACTCAGTGATCTGCGTCTTCATCGACGAAGCTCCTTGTAGAAAGATATTGATTGGCCAGAACTGGTCGGCCGGCGCCGCCATCAGGCAGGCTCATGGTCAGGCGCCTTCGATATGTTTGACCGCATAGGGAATGGTGAAGCAGCGCAGCGCGCCGGCCAGGGCCGCATCGTCGGCGTCACGCGTCGGCACGCGGATCTCCACGAAGAAGCCGCGGCTGCCCCGGTCGGTGGCCTGCACCTCTGCGCTTCGGCCAATGCCGTCGAGCGCGGCGCGGAACATCCGCTCGATGGCATCGACGCGCAGCAGGTTCTTCTGGATCTTGCCGACCAACGTCTTCGGCATTTCTGCCAACACGAAGCAGTGCTTGGGAATTGCCGCGCGTTCTGGCATGTGCTCGGCGGCGTACCGCAGGACGCTATCCGCCGAGGCGCCCGCTCCCGGCTTCAGCACCACGTAGGCGACCGGCACCTCGCCGGCATGCGCATCAGGCGCACCGACCACGGCGGCATCCTGGACCGCCGGATGGCCGAACAGCACCTCCTCCACCATTTTCGGATCGATGTTGTGTCCGCCGCGGATGATCAGGTCCTTGGCGCGGCCAGTGATCCACAGCCAGCCGTCCGCGTCGAGGTAGCCAAGATCGCCGGTGTCCAGCCAGTCGCCGTCCAACCAGCGCGCAGCCTGCTCCTGGTCCAGGTAGCCGGGGCAGACCGAAGGCCCGCGCACGATAACGAGGCCCGGCTCGCCCGGCGCGCAGTCCCGGGCCACACTCCCGGTGCCGTCCGGCTGCACCACGCGGACCCGCTGGTACGGCAGCCGCACGCCCGAACTGCCAACCTTGACCTGCTCGACCAGGGGCGTGATGCAGGTGACCGCCGTGGTTTCGGTCATGCCCCAGCTTTCACGGATACGGACGCCGGTCATGCGATGGAAGGCGTCGGCGACGGTAGTCGACAGAGGCGCGGTCGACGAGGCGACGTAGGTCAGCGTCGAGATGTCAGCGCCATCCAGCGGAATCGATAGTATCTGGTTGATCAACGTCGGCACGAGGATCAGCATGTTGGCCCGGAAGGCCTCGACGATGCGCCAGAGGTTCGGCAGCACGGAAGGATGGCGGAATCCGGCCGATGTCATCAACACGACTGTCGCCCCCTTCGCCAGCGGGCTGAAGCAGCCGACCACCGCGCCGGCGACGTGGAAAACCGGGACACCGACCACTTGCACCTCGGTCGAGTCGAGTCCCCACAGGTACTTTGACGCCCACACCCAGAACACCTGGTTGCGGTGCAGGTTGCGTGCCAGCTTCGGGGCGCCGGTCGTGCCGCCGGTGTGGAAGAGCGAGGCGGTGTCGTCGGACGAGAAGATCCGCCCAGAGACCAGGCGGTCGGAAGGATAGCGCTCGACGGCTTCGGCGAAATCGATGACGGGCACGCCAGCGACCTTCGCCGGACCCGCTCCGCCGACACGAATCACCGCCGCCAGCGAAGGGAGGCCGCGCGCTACAGCCTCGGCCTTGCCCCAGATCTCGGCGTGCTCGTCGCCACCAAACGCGACCAGTACCCTGGTGCCGGCCGAGCGGAACATCTGGACGAGGATGTCCGGCTCCAGCATCGCGTTGGCCGGATTGACGATCCCGGCCGCCTGAGCACCCCACAGGACAAACTGCGATTCGGGAATCGCTGGCATCAGCACCGAGACGACATCGTCCTTGCCGACGCCGAGGTCGTTCAACAGGTTTGCCGTCTGGTGGACCTTGGCGCGCAACTCGGCATAGGTCACCTGCCGCGCAGTCTCGAGGGGACGGGCGCCGTCGGTGAAGTAGTGGATGGCAACCTTCGACGGGTCGATGGCGCAGCCGTCCATCAGCATTTCGTAGGTGGAGGCCGGCAGGTTGCGGTCCGCAAGCGGGATGCGCTCGAAGCGGGCGACGTCGGCTTCGCTCAACAGGCGGTCAGAGGTCCAGTAGCCTGGCATCGGGGCGTTCATCTTGTTGTCTCCATTTTTTATATTCCTTCGGATGGCTGCACCCCAAGGGCGCAGCCCCCCCTCCGCGCGATGACGTTCGTCGCACGGCACCGGTCGGTGTCGGTAATCGACGGGGAATGCGCCTAGTAGTACAGCTTGGCCAGCGACTCAGCGGCGCATACCGGCCTGGCCGATCCTGCTTCGATTGACGTGAAGGTCTGCACCGTGGCGCCCGGATCAGCGGTCATGGAGGTCAGCCGCGCCTCAGCGCCCCTGGAATCGCGCCTCGCGGCGCTCGACGAAGGACTGGATGCCTTCCTTGAAGTCTTCCGTGGCGAAGACCTGCTCGCTCACCCGCGGGATGACGTCGATGGCCGCCTTCTCGCCGTGCTCGATGTAAGTCAGCGCCGCCGCTTTGGTCGCGCGCAGGCCGATGGGGGCGACCTTGCAGATCAGCCGGGCGATCTCCATCGCGCGCTCGCGGTGCCTGCCATAGGGATGGACCTCCTGGACGAAGCCGCAGCGATACGCCTCCTCTGTCGAGAACTCGTCGCACAGAAACAGGTGGTACATTGCATTGCCCCAACCGGTGCGCGTCAGGTAGCGGAAGTGGGCGCCGCCGAGCGGGGCGATGCCGCGCTTCGATTCAAGTTGGCAGAAGCGCGCGGTATCGGCCGCGATCACGATGTCGGAGGCGAGCATCTGCTCGATGCCGATGGTATAGGTGATGCCGTGGACGACCGAGATCAGCGGCTTGCGGCAGCGCTTCTGGAGGCCGAACGGGTCGACCTGGTCGTCTGGAATCGGCTTGGCCGTGGCAGTCGGGCCGAAGAACTTCGGCATGTCGAGGCCGGCCGTTGTGTGCTCGCCTGCCGGGTCCAGCACCGCCACCCACAGGTTGTCGTCGTTGTCGAACTCGGTCAGCCGCTGCGAGAGCTGCTGCATCAGTTCCGGTGTGATGGCGTTCTTCTTGGCCGTGTTGTCCAGCGAAATGATCGCGATATGGCCTTCGATCGTCATGCGGACTTCGGGCGTGCCTGCTGCGTTGCTCATGGTGTGCTCCTTTTGAATCGGATTGGACTGGATTCGGGATCGAATCCCTTCAGACCGCGGTCAGGCCGCCGTCGACCGCGAGGATCTGGCCGGTGATGTGCTTGCCCGCGTCGCTCGCGAACAGCAGGGCCGCGCCCTTGAGGTCGTCGTCGTCGCCAATGCGCTGCAGCGGCGCCTGCTCCGCCAGCTTCTCGACGCCCACTTTCTCGATCGTCCCCCTGGTCATCTTTGACGGGAAAAAGCCCGGCGCGATGGCGTTGACGGTCACGCCATGCGGGCCCCATTCGCCGGCCAGCGCACGCGTAAAGTTGACGATGGCACCTTTGCTGGTGTTGTAGGCGATGGTCGGCTGGGCCTTAGGTCCGTTGCCCTTGAGGCCGGCGATCGAGGCGAGGTTGATCACGCGTCCGAATCGGTTGGGAATCATCGACAGCCTCCCGATCTTTTGCGTCAGCAGGAAGATGGAGCGCACGTTCAGGTTCATGACCTTGTCCCAGGCGGCCAGCGGGTGGTCGACGGTGGTCGCGCCCCACGTGGCGCCGGCGTTGTTGACGAGGATGTCGATCTTGCCAAGGCGTTCCATCGCTTCGTTGGCGAGGCGTTCTACGTCGGCCTCCACGGCGTTGTCAGCCGCGATCCAGCTTGCGTCGACGCCCAGGCCGGCCAGGTGCGCCTGCGCGGATTGAAGCGCGTCAGCCTTGCGCGCCGAAATCACCACGCGGGCGCCTTGCGTGCCGAGCGCCTCGGCGATCTGCAGGCCCAGCCCGCTGGACCCCCCGGTGACCAGAGCCGTGCGGCCCTTCAGGTCGAAAAGATTTGCCACAGCAGTCATTGCCGTCTCCTTGTTGATGGGTGGAACTCGTCACAGCACTTCGAACAGCCCGGCGGCGCCTTACCCGCCAGCGGTCCGGACCGGCGACCGTTGCAGGAAGCGCCGGAAGATTTCCTGTGCCTCGGGCGACTGCCGCAGGGTGTCGAACACGACCGTCTCGCGCTGGAGGCTGTCCCTGACCAGCGTCTCGGTCGCCTCGCGCACCAGTCCACGCGTCGCCATCAGCGCCTGGCGCGGCTTGGTGGCGAGGCACCTGGCGATCGACAGCGCCTCTGCCGCGACTGTCTCCAGCGGCAGCACGCGATTGACGAGTCCAGCCCGAAGGGCTTCGGCGGCAGGAATGGTGGCGGCCAGCAGCAGCCATTCGGTCGCCTTGTTGCGGCCCACCACCTGCTGCAGCAGCAGCGTGGAGGCGAATTCCGGGCACAGCCCGAGGTCGACGAACGGGAAGCGGATGCGGGCGTCGTCGGAGGCGACGACGTAGTCGCAATGCAGCAGCACAGTCGCCCCGATGCCGACTGCATGCCCGCAGACGCAGGCCACCATCGGCTTGCGCAGTGCGATGACCGCGCGCAGGAACGGCATGGCGGGCGACTCAAGGTGTTCGGTGGCCTGTCCATTGACGAACAGGCCGAGGTCGTTGCCGCTGGTGAAGTTGCCGCCCTCGCCCTGGACCAGCACGGCGCGGACGTCATCGCGACGGTCCGCCTCGGCGAGCGCGTCGGCAAGCGCCCAATACATCTGCGCGGTGAGCGCGTTTTTCTTCGCCGGCCGGTTCATCGTCACGACCAGCACGCCGTCGTCCAGGTGCAGCAACACGTCTGCCGTCATCGTTCTCTCCTTCGTTCCGACTCGTTTGGAGTCGTGTCGTTGAAGAGAGTCTGGACGTCCGGCGCGAATCCGGCTGTCGGAACTGGCTCTGCGCCTTGTCAGCGTTTTCTGAAGCTGAGGGCTGCGATCAGTCGATCAGCCGATGTTCGACGGCATAGCGCGCCAGCTCGGCGTTGCTGGCGACGCCGATCTTCTTCAGGATGCGCGAACGATAGGTGCTCACAGTCTTCACGCTCAGGAACATCTGCCGGCCGATCTCGGTCAGGCGGATACCGCGCACGATCAGAAGCATGATCTCGTACTCGCGTGACGACAGTTGCTGGTGCGGCGCCGCGTCGCCGACCCGATCAAAGCCGTCGAGCAGGCAGCTCGCGACGGCGGGCGTCATATAGCGCTTGCCCTTCGACACATTGCGGATCGAATCGACCAGTTCGATCGCGTCCATGTCCTTGGTGACATAGCCGGACGCACCGGCCTGGAAGGCGCGCAGTGCGTACTGCTCGGCCGGGTACATGCTCAGCACGACCACCGGCATCGCGGGGCGCTCGGCGCGCAGCGAGGGCAGCATCTCCAGGCCGCCGCGGCCCGGCATGCTGACATCGAGCAGCGCAACGTCGAAGGGCTGCTCGCGCAGGCGGCCAAGGGCTTCGCTTGCATCGCCGGCTTCGGCCACGACATCGAAGCCGTCCTGCTCGGCAAGCAGGCGTTTGAGGCCCTGGCGAAAGATCGTGTGGTCGTCGATCAGCAGCAGGCGAATCATGATTGTCCTCCGTCGATGTGAATACCGGGATTGGCGTACTATTGATCTTTCCGTAAATCATGACATCACCACAACGTTGCCTGAACCCAGCACGCGGCGATGATCGAAGGCCGGTGTTGAGCGCTTTTGAGCTTGTTGCGGGCGACGGTATGCAACTCA
>NZ_QKWJ01000034.1 GCF_003353055.1 Cupriavidus lacunae
CTGATCGGGCTGTGTTCGATAAAGCGTTCCACCACTGCGTCCAGTACCACGCCACTGACTCCGTCTTCGGTTCGAGGACACGGAGCTTGCCCTATTCTTCATCACCTTGAAAGGGGTGGCTCTGAGGGCGCTTGCCGGGCGGGCCATCAGCAACGCCGTCCAGACACTTAGAAAGCGAGGAGACTATGAGACAGATCGATATCCAAAGAATGGCCAGCGAGGCCAGGCTCAATGCCTTTCACTATGGCGTGCTGGGCTGGTGCGCGCTCATCATCATTTTCGACGGCTATGACCTGGCCGTAGCCGGCATTGCCTTGCCGTCGATCATGAAGGAGATGGCAATCCAGCCAGGGCAGGCTGGCTTGCTGGTCAGTACAGCGCTGTTCGGCATGATGTTCGGCAATATCCTGCTGGGAACTATTGCCGACAGGATCGGCCGGCGCTGGGCCATTGCAGCCTGCATCGCGCTGTTCAGCGTGTTCACCGCGGCCGCGGGCCTTTGCAGCAACCCGCTGCTGTTCGGCGCGGCCCGATTCCTGGCCGGCGTCGGCATCGGCGGCGTCATGCCAAATGTGATTGCTCAGATGACGGAATACGCCCCGCGGCGCGTGCGCAGCACGATGGTGACCCTGATGTTCAGCGGTTACTCGGTCGGCGGCATGCTTGCGGCGGTGCTCGGCAAGAACCTGATCGAAAGCTACGGCTGGCAGTCGGTGTTCCTTGCCGCAGGCTTGCCGGTGCTGCTGATTCCGCTGGTTCTGAAATCCATGCCGGAATCCGTGGCGTATCTGGTCCGGCGCGGCCGCACTGACGAGCTCAGGCGCCTGGCGGCCAGCATCGACCCGACCTACCGGGCCGATGCCAACGACCGCTTCGTTATTGTCGACGCAGACGCGGCGGCCGCGGAGACCGTGGCACCGGTGGCACCCATCAGCCAGCTCTTCCGGCAAGGACGGGCGCTGAGCACGCTGATGTTCTGGCTGTCCTGCTTCATGTGCCTGTTCATGGTCTACGCGCTCAGCTCGTGGTTGACCAAGCTGATGGCCAGCGCCGGCTATACCCTTGGCTCCGCGTTGACGTTTGTGCTGGTGCTCAATCTCGGCGGCATGATCGGCGCCATTGGCGGCGGGTGGCTGGCGGACAGGTTCCATATCAAGTACGTGCTGATCGGCATGTATGTGCTCGCCGCGGTGTCGATCACGCTGCTGGGCCATCCCGTGTCGACCGGCTGGCTGTATCTGCTGGTTGGCCTTGCCGGAGCCTCCACCATCGGCACGCAGATCGTCGGATGTGCATACGCCGGCCAGTTCTATCCCAACGCTATCCGCGCCACAGGTATCGGCTGGACCCTTGGCATGGGCCGGGGCGGTGCCATCCTGGCCCCGATCGTGATCGGCGTCCTGGTCGCCATGGGCTTGCCGCTCGGGCAGAACTTCATTGCCATTGCCGTGCCCGGTCTTGTCGCGGCGGTGGCGGTGCTGATGATCGACCACGGCCGGTCCGCCTCGGCGGCCGCCGGGCCAGGCAACGCCGCAGGCAGCGCCAGGTTGGCCGATGTACCGCGAAACCCCGCAAATTCCAACACCTGAGGAGATTAAGCATCATGGCTGAATACACCCCTTCCGAACTTCTGGCGCTGGTAAATTCCAGCCAGGTCAGCGCTGGCGATGAGCGTGTGCGTGCCATTACGGCCCGCATCGTTGCCGACCTGTTCCGGACCATCGAAGCATTTGAGGTCACGCCCGACGAATTCTGGTCCGCCATGAAGTGGCTGACCCGCCTGGGCCAGGCTGAAATGGTGGGCCTGATTACCGCCGGCCTCGGCTTCGATCGCCTCCTTGACATTCTCGAGGAGGAGGCTGACCAGGTGGCGGCGCGCGCGCAAGGCACGCCGCGCGCCATCGAAGGCCCGCTTTACGTTGCGGGCGCCCCCCTGTCCCAGCGCGAAGTGCGCCTGGATGAAGGCAACGAAGGCAAGGGCGAGTTGCTGGTGATGGAAGGCCGCGTGCTCGGACTGGACGGCAAGCCCGTGCCGCACGCGATGGTCGATGTCTGGCATTGCAACGAGTTGGGTCGCTATTCTCACTTCGACCCGAGCCAGCCCGACTACAATCTGCGCCGCTGCATCGAGACGGACGCCGAGGGCAACTACCGCTTCCGCAGCTTCCTGCCGCCGGGCTACGCGATTCCGCCAGACAGCCCGGTGTCCGAGCTCTTCTCGTTGCTGGGCCGCCATGGCAACCGGCCCGCCCACATCCATTTCCTGGTCTCGGGCCGTGGCAAGCGCGCGCTGACGACGCAGATCAATATCCCAGGCGACACCTTCCTGGACGACGATTTTGCTTTTGCTACCCGTGACGGCCTGATCGTGTCGCTGGAAAAGGTGGAACGATCGACGGACTATGCCTCGCTCGGCGTGACGGGACCATTCAGCCGCGTTCGCTTTGATTTCGTGCTGCAGGACGCCTTGAACGAGACGGAAACCATCGCTGCCAGCCGCTACCAGACCGCTGCGAACTGAGTGCGCCCCGGCGCTGCGGCCATTTCCGTTTCGCTCGCTCAGCTGACACGATGTGCCGGCGCCCGGGATGAATCATGGGCGCCGGCGCATCGGCCGTGTCGGGCCTCGCCGGCTCACGACGCCGCTCGCGCTCGCGATCCGGTCTCCCGCAGGAACAGCGCAAGGACAATGGCAGGCACGATGCCGCCGATCAGCCACATGCTTGCTGCGCGGAATACCGCCAGGTTCATTGCGCCGCCATTCGCGATGTGGGCGAGCACCTTGCCGTATGCGGGCGTGAGCAAAGCGCCGAATGTGAACACCAGGAAGTTGATCGCTCCGGTCGCACTGCCTTTCACGTCGTCCGAATTGAATTCCTTGATGATGGTATGGGGCAACATGGCCGCACCCGAGCCGATGCCGAGCAGCAGGAGCCCAAGTTCGGCCGTGTGAGGGTGGGCTATCGTGGAAGGATGAAGAGCACGCAGCAATTGCGCACACTGTTTGCCCTGAGCAATCTGAGTCGGTCAGAACTTATGCCGGATCCCTGCCACTGCAGTTACCTGCGACCTGGTGGACGACGGCGAGAGCGTATAGATCTGCGCGTAGGTGGCGTCTCCCGCCGCCCGCTGATAGATCCCGACCAGGAACAGGTCGGTACGCTTGGACAGGAAGTAGTCCGCGCCGAGGTTGACCTGGTGCCATTTCGGCTGGTTGCCGCCGGGCTGGTACTCGCCCCAGGTATAGATATAGGCGGCACCGAGCATCAGATTGGGCGTGATGTAGTCGGTTACGGAGATCTCCCCGTTGTTGACCGTCAGCCTTGTATTGTCCAGGTAGTCGAAGCGCACATTGGTATACAGCGCCGATACCCCCACCTTGCCAAACTGGTAGGAGCCTCCGGCGCCGAAGATGCGCTGATGGTCGACCTTGGCCCCGCTTGCTTTGCTGGTCACGAACGGGGAAGTGAAGCCATAGTCGCCAACCACCGCGCCCGACTGGTTGTTCGCGCTGTTGGGCGTGTTCAGTTCCTCATAGGCAATGCCCAGCGAAAGATCATTTCGCTTGTAGGAAATCCCGAGGCTGTACGCGTTGTTGGAACGGAAGTCGCCCGGCTTTTCGCCAAGACTCATCATGCCGGCAAACTGCAGGCCGCCGTACGAAGGGCTCTTGTAGGCGATCGTATTGTTGACGCGGAAGGTGTTGAAGACGTTGTCGCTGTCGCCGATGTGCGTGCCAAAGGCGGCGAACTGCGTGGCCGACTCATAGGACCACAATGTCGCCGCGGGCAGGTCGTATTGCCGGCCCAGGCTGATGGTGCCAAGGGTCGGCGACGACATGCCGACGAATGCCTGCCGGCCAAACAGGCGGCCGCCTTGCGACAAGGTGCCGGTGTCGATGGCGAAGCCGCCTTCCAGCGTATAGAAGGCGGTGTTCCCGCCCCCCAGTTCTTCCGTTCCCCGCAGGCCCCAGCGCGGCGTCTGCATCGGGCCGTTCGCCAGCTGCACCTGGGAATGGCCGTTCTGGTTATTGGCATACACGATGCCGGTCGAAATCAGGCCATACAGATTCACGCCGCTTTCTGCATGGGATGCCGGGCACGCCAGCAGCGTGGCGGCGGCAGCTATGACACATCGCTTCATGGTGACTTTCCTGTCGAGTGATGAATAAGCGCAGCCCTCCCCATGTGCACCGGGTGCACAGGGATCAGGTAGAGACGGGAGCTGGATTTGGGGAGAGGGGGCGGGCCCGCTATGTGCGGATCAAGCTACAAAATGGCGGGGCCATGCAGCGAAATGCTTTTGTCATATCTCTTCCTCTCGAATCTCTTTATCGATGAGATTTGAAGGGCATTCTCCATGCAGACGAACCGCCGCAGGAAGCACCGATTTTTGTCACCGCCGAGCGAATTATTCGCTCGCTGTGATTAATAATGCTCAGCTTTATGCACCAGGATGGCGTGCCGTGGCGCCCTTCTGGTGCCGGCTGCGCACGGAAATAGTGCTCTAATTTTGGCATCGGCTGCGCTCTAAAATCAGTTCTTGTTAGAGCACCACCTCAACCTCAAAATAGCCTCAACGCGAAATCCCGCTGGCACTGCCAGGCCAGCGCAATGAGACAGCTATTAAAGGAGATGGAGATGCCACGATTAGAGAATCCTGGTCGGCGCCGTGTGCTGCAAACGTCCTTGTTGGCGGGCGGGCTGGCTGCCTCGGGTGCATTGCTGTCGGTGCGAGCGCTCGCCACCGAGCGCGCCGCGGTCACCATGCAGCTGGGCTGGGTGCCCGGCGGCAATCAGGTGGGCGAGGTGGTGGCCAAGCGCCTCGGCTATTACGAGCAGGAGGGCATCGACTTCAAGATCCAGCCCGGTGGCCCCAATATCGATGGGGTAGCCATCGTGGCCTCGGGGCGCGGCGAGGTCGGGCAGATCTCTTCCAGCCCTTCGGTGATGCTGGCGGTGTCGGAAGGGCTGCCGGTCAAATGCTTCGCGGTCGGCCTGCAGCAGCATCCCTATGCTTTCTTCTCTCTCAAGAAGGCGCCGATCCGTTCTCCGCAAGACATGATCGGCAAACGGATCGGCATCCAGGCTACCGGCCTGGTGCTGCTCAAGGCCTTGCTGGCCAAGCACAAGATCACCGAGAGCCAGGTCAACATTGTGCCGATCGGTGCCGACATGATGCCGCTGCTGAGCGGGCGGGTCGATGCGGTGACCGGCTGGCAGACCAACGCGTCGGCGCTCAAGGCGCTGGGTGCGGACCGCGTCGACCTGAGCCTGTGGGACTCGGGCGTGCGTCTCTATGCGCTCCCGTACTACGCGCACACCAACACCCTGCGCAACCATCCGGAGGTGCTGCAGCGCTTCCTGCGCGCGACCGCGCGCGGCTGGCTCTACGCCAACAAGAACCGTGACCAGGCGGTCGATCTGCTGCTCAAGGATTACCCCAGCCTGAACCACACGGACGAACGTGCCTCGATCGACTCACTGATGGGCTATGCCTTCAACAAGGAGAGCAGCACGCAAGGCTGGGGCGCCATGGACCCGACCGTATGGCAGGAGCAGATCTCGCTGTACGCGCAGCTCGGGCAGTTCCGCGCGCGCGCTCCCAGGCTGGAGGATGTCATGACGCTGGACATCCTGCAGGCCACCAAGTCCTCCCGACTGACGGTGTAATCCATGCTAGCTACTCAATCCAATCCTGCGCGCGCGCCGCTGTCGATCAGTTGCCGCGATATCAACGTCCGCTTCTTCACCGACCGCCGCAGCACAACCGCCATTGCGGGCCTGAGTCTAGACGTGGCCAGCGGAGAGTTCCTCACGCTGTTGGGCCCTTCCGGCTGCGGAAAGTCCACCTTCCTGCGCGTGGTGGCCGACCTGGTCAAGCCCAGCCGTGGCGAGATCCGCGTGCTCGACGCCGCGCCGCAGGTGGCGCGGGCGCGCCGCGACATCGGCTTCGTGTTCCAGGACGCGGCACTGCTGCCATGGCGCACCGCGCTGCAGAACGTCGAGCTGCCGCTCGAGGTTGCCAACGGCCGTGCGCGTGCCGGCCGCGCGACGCCACGCGAGCTGCTGGAACTGGTTGGCCTGAAGGGGCGCGAGGATGCCTTCCCGCACGAAATGTCCGGCGGCATGCGCCAGCGCGTGGCGATTGCCCGGGCGCTGGTCAGCGATCCAAAAGTGCTGCTGATGGACGAGCCGTTCGGCGCGCTCGACGAGATTACGCGAGACCGGCTCAACGAGGAACTGCGCCGGGTCTGGCGGGAAATGGGGCTGACCATCCTGTTCGTGACCCACAGCATCCACGAGGCCGCGTTCCTCGGCCAGCGCGTGCTGCTGCTGGCGGCCAATCCGGGCCGGGTCAAGGAGATCGTGCCGGTCACCCTGCCCGAGGACCGCACCCTCGACATCCGCGAGACGCCTGAATTCGTACAACTTAGCGCGCATCTGCGGCGCGTGCTGGAGACCTGCTGATGAGTACATCGGAAATGAAGCTTGACCTGCCAGGCGTATGCCCGGACACCGAAGCCGACGCCTGGTTCGCCAGCCGCCGCCGCCGTATCTGGCGCGCGCGTGCGATGCCCGCGCTGGGCATTGCCGGACTGCTGTTCGCCTGGTGGGCGGTGGTGGTGGGCTTCGGCATCAAGCCCTTTATCGCGCCATCTCCCGGCCTGGTGCTGCAGACCTTGTTCGACAAGCGCGACGTACTGCTGCAAAACCTGATCCCCACCGCCATCGAAGCGGCCGGCGGCTTCCTGTTGGGCAATCTGCTTGCCATCTTGCTGGCAACGGTCTTTGTCCACAACAAGACGCTGCAGGAGATCTTCTACCCGGTCGCGGTCATGATCAATTCCATCCCGGTGGTAGCCAAGGCGCCGATCCTGGTGCTGATCATGGGCAATGGCATCGAGCCGAAGATCACCATCGCCGCCATCGTCTGCTTCTTCCCCACGCTGGTGAACATGGTGCGCGGGCTGGAGGCGGTCAATCCGCAGTCGCTGGAGCTGATGCAGGTGCTGTCGGCCAGCAAGCGCGAGATCTTCTTCAAGCTGCGCCTGTTCAACTCGCTTCCCTACCTGTTTTCCGCGCTGCGCATCGCTGCGTCAATGTCGGTAATTGGCGCGGTGGTCGGTGAATGGGTCGGCGCCACCGAAGGCATCGGGGCCATGATCATCCAGGCTACCTATGCGTTCGACTCCGCCCTGCTGTACGCGGCAATCGTCATGTGCGCGGTGATGTCCGGGACCTTCTTCCTGGTGATCGCGGCGACCGAACGCTGGCTCATCAAGTGGCAACCCGAGAACGCCCATTGAGCACGGCACCACAACAACAATTTCGAGGATAGCAATGACCAAGATCAGTGACTGGATCCGCCAGCCGGCCCAAGACGTGCGCGTCGCGGCCAAGGCCAATGTGGTGGTGGTGGGCGGTGGCCCGGCTGGCCTGTCGGCCGCGCTGGCGGCTGCGCGCAACGGTGCCGAAACCATCCTGCTCGAGCGCTACAACCACCTGGGCGGCCTGGCCTCGGGCGGCATGGTACTGGTGCTGGACGATATGTGGGACAGCCACCTGCAGGAAATCTCGGTGCGCGGCAACTGCCTGACCATGATCGAGCGCATGGCCGCGCTGGGCCTGGCCAAGTTCCCGCGCGCCAACGAGTGGGGCGAGGATCCCGCCGCGTACCGGCGCTGGGGCCGCTGGGGCACCTTCGACTTCCACAGCCAGAAGACGCCTCATCCCGTCTGCTTTGCTGCGGCCTTCGATCCCGATGCCTATAAGCGCGTTGCGCTCGACATGGTGCAGCAAGCCGGCATCCAGCTGCGGCTGCACTCCTGGTTCTCGCAGACCCTGGTCGAAGACGGACAGGTCAAGGGCGTGATCTGCGAAACCAAGAGCGGGCGCGAAGCCATCCTGGCCGACGTGGTGATCGATGCCACCGGCGACCTGGACGTGGCCGCATCGGCCGGCGCGCCGCACATCGGCGGCAGCTATATCACCACCACCGTGTTCCGGCTGGGCGGGGTCGATACCGAAGCCGCTGAACGCTTCGAGCAGGAAGAGCCGGAGGCCTACGCCCAGCTCGACCGCCAGATCAAGCGCATTCTCGGCGGCTCGTGGGGCCTGTGGTGGCTCAAGACGCCGCTTCCCGGCGTGGTGTGGTGCAACTGCCCGCACATGGCTGGCATCGACGGCCTCAAGGCGGAAGACCTGACCCGCGCCGAGATCCAGGGGCGCCAGCACATCCACGCCGTGGTCGAGTTCGTGCGCGACAAGCTGCCCGGCTTCGAGCATTGCTTTGTGATTGACGTCGCGCCGCAGACGGGCGTGCGCCAGACCCGCCTGCTCGAAGGCGAGTATGTGATGAGCAAGGAGGACGTGGCGCAGCGCTTGCGCTTTGACGACAGCATCGCACGCGGCCGCGACTACTACATGCCTTATCGCGTGCTGCTGCCCAAACAGGTCGACAACCTGCTGGTGGCCGGCCGCCACTACTCGGCCACCTCGCAGGCGCAGAAGATCTCGCGCGAGATCCCGCCGTGCATGGCGATGGGCGAAGCCGCCGGCGTGGCCGCGGCGCTGGCGCTCAACGCCGGTGTGTCGGTGCGCAATGTGGACGTGGGCAGCGTGCAGAAGGCCCTGCGCGCCCAGGGTGCCGATCCCGGCAACCAGGCAGGCCGCAACGCCGATATTCCGGCGCTGGCCGCCTATATCCCGCAGGCACAGGCAGCATGAACGAGATGGAGACAGGAGCTATGCAGCAAGACATGCCGCTGACGGGTATCCGGGTGATCGATTTCACCCAGGTCATGATGGGCCCGGTGTGCACGCAGACGCTGGCCGACTACGGCGCCGATGTGATCAAGATCGAGCGCAAGGGCGCAGGCGATCTGAGCCGCTCGACCTTCGAGCCGGTGGCGGGCACCGATAACCCGATTTTCTGCAGCCTGAACCGCAACAAGCGCAGCCTTGCGCTTGACCTGCGCGATCCGGCCGCGATGGCGCAAGTGAAAACGCTGATCGCCGGCGCGGACGTGGTCGTCAACAACTTCCGCGCTGGCGTGATGGAGCGCATGGGCCTGGGCTACGAGGCCTGCCGCGAACTCAACCCGCGCATCATCTACGCCGTCGGCACCGGCTTCGGCGAGAGCGGGCCCTACGCGCACAAGGGCGGGCAGGATGTCCTGGCGCAAGCCGTCAGCGGCGTCATGGCGCGCCGCGCCGACGAGTCGGTGCCGGTCTCGGTCTACCCGACGGCGCTGGCCGACTACTCGGCCGGCATGCATATGGTGCAGGGCGTGCTGCTGGCCTTGCTGCACCGCGCCCGCACCGGCGAGGGGCAGAAGATCAGCGTGTCGCTGTACAACTCCATGCTGGCAATGCAGATGCAGGAGGCGGCCATGATTATGATGGAGGATTCGGAGGTCAACTGGGCCGCCATGCCGCTGTCCGGCGTGTTCGATACCCAGAGCGGGCCGCTGGTCATGGTCGGCGCCTTTAAGGAGAATCCGCTGCGCGACATCTGCGCCGCACTCGAGCTCGAAGACTTGTCGGCCGATCCACGCTACTGCGATCTGAACCAGCAGTTCCGCAACAAGGCCACCTTGCAGGCCATGCTGCGCGAACGCTTTGCCGCCAATACGCGCGAGCACTGGCTGGCGCGCCTTGAAGCGCAGGACATCCTGTGCGCGCCGGTGCGCGACCTGCGCGAGGCACTGGTGGACCCGCAGACGCTGCATAACCAGATCCTGCTGGAAGGCCAGGGCGAAGGGCGGCCAGTCCGGTTCATCGGCAGCCCGATCAGCATGTCGCGCGCGCACGTCAGCCTGCGCCGGGCGCCGCCGCGCCTGGGCCAGCACAATGACGAAGTTCTGGGCGAACTGGCCAGCGCAAAAGTGGAGGCAGCATGAGCGTCCATCTGCAAGTCGAGAACTATGTCGCCACGGTGACTCTGTCGCGCCCCGATGTGCTCAATGCGATCGACCTCGCCACCGAGGCCGAGCTGCAGCGTATCTGGACCGAGCTGGAAGGCCGCCGCGATGTGCGCGTGGTGGTGCTGACCGGTGAGGGCGAGCGTGCCTTCTGCGTCGGTGCCGACCTGAAGAATCCTTCCACCACCGGCCTGGAGTACTGGGGCGCGGCGCGTCCCGGCGGCTTCGGCGGCATTGCCTTGCGCGAGTCGCTGAATGTGCCGGTGATCGCCCGTGTGAACGGCTTTGCGCTCGGAGGCGGCTTCGAGATGGTGCTGGGCTGCGATATCGTGGTGGCCTGCGAGGAGGCTAGTTTCGGCCTGCCCGAAGCCCTGGTCGGGCGCATGCCGCTGGACGGCGGCATGACCCTGCTGCAACGCCAGATCCCCTTCCGCAAGGCGATGGCGATGCTGCTGACGGGACAGCGCATGCCGGCACGCGAAGCCGCCGAGATCGGCCTGATCAACGAGGTGGTTCCGCGCGCCGGGCTGGATGCGGCGGTGCAGCGTTGGGTCGACGCGCTGCTGGCCTGCGCGCCGCTGTCGCAGCAGGCCATCAAGCAGGTGGTGCGGCGCACCTCGACGCTGTCGCCCGCCGATGCGCAGGCGCTGCGCCTGCCGGCGCTGGTGACCGCGCTGCAGTCCGAGGACGCGCACGAAGGCGTGCTGGCCTTCCAGCAAAAACGCAAGCCTCAGTGGCGGGGTTGCTGATGGCCTACGTCATTGCCTCGGGCTGCATCGACGTCAAGGACGGCGCCTGCGTAAAATGCTGTCCGGTGGATTGCATCTATGAAGGCGGGCGCGCCCTCTATATCCACCCGGACGAATGCATCAGTTGCGGGGTGTGTGTGTCGGTGTGCCCGACTGAAGCGATCTATGAAGATGTGGAATTGCCGCCGGCCGAAGCGGCATTTGCCGAAATCAACCGCGATTTCTTTGCCATCGGGGTGAGCGGCATCGGCTCGCCAGGCGGTGCCGACTATGTCGGGCCGGTCGCTTGCGACCATCCTCTGGTGGCGGCGTATCCGGTCAGGGCGGCGGCCACGGCGGCCAGGGAAGGGCACTAGGCCGGGGGCGCCGACATCGTGATTCGAGGGAAGAGGTCATGCACGCCAGCATTCTGAAGTACTTCGTCGAGGTCGCACGCTGTGGATCGATCCGCAAGGCTGCGCAAAATCTGTACGTCGCGTCGAGCGCAGTCAACCGGCAGATCCTCAAGCTCGAAGCTGAAATGGGTACTGACCTGTTCGACCGCCTGCCCAACGGCATCCGCCTGAATGCCGCGGGGGAGCGGATGTTGCTGCATATCCGCGCGACGCTGAACGACTTCCACCTGATGCGCAGCGAACTCGACGAACTCAAGGACGAGCGCAAGGGTCACGTGTCGGTGGCGGCGATGGATTCGCTGTTTGTCGATTTCCTGCCGGCCGCCGTGGAGGATTTCTCAGAGCTTTACCCGGCCGTGACATACGCTATCGCAGCGGTCACGCCGTGGGACGTGGCGCCCAAGGTTCTGGGCGGCGAATACGATGTCGGCGTCACCTTCATCGCCAAGCTGCCCGCGGGACTGGACGTGGTGGCGCAGGTGGCCCTGCCTCCTGGCGTGGTGATGGCCTCCTCGCATCCCCTGGCCAAGCTGGAGCGCCTGAACTTTGCCGACTGCCGCAACCATGCCTTCCTGCGTCTGGAGGGACGCTCGCCGATGCAGGGCGTAGTCTCGCCCAGGTTTGCCGAGTTTTGGGAGATGCTGACGCCCAGTGTCACCTGCAATTCGACTACCTTGCTCAAGCGGCTGGTGGCCTCGGGGCGCGGCATTTCGTTCTTCTCGAAGCTGGCCTTCCTCGAAGAAATCGAAAAGGGCGAAGTGGTCTGGCGTCCGTTCGACGAGCCCAATGTCAACGCGCTCAGAGTTGGCATCATCGTACCGAACCAGCGTGCGCTGTCCAACGTCACCCATGAGTTTGTCAAAGGCATCGCGCACCGCCTGAAACAGGTGGAGTTGTCCTTGCTCGATACCTGAGCGCCGGACCCCGGTCCGGCACCTCGATCCAGTCCGACAGTTTGTCAGCAGCTTTCCCGCGCGGGCGGGAGAGGGGACGGCTGTCGTCCGATTCATGCATCCGAAACAGGAACGAAAACCGAATGAAGCAAAACTATATTGCCGGCCAATGGCTGGATGGCGTCACCAGTGCCGCCAACATCAATCCGTCCGACACCACGGACATCATCGACCACTACGCCCAGGCCGACGCCGCCCAGGCGGGCGAAGCCATCACGGCCGCCCACGCGGCCGCGCCGCTGTGGGCGCGCAGCACGCCGCAGCAACGCGCCGACGCGCTCGACAAGATCGGCAGCGAGATCCTGGCGCGCCGCGAAGAACTCGGCGCGCTGCTCTCGCGCGAGGAAGGCAAGACCTTGCCGGAGGGCATCGGCGAGGTCACGCGCGCCGGAAATATCTTCAAGTTCTTTGCCGGCGAAGCGTTGCGCCAGCGTGGCGACAAGCTGGCCTCGGTACGCCCCGGGGTGGAGATCGAGGTTACGCGCGAGCCGGTGGGCACGGTCGGGATCATCGCGCCGTGGAACTTTCCGATGGCCATCCCGGCCTGGAAGATCGCCCCCGCGCTGGCGTTTGGCAACGCAGTGGTGTTCAAGCCGGCGGAACTGGTGCCGGGCTGTGCCTGGGCACTGGCGGAAATCATCAGTCGTGCGGGGTTGCCCGCGGGTACGTTCAACCTGCTGATGGGCCGCGGCTCGCAAGTCGGCCAGGCCATGCTTGACGACCGGCGCATCGACGCGATTTCGTTCACCGGCTCAGTTGCCACCGGCACCCGCGTGGCCCAGGCTGCCGCGCAGCGTCTGGCCAAGGTCCAGCTCGAGATGGGCGGCAAGAACCCGATGGTAGTGCTCAATGATGCAGACCTGGACTTGGCAGTGGAATGCGCGGTGCAGAGTGCGTTCTTTTCCACCGGCCAGCGCTGTACGGCATCGAGCCGGCTCATCGTGGAGGAAGGCATTTACGCGCGCTTTATCAAGCGCATGCAGGAGCGCACCGTGGCGCTCAGGATCGACCATGCACTCACCGCCGGCACCGATATTGGCCCTGTGGCCAGCGCCGACCAGCTCGAGCAGGACTTGCGCTATCTCGCCATCGGGCAGCAGGAAGGTGCTCGCCTGGTGTGCGGCGGCGAGATGGTGACGCGCGCCACGCCGGGACACTATCTGACGCCGGCAATCTTTGGGGATTGCAGCAACGAAATGCGCATCTGCCGCGAAGAGATCTTTGGACCGGTCGCTGCCGTGATCCCGGCCAGAGACTATGAGCATGCCCTCGAGCTTGCCAACGACACCGAGTTCGGCCTTGCCACTGGCATCTGTTCCACCTCGCTCAAGCACGTGCAGCACTTCAAGCGGAACGCGCAGGCCGGTATGGTGATGGTCAATGTGCCCACCGCGGGCGTTGACTACCACGTGCCATTCGGTGGTCGCAAGGGCTCCAGCTTGGGGCCGCGCGAGCAAGGCAGCTACGCGGCCGAGTTCTACACGACGGTGAAAACGGCCTACGTGGCGGGCTGAGCGAAACCTCCTTGGACGAGGCCTTCGCACGCAAAAAGTGACTCCAAAACCCGCACCATTGCGTCAAACGCAAGCCGCCACCGCCCCCGTTTCGTTGACGCATCACGCTCCTGGGGAAGAGAGGATCAGCGTTGCCCGCAACCCGGGGTGATTGTCGGTCAGCTCGAGGGCGCCGCCATGCAGCCTTGCAACGGCGGCCACGAGGCTGAGCCCCAGTCCCACACCCGGGGTACTGCGGCTTGCGTCGCCGCGGTAGAAGCGTTCGAGAACCTTTTGCTTCTCGCCATCGGGGATGCCCGGCCCATCATCCGACACGGAGATGACGACTGCCCCGTCGGCGCGGCGCGACGCCTCGACGGTGATCGTCCCGCGCTGCTGGGCATACTTGAGCGCGTTGTCGATCAGGTTCCCGACCGCCTGCGCCAGCAACAGGGGATCGCCAGCGAGCGGGAGCGGCCCGGACGACGCGAAAGACAAGGCGACCCCCTGGAGTTCCGCCACAGGCTGATAGAATTCGGCGGCTTCGCCAGCCACGGCGGCAGCATCGACCTCGACGAATCCGGAGCGACGGGTGCCGGAATCAATCTCCGCCAGGCGCAGCAGCGCGTTGAAGATTCCCATGACGCGATCTACGTCGGCGATGGCGCTGTCGATCTCGGCAAAGGTCTGTTCCGGGCGAGGCCGGGTCACCGACAACTCTTCCAGGCGGGAACGCAATTCCGCCAGCGGAGTGCGCAGATCGTGCGCGATCGAATTGGACACGTTCCGGATGCCATCGACCAGGTGCTCGATCTGGTCGAGCATGCGGTTCTCGGTCTCTACGAGCGTGTTGAGTTCGCTTTCGCCGCCGTAAGCCGGCAACCGGTGTGCGAGATTTCCCTGAATGATGGCGGCGGCCGCCTGGTTGATGTCGTGCACCTTCGAGAGCAGCGTGCGACGGACCAGTAGCCCGCCCGCTACGCCGAGCAGCAGGACCATGCCGGCCGCGCCCGCCAGTGCGGACATGAACAGCGCCTCGAGCTGTTCAAAGCGGCTGACGTCCCGCCCCAATAACAGGTGATAGCCCCCGGGAAGTACCTGGTGGATCAGTACGGCTCTTACCACCCGCTTGCCTATGTCGATTGACGCTGCGTGCATGCCGGTCGATACGGGAACCTCGCGGGGCCATGCCGGCAAATTGCCGGCAAGCTTCGCCAGTGCCGGATCGGTGAACAGGAGGATGGTGATTTCGGCGTCATCAAGTTGCCCGCCGACGCGGGATTCAATGGCCGTGGCCAGCGCATCGGGTCCGTGCCTGGCAAAGAGATCTGCCATGTTCCGCGCATCGGCCTGCAGCCTTTCGGTGCGACTCTGCTCGATGGTGTTGTGCCAGGCGTATAAGAGCGGTGTGGCAAACAGGGTAAGCACGACCAGGCTCACGGCAACATAGCCAAGCCCAACATTCAGTGCTGAAAAGCGCAGGCGCTTAATCATCTGCCGTCAGCATGTAGCCGGCGTTGCGAATGGTCCGCAGCAACTGACGTCCGCTGCCGTCGTCGATCTTCTGGCGCAGCTTGCTTACGTGGACGTCGATGACATTGGTCTGCGGGTCGAAATGGTAGTCCCACACGTTTTCAAGCAGCATGGTTCGTGTCACGACCTGGTTGGCGTGGCGCATCAGGTATTCGAGCAGCTTGAATTCTCGCGGCTGGAGCGCGACGGCCTTGCCCGCCCGCGTGACCTTATGGGAAAGCAGGTCCATGGAGAGGTCGCCCAGCGTAAGCGTGGTCTCGGCCCGGCCCTCCTGCGAGCGCCGCAGCAGGGCGTCGAGGCGCGCCAGCAGTTCGCCGAAGGCGAAGGGCTTGACCAGGTAGTCGTCACCGCCGCTCTTGAGACCCCGGATGCGATCGTCCACATCGGCGAGGGCGCTCAGGATCAGGATGGGGACCTTGCTTCCGGTCCTGCGCAACGCCTCGATGATCGCCAGGCCGTCGATGCCGCCGGGCAGCATTCGATCCATGATGATCGCATCATAGGGCTCGCTCGCGGCGAGGAACATGCCGTCGCGGCCGTTGTCGGCGTGATCTGCGGTATGTCCCGCTTCGCTCAATCCCTTCCTGAGGAATTGGGCGACGCGCTCGTTGTCCTCGACGATCAGTAGTTTCATGATAGGTCCGGCTTCGCCATTGTGATTGCGGGGGACTTCGCCCGCGCAAAAGCAGGTCTCCAGGCATGCCCTGGTGAAATATTAGGCATAGCGTGATCGGGTTGCCAGCCTCCCGGCGATCTGGCCGTCCATCCTGACAATTCCGGGATTATGAGACACTTTCCGCCTGCCGCGGCGCATCGCCGGTGCGCTGGATCCAGCCACCGCCGAGCGAGCGATACAGGTCGACAAGGCTGGTCAGGCGGTTCAGCCGTGTCGTGACCAGTGCCAGTTGCGCGTTGTACAAGTCGGTCTGCGCGGTCAGCACGCTCAGGTAGCTGTCGGTGCCGCTCGTGTAGAGCATGTTGGCCAGTTCCAGCCGGCGCTGCTGGGTATCGGTGTAGCGCTGCTGTGCCGCCAGCTGATTGTCATAGGTGCCGCGCGCCGCCAGCCCGTCGGCAACCTCGCGGAACGCGGTCTGGACGGCCTTTTCGTATTGCTCGATGCCGATGTCCTTCTGGACCGTCGCAACATCCAGGTTGGCCTGGTTCGCGCCAGCGGTAAAGATCGGCATGAGCAGCGAGGGAACGAAGGACCATGCGCTGGACCCGCCTGAAAACAGGCCACCGAGTGCCGCGCTGGCCGTGCCCAGAGTGCCGGTCAGCGAGATGCGCGGAAAGAATGCCGCACGCGCGGCGCCGATGTTCGCATTCTCCGAGCGCAGGGCCGCCTCGGCCTGCAGGATGTCGGGGCGGCGTTGCAGCAGATCCGATGGCAGTCCTGCCGGAATATCGGTAAGGACAGGCTGGGCGCCGAGCCTGACGGGGGCAGGCAGGTCGGGTGGCAGCGGCTGGCCGACCAGCAGAACCAGCGCATTTTCGGCCTGCGCGCGCAAGCGGACCTGGGCGGCGTAATTTGCCTGTGCCTGCTCGACGGTGGTCTCCGACAGCCGCAGGTCCAGTTCGGACGCAATGCCTGTGTCGAACTGCAGCTTCACGATCTTGTAGGCTGCCTGCGCGGTCTCCAGAGTGCTCTGCGTCACCGCGAGCTGCTCATCGTAAGCGAGCGTGGTCAGGTACTGGTCCGCGATCTCGGACACCAGCAGGATCTCGGCCGCCTGGCGCGCGTAGGCACTTGCCAGGTACTGCTCGAACGCCGCATCCGAGAGGCTGCGCAGGCGGTCGAAGAAATCAATCTCCCAGGACGCCGAAACCCCCACCGAATAGTTGCGGGTGGTGTTCGCGCCGGTGCCAGAACGGCTGGTCGAGGTGCCCGTGGCCGACGCGCTCGCGCCGGCGTCCACCTGTGGGAACATTGCCGCGTGCTGGATGCGGTATTGCGCCTGGACTTTTTCGACGTTCAGTACCGCGACGCGCAGATCCCGGTTGTTGCGCAGTGCGAGCTCAACCAGCCGCTGTAGGCGGGGATCGGCCAGGAAGTCGCGCCAGCCGATGTCCGCGGCCGGCAGTGTTGCACCGCCTGTCCCGGCAGAATCGGTCTTGTAGGCCTCGCCGGCGGGGAAAGCGGCCGACACCGGCGCCGCCGGTCGCTGGTAGACCGGCTGCAGCGAGCAGCCGGCGGCAAGGGTCACGAGCAGTGCACTGGCGGCAGATCTGTATCGCTTCATGTCAGTTTTCTCCGGTGCCTTGGCCAGCCGCGGCCATCGCGGGTGCTGCCGGCTCGGCCGGCTTCTTCTTGCCAAGCTTGCTGCTGACCACGACATAGAACATCGGGATCAGGAACGTGGCCACAAAGGTGGCGGTCAGCATCCCGCCGATCACCCCGGTGCCGATTGCGTTCTGGCTGGCCGAGCCTGCTCCGCTTGCCAGCGCCAGCGGCAGCACGCCAAGCACGAACGCCATCGAGGTCATCACGATCGGCCGCATGCGCATGTGCGCTGCCTCAATGGCCGCCTGCAGCGCCGTGAGGCCCTGGGCGTGACGCTCGCGTGCGAACTCGACGACAAGGATGGCGTTCTTTGCCGACAGGCCGATAGTGGTGAGCAGCCCGACCTGGAAGTACACATCGTTGGACAAGCCCATCAATGACGTCGCGCCAAGTGCGCCCAGGATGCCGAGCGGCACCACCATGATGACGGAGACCGGGATCGACCAGCTCTCATAAAGGGCGGCCAGGCTCAGGAATACCACCAGGATCGACAAGCCATACAGCAGGGGAGCCTGCGAGCTCGATTGCTGCTGCTCCAGCGAGGTGCCCGTCCACTCGAAGCCGATACCCGCGGGGAGCTGCTTCGCCAGCCGCTCCATCGCCAGCATTGCCTGTCCGGAGCTCTTGCCCGGCGCGGCCTGGCCCTGGATCTCCATGGCTTCCACGCCGTTGTAGCGCTGCAGGACTGGCGGACCGTAGGTCCATGCAGTTGTCGCGAACGTGGAGAAGGGCACCATGGTGCCGCCGCTGTTGCGTACATAGATCAGGTTGATGTCGCCGGGATTCATGCGATAAGGCGCATCGGCCTGCACATATACCTTCTTGATGCGTCCGTCGGTATCGAGGAAATTGTTGACATAGCGGGAGCCCCAGGCAGTCGAGAAGGCCTGGTCGACGTCGCTGAGGCTGACGCCGAGCGCCGCGGCTTTCTCGCGATCGATATTGACCTTGAACGTCGGGTTGTCCAGTTGCCCGTTGTAGCGCACCTGTGCAAGGTCCGGATCCTGCCTGGCCAGCGCGAGAAGCTGGTCGCGCGCCCTGGCGAGCGCGTCATGGCCGAGTCCGCCGCGATCCTCTAGCTCGAAGTCAAAGCCGGCAGCAACGCCCAGGCCGCGGATCGGCGGTGGGCTGACGGGGAAGACGACGGCATCCTCGTAGGTGGCATAGCGCTTGATGATGCGCTCGGAAAGGGCCTTGGCGGACAGCTCGGGACTGTTGCGCTGGCTCCAGTCCTTGAAGCGGACGAACAACTGGCCCTGGCTCTGGCCACGGCCGGCATTGTTGAAGCCGTTTACCATGAAGGTGGCGTCGACCATCGCCGCCTCATCCTTCAGCAGGTACTTGCTGACCTCGTCGAGTACCGCGCCGGTGCGCGCCTGCGTGGCACCCGGCGGTGTCTGGACCTGCACGAACATGAAGCCCTGGTCCTCGTTCGGCAGGAACGACGTCGGCAGCCTGACAAACAGGATGCCCACGGCTACGACGATCGCCGCATAGAGGATCAGCCAGCGTCCGGAGCGCACCGCGACGTGCCGTACCCCGTGCACATACTGGTCCCGGCCCTTGTCGAAGGTGCGGTTGAACCAGCCGAAGAATCCCTTCTTCTCGCCATGGTCCTCGCGCGGTGGCTTCAGGAGCAGCGCGCACAAGGCGGGCGTGAGCGAGAGCGCAACGAACACCGACAGCAGCATCGACGAAACGATGGTGAGCGAGAACTGGCGGTAGATCCCGCCGACCGTGCCGCTGGAGAACGCCACCGGAACGAACACCGCGCACAGCACCATCGCCACGCCGATCAGCGCGCTGCTGATCTGTCCCATCGCCTTGCGGGTCGCCTCAAGCGGGGACAGTCCTTCCTCGTGCATCACGCGCTCGACGTTTTCGACCACCACGATGGCATCGTCCACCAGCAGGCCGATGGCCAGCACCAGGCCGAACATCGAGAGCGTATTGATGGTGAAGCCAAGCGCCGACATCACGCCGAACGTTCCCAGCAAGACCACCGGCACCGTGATCGAGGGAATCAGTGTGGCGCGCAAACTCTGCAGGAACAGGTACATCACCAGGAACACCAGGACGATGCCTTCCAGCAGGGTCTTGATCACTTCCTCGATCGAGATCTTGACGAAGGGCGTGACGTCGTTCGGGTAGACCACCTTCAGCCCGTGCGGGAAATACGGTTCGAGCTCCTTGATGCGGGCGCGTATCGCGGCGGCGGTGACCAGCGCGTTGCCGCCCGGCGCCAGCTGGATGCCAATGCCGGAGGCGGGCTGGCCGCTGTACTTGTTGTCGACATTGAAGCTCTCCGCACCGAGATTGATGCGCGCGACGTCACGCAGCCTTACCTGCGAGCCGTCGGGCAGCACCTTGAGCAATACATTGCCGAAATCCTCGCTGGTGCGCAGCAGCGTCGACTCAGTAATCGTTGCGCTCAGTTGCTGGCCCTGCACGGCCGGCGTTCCGCCGAGTTGGCCGCCGGAAATCTGCACGTTCTGGCTTTGTAGCGCCGCGGTGACGTCATTGGGACTGAGGGCGTAGCTATTGAGCTTGTTGGGGTCGATCCAGATGCGCATCGCGTACTGCGTACCGAACACGTTCATATTGCCG
The DNA here is from genome assembly GCF_003353055.1 of Cupriavidus lacunae. Lineage (GTDB taxonomy): Bacteria > Pseudomonadota > Gammaproteobacteria > Burkholderiales > Burkholderiaceae > Cupriavidus > Cupriavidus lacunae. The sequence goes on from NZ_QKWJ01000034.1 coordinate 19,937, forward strand.
ACGCCATTGATCCGGCTGATCGGATCCTGGACGTTGGAGACCACGTAGTTGGCGATGTCGAACTTGTTCATGCTGTTGTCAGCCGATACAAAGCCGATCACCATCAGAAACGCGTTGGTCGATTTGGTGACGCGCACCCCCGACTGCTGGACCTGAGCCGGCAGCAATGGGACGGCGAGCTGCAGCTTGTTCTGCACCTGCACCTGGGCGATGTTGGGGTCGGTGCCGCTGGCAAACGTTAGCGTCGTGGTCGACTGGCCGGTATCGTCGCTGGTCGATGACATGTAGAGCAGGTTGTCGATCCCGCTCATCTGCTGTTCGATCACCTGGACCACCGTGTTCTGAACTGTCGTCGCGGAAGCCCCGGGATAGGTGGTGCTGATCTGCACCGATGGCGGCGCCACGGGCGGAAACTGCTCGATCGGCAGGGACTGTATGGCCAGTCCTCCCGCCAGCATGATGAGGAGGGAGAGGACGATCGCGAAGATGGGGCGGTCGATGAAGAAGCGTGCCATGTCTGGGTCCGCCCTTAGGTTGCCTGCGCAAGCACAGGAGTCTGTCGCGTCGCGGACGCGCCGCGGGTGTCTGCTTTCGCCGCGACCTGCGCCGCCTGACCTTGCGCTTCGACTGCCTGCACCAGCATCCCGGGTTGCACTTTCTGGCCGCCGGCCACGACGATCCGTTCGCCATCGCTCAGGCCACCGGTGACAATCCATTTGTCGCCGAGCGTACTTTGTGCCTGGATCGTGCGTTGGACGACCTTGCTGTCGGGGCCGACCACCAGCGCGGTTGCCTGCCCCTGCGGGTTATGGCCAACGCCAGGGACAGGCACCAGGAACGCGTTGTCATTCACACCCTGCTCGAGGCGGGCACGCACGAACATGCCGGGGAGCAGGACGTTGTCCGGATTCGGGAAGATCGCGCGCACCGTCACCGAGCCGGTGGCCGGATCGACCGTGATGCCGCTGAATTCAAGCTTGCCGGTCAGCGGATACCGCGTTCCGTCCTCCAGCGTGAGCGTCACCCTGGCCTGGTCCGGGCCGTGCAGCTTTACCTGTCCGCTGGCGGCGTCGCGCCGAAGCTGCAAGCCGGCGACGCTTGCCTGGTTGAGGTCCACGTAGATCGGATCGATCTGCTGGATCGTGGTCAGCAGCGTTGCCGCGCTGCCCTGCACATAGGCGCCCTGGGTGACCTGCGAAATGCCGCTGCGGCCCGCAATCGGCGCGACGACATCGGTATATCCCAGGTTGAGCCTTGCCAGCTCGACGGCAGCCTTGCTGGCGGCAACATCGGCGGCGGCCTGCTTCCGGGCCGCGACCGCGTTGTCGTAAGCCTGTTTGCTGATCGCGTTGCCGGCAATGAGGGTCTGGTAGCGCTCCGCCTGCGCGGTCGTGGTGGCGAGATTCGCTTCCGCCTTCTGCAGTGCCGCCGAGGCGCTGTCCAGGGCGGCGCGATACTGTGCCGGATCGATCCGGTACAGCGTCTGGTTCGCCTTGACGTCGGCGCCTTCCTGGAAGCTGCGCTTTTGCACGATGCCGTCAACCCGGGCCCGGACCTGTGCAATGAGGTAGGCGGAGGTGCGGCCGGGGAGTTCCACCGAGACCGGAACGCTGGTCCGCCTGACCGTGACCACCGTGACTTCCGGCGTCGCCGACTTTGGACTCGCTGGCTTTGCGGGACCGCAGCCCGCGAGCGCGAGGACTGCCAGCGTGATGGCCAGACAGGCACTGCGCCGAAGTGTTTTGTGCGAATTCATCAACATGGCTCCATCCCGGTCGTTCGTGAAGAGCGGGTGGTTGCACTCTGCGCGATCGCGGATGAAGGCTGGGTTGGCGGTTCATTAACAGTTGTTAATGTGCAGGGAACGCGGCGAATGACAAATCCGTAATCAAATTGACAGCGTTGCACCTCCCCCGCACTGACTAGAATCCATGCCGTCGCACGCGAACGACGCCGGCCGGAGTTCGCCCCGGCGCGGCACCACCGCAGAGATGCGGCCTGCTGTCTGGAATGGCTTCGCTGGAGAGCGCCGCGCACACCAGCGAGCGAACCCTTTCACCCTGGAGAACTGGAGTGGGACATGCATGAATGGACTTCGGCAGCACCTTCCGTGCTTGCAGCTTTCATGGCCTCGCTGGTCGAGTTTGTGGAGGCACTCACCATCGTGCTGGCGGTCGGCGCCGTCCGCGGCTGGCGCTCGGCGCTGCTGGGGACGGCGGCTTCGCTGGCCACCCTGATGCTATTGGTGGCAGTCGCCGGCCCTGCGCTGGCCAGGGTTCCGTTGCCGGTGGCCCAGTTGGTCGTTGGCACGCTGTTGCTGCTGTTCGGCATGCGCTGGCTGCGCAAGGCGGTGCTGCGGGCGGCAGGCATCTTGCCGATGCACGATGAAGGTCAGGCGTTCACCGCGCAAACCGAATCCTTGCGCCGGCAAGCCGGGCCATCCGGCAGGTCGATCGATGCGGTGGCATTTGCGACCGCCTTCAAGATCGTGATGCTTGAAGGCATTGAGGTGGTGTTCATCGTCATCGCGATTGGCGCGAGCGGCCGCTTGATCCTGCCTGCGTCCGTCGGTGCCGGCCTTGCATTGCTTGTGGTGGTGGCGCTCGGCGTGTGCCTGCATCGACCGCTGGCGAATGTTCCGGAGAATTCGCTCAAGTTCGGCGTCGGTGTCATGCTCGCCGCTTTCGGCACCTTTTGGGCAGGCGAGGGCCTCGGCCTGTCGTGGCCGGGTGAAGACTGGGCGATCCTGGTTCTGATCGGTGTCTTCCTCGTCGTTGCGCTGGCGATGGTTCATCTATGCATGCGACTGCGCGGGGCGTCCCCGGCGCGGCAGAATGCAGCCGCCGGCGCGCGTCCGCCCCCTCGGCGCCGCATCGCGAAGGTGGTCGAGGAAGTGACGGGACTCTTTGTGGATGACGGCTGGCTGGCCTTCAGCGTGGTGGCCTGGGTGGTGGCTTCGTGGGAGCTGGGGGCAAAGCATGCCGTCACTGCTGCAAGCGCGGGGCCGCTGTTCGCGGTGGGACTGACGGTGCTGCTGGCGGCCAGCGCGGTCCGGCGTGCGCGCGCCTGAGGGCGAGCCCCCGGGCATCGTAAGCGCCTGGGCGTGTGAGAGCTAACGTAATGCGATGGTAATGGAGTGGTCAGTCTGCGGTCAGCGGGCGGAGCCAATACTGAAGACAGCATTTTCATCATGTCGATGAAAGCGCGACTCCGGTGCCACCGGAGGCATTCCAACTGAAAGAGGTACCGCATCATGAAAGCAATCGTTCGAACCGTACTGGTTTCCTGCGCCTTCGCAGCCCCGGCATTGACCTTTGCGCAAAGCGCGCAGGCACCGCTTACCCGTGCCGAGGTACGCGCCGATCTGATCCGGCTGGAACAGGCCGGTTACACACCGGGCCGTGGCAACGACGCGACCTACCCCGTAGAAATCCAGGCGGCCGAAGCCAAGGTGCAAGCGCAGGATGCCGCCGCGCTCAAGGCTGCTTCGGCAGGCATGAAACCGCAGGCACAGGGCCATTTGCAGGCAGCAGCGCCCTCAGCCGCCGGGCAATCGGGGATGGATGACCTACGCAGTTCGTTCTACAGCGGCGCATGACGTGCCTCTGACGCCGCGGATGAGGTGTCCCGCTGAACCGCACCGTTCCGTAAGTGGTTCGCGCGGGCGGGGCACCTCATTTTCGACCGGACGATCTGCTGCCGTAGTCAAATTGGAGCCCCTCAGTATTCCAACAACAACGAATCTGCCATTCAAAAAGGCCATCGCGGAATAGCGATGGCCGTAAAACCCCTGCCTGTCACAGGAGTGTCGATAACTCGTGCATCAAAATTTGTGCCGGATACCGAGCACCGCACCCGTTTGATTCGAGCCTGGCCAGACACTCGTGGGGCTACCGCTGGTTGCGTTGAATCCGTTCAAACCAAGCTGCGACCCGCCCTTGTTCCTGACGTATCCGAGGGTCAGGTATGCATCAGTGCGCTTTGAGAATGCATAGTCGGCGGACGCCACAAGCATCAGTGGATCAGCGTTCGACTGACGTGTGTCGGTGTAGTATGCGGCTCCGGTAAGCGACAGCGCGCCGGTCGCGGCATAGCGCAGGCCTGCAAAGTACAAGTTTGAGCGTACGTTTCCGTTGGCGCTTCCGTTCAGCCAGCGGTATCCGGCGAACGCCTTCATTGAGCCAAATTCGTACGTGCCCCCGAGTAGCAGCCGGCGATCTTTCTTATCCTGTGTCGCAATAGTGCTGCCCTGGAATTCATCGTAGACCAAGCCGGCCGAAAGTGCCCCAGTTTGATAATAGAGCGAGCCTCCGATATTCCGGTCGATCCGGAAATCACCTGGCACCTCTCCCGCGCCCGTTCTGCCGAAGCTATAGAGCGCGGCCGCAGTCAGGCCGCCGAACGAGATGTTGTACTTTACCGCGTTATCGGCGCGCCCCGTGACAATGGGGTCGCTGCTGTACAGCGAGTAGCGCACGGAAATTGCCATCGGATCGAGTAGCGCCGACAAGTCGTACATGGGAGTGGTTTGTCGGCCGAGCCTCAATGTTCCGTATTTTTGGCTGGAGAGGCCGACTAATGCGGCACGGTCGAATAGCCTGCTGCCGCCGTTGTTCGATCCCGAATCCACGGCAATGCCACTTTCGAGTTGAAAGATTGCCTTCAGGCCGCCGCCCAGGTCCTCCGCCCCGAGAATTCCCCATCGTGAGGTCGACAAGTTTCCGGATGACATGCGCACAAGGTTTTTGCCGCCGTTAGCGGTGGGTGCATTCGACAGTATTCGATGCCAACATCCGTCACACCATAAAGCGTAACGCTGGATTGCGCGAACGATGTACCAGACGAGATTGCCAGAACAGCCGCCGAAGTCAGGCCCGATTTAATTCCCACTTTGTTTCCCCTACTTGTTTATTAAACTAAATACCACCAAAAAACCGGTGCAGTATAGAAAGCAGCGTCTTTCGGTTCGATTACAAAGCAGTTACGATGCAGCGGGGACGGGTCATCATGGCTGCGGCAATTGGGGATATGGGTGACATGGGCGATCACGCGCCAGCCTGGGGGGAGCCCAGCTTTGCCGTGCACGCGGCAGGAGAGATTGCCATCCCGCTGGATGAAGTCGCGAGCACCATCGTGGAAATCCCCGCAATCACTTCTGATTGCCTGGATGACGAAGTGCCAGACCGACCGCGCGGCCTTAGGGCAGTTCGTCGAGCAGCGCTCTCGCCAGCGGCAAGTCGGTGGTGTCGAAGCCTTCCGTGAACGCGCCGTAGATCTGCGCCAAGTGCTGCCGGGCTGCTTCTGCCTTTCCCTGTCGTTGCCATAGTCGGGCCAGACTCAGCGTTGCTCGCAATTCCAGCGACTTTGCACCCTGGTGGCGGGCGACTGCGATCGCCTTGTGAAAACACGCCTCGGCTTCTCCGGCATTCGCGGACGGGTCGCTTCCCATGCCGGACGCATGGAGTATCAACTCCCCTTGAAGCCTGCGCAGTTCCGCTTCATAGAAGCGCTCCCCGGTCCTGTCGACAATGGCCAACGCCTCGTCCAGCACGTTCAGCCCCGCGTCCGCCTGCCCCGCATTCCCGTAGCATTCGGCCAGCAGGGCCAGGAAATATGAGCGCTCCCGCTCAGCCCCCGTGGCCCGGTAGGCGGCAAGGCCCTGGCGGATCTGGGCGATTCCCTCCTCGCTGTGCCCCTGCACGGCCAGCGCCCAGCCGCGAAGGATGGGTGCCCACGCCAGCCAGAAAGGGAACCCCTGTTCGGTTGACAGCGCCATGGCAGCCTCGGCCAACTCCCGGGTCTGCTGTGCGTCACGCCGGAACTGATGAAGCTCTGCCGTAAAGACCAGGCAGTGAACCAGGCTGAATGGGTGAGACATCTTCCTGGCCAGGGCAAGCGCCTCCTGGCCCGGCTTGCCGGCCTGATCGGCATGGCCCTGATACCAGAGGATCCACGCCGCAAAGGTCAGGCTACGTATGCCGGGATCCACCCCGGAAACAAAGGCACGGGTGTGACGCTGCCCGGGCCCGCAGAGCGCGAGCGCCTGCTCGTGGTGGGCAAGGGCAGTGGTGAGGTCACCTTGAAAGAACAGGGTCGCTCCCAGTGCGCTATGGGCTTCCACCAGCAACGCCGGGTCCCGCGTGTTCTGCGCTATGCGGAGCAGCCGCTCGCCCAGCTCGCGTGCGGTGGCGTACTCCGCCCGCAACTGATAATAGGTCCGCAGTCCCAGCAGCGCCGGGAACAGTAGCGAAGCTTCCCCGACCTGATCGCACAGCGCCAGTGCGCGAGTGTAGGTCGCCTCCACCGCCGGGGCGGCATAGCCCCGGGCTGCCATCAGGGCCGGACCGATGGCAAGCTGCAGTGCGAGCTCCTGCCCAGCGCGTTCGGGCGTGTCGGGCAGGCGCATGAGCAGTTCCAGCGCCGAGCCGAGGTGCCGGATCGCTTCGAGATTGGCGGAACGCTGGAAGGCCTGTTGCCCCGCACAGTGCAGATACTCCAAGGCTTTCGGGACGTTGCCGCTCTGGCTGTAATGGTGCGCCAGCTCGCTGCAGTACTCCTTGAGCCGGGTAGGGTACAACGCCTCGATGGCCTGCGCGGTGCGTTCATGCAGCACGCCGCGCTGTTCCGTGAGCATCGAGTTCCTGGCAACCTCCTGTGTCAGTGCATGTTTGAACGTGTATTCCACCTCCGGGAACGCGGGCCGCTCGTAGATGAACTCGCCGGCCTCCAGGCGGGACAGCAGGCGGCGCAGATCGCCTTCAGGCCGCCCGACGACCGCCTGTATCAGACTCCAGGGAAACTCCGTGCCGATCACGGCAAGGGTCTGCAGCAGCCCCTTCTCCTCGCCGGGGAGCCGATCCATGCGAGCCGCGAGCACGCCCTGCACGGTGGGCGGGATGCGAATCGCGGTCGGCGTCGTCTCGATCCGGTAACCTCCGGGCTCGCCGAGCAGCGCTTTCTCCTCAGCCAGGGTCTGGACGACCTCCTCCATGAAGAAGGGATTGCGCGCGGTCTTCTCCAGGATGAGCTGCTTGACGGGCGTCAGTCCGGGATCGACCCCCAGCAGGACGCTGAGCATGTCCTGCGCTTCGGCGGGGCCCAGAGGATCGAGCCGCAGCTGGGTATAGTAGCTTTTGCGCCCCAGGTCATGCTGATACTCGGGGCGGTAGTTCACGAGGACGAGGATCCGGGCACTTGTCACGGCGTCGACGAGGAACGCCAGGAAGGCCTCCGTGTCGCTGTCCAGCCATTGCAGGTCCTCGAACAGGAGCTCGATGGGCTGATTAACGCTCTCGCGCACCAGCAGGCGCATGATTGCCTCGAACGTGCGCTGCCGCCGGATGAGCGGGTCCATGTTCGGCAGCGCCGAACCCGGCTCGCCGATGCCCAGCAAATACAGCAGGTAGGGCAAAAGGTCTTCCAGACTGCGCTCCAGCGCCAGCACCTTGCCCATGACCTTTTCCCGGCACCGTTGGTCGTCATCCTGGGCGGTGATCTGGAAATAGTTCTTCAACAGGTCAATCAGGGGCAAATAGGCAAAGGACTTGCCGTGCGAAATCGAAAAGGCTTCGAGCACCAGACAGCCTCGCTGCGAGCGTCCTTTGAATTCATGGAACAGCCGCGATTTCCCGACCCCGGCTTCCCCCAACACCCCGACGATCTGCCCGTGTCCCGCCGTGGCCTGGTCCAGCGCCCGGTGCAGTTGCTCCAGTTCGGTCTGGCGGCCCACAAACCGGGCCAGGCCACGACGCTCCGCCACTTGCAGGCGCGTGCGCAATGGCCCCAGGCCAAGCAGCTCATAGACGGTGAGCGGCTCGGGGATGCCTTTGACCTGGGTGTCGCCCAGGGTCTTGAACTCGAAATACCCCTCGGCCAGCTTATGGGTTGACGCGCTCACCAGGATGGACGAGGGCGCGGCAATCGTCTCCATGCGGGAGGCGATGTGGGTCGTGTGCCCAACCGGTTCATAGTCCGTGTGCAGGTCGTCCTTGCGGATCCAGCGCACCACCACCTCACCCGTGTGGACGCCCACCCGGATCTGCAGCGGGATGCCTTGCTCCAGGCGTATCCGGTCACTGTGGCGTCGGATGGCTTCCTGCATGCGGAGCGCCGCATACAGCGCCCGCTGAGGATGGTCCTCATGGGCGATGGGGGCGCCGAACAGGGCCAGGATCCCGTCGCCCAGCGACTTTGCCACGTAGCCCTCGTAGTGGTGCACGGCCTCCATCATCAGGGCGACGACGGGGGCGATCAGGCGGTCGACTGCTTCCGGGTCGAGGTCGTGGATCAACGCGGTCGAGCCGGCCATGTCGGCGAACAGGACGGTGATGGTCTTGCGTTCGCCGGCGCCGGACGTGTCGCCGCCGCGCGCTTCCAGGGCGGCCTGCTCGGCCAGGATGCGCTCGGCCAGATAGGGAGGGGTGTACTGAATCGGGGGCGCGGGCGACGCTTGCGGCCAGGCGCCCAGGGGTGCACCACATTCACTGCAGAATTTGGCGGCCGGCCCCGACTCGTGGCCGCAGCGCGGGCACACGCGTGCCAGCCCGGCCCCGCACTCCTCGCAGAATTTGGCCCCGGCAGAGTTCTCGAATCCGCAGTTCGAGCAGCGCATACAACCTCACTTGCCCCGGCGCACCTTCTACAGATTAGACGCCTGGCCAACATCCGCGGGCAGTCCGTCGATGCAAAATTCGGTCGAGTAGGCGAGGGCCTCGGCGTCGAAATGGAATGCGTGAGATCTAACGTTCACTTTATAGAAGGCCGGCAGACGGCGCGCGAAACTGTGAAGGAATGGCGGCGGGATGCCGCAGCGCGAGCATCACAATCCACTGTCTTTAAAATGCGGCAGGGCATCAAACGCGGTCGGAACGATTACAGTCTTGTCATTCCGCGCAGGGTGCGCCGGGCATATGATCGCTGCATGCAATCCAGACAGCGGCGACAGGGGGGCGCAAGGCAATGAAGATCCTGGTGGTGGAAGACGAGCCCAAGACGGCGGCGTACCTGCGCAAAGGCCTGACGGAATCGGCCTTCGTGGTGGATGTCGCGGTGACGGGCGCCGATGGGCTGCATCAGGCCATGGAGCATGCCTATGACCTGATCATCCTCGACGTCATGCTCCCCGGGATGAACGGCTGGGACCTGCTCAGGCAGTTGCGCGAGCACAAGGACACGCCGGTATTGTTCCTCACCGCCCGCGACGACCTGGAGGACCGGGTGCGCGGCCTGGAGCTTGGCGGCGACGACTACCTGGCCAAGCCGTTCGCGTTCGTGGAGTTGCTGGCACGCGTGCGCACCTTGCTGCGGCGAGGGCCCTCGCGCGAAGCCGACCGGATCGAGATCGCAGACCTGGAGGTAGACCTGATTCGCCACCGCGTTACCCGTGGCGGGCAGCGCATCGACCTGACGCCGCGTGAATTCGCGCTGCTGCATTTTCTTGCGCGGCGCCATGGCGAGGTCCTGAGCCGTACCCAGATTGCATCGCACGTGTGGGACATGAACTTCGACAGCGACACCAACGTGGTCGATGTTGCGGTCCGGCGGCTGCGCGCCAAGATGGATGACCATTTCGCGCCGAAGCTGATCCACAGCGTGCGCGGCATCGGCTACGTCCTCGAAGCGCGCCAGCCGTGAAGTCTGCCGGCTCGCTCACCGCGCGGCTCGCGCTCGCCTTTGCGCTGATTGCGGGGGGCGCCTTTGCCGGGGTCGGGCTATACCTCTATCACGCGCTGGCCGCGCAGATCATCGAGCGGGACGACGCGGAGCTTCTGCGCAAGGCCGCCCGCGCCCGCGCCGAACTCGCCGAGACGGGAGCGAGCAACGCCGAGCGATGGCGCGAGCTTGGCGGCGTGGTCGCCGGCAACGCCGAGTATGGCTTGCTCGCCAGCGCGCCCGACGGCACGCCGCTGGTGGCGACGGGAGCAGAGCCGGGCGTGCCGCCCGAAGCCCCGGCGCTGCCGCCGGGAGCGCCGATCGGGCCGGCATCGATCCGCGCATGGAGCGGCGCCGACGGACTGCCGGTGCACGGCATCTCGATGCTCGCGCACGCCGGCGCGCAGCCGTTGCCGGTACAAGTCACGGTCTACCAGGTTGCTGCATCGCGCATGGCACTGTTGCGCGCCTATCGTTGGAAGCTGGTCTTGGCGACGTGCCTTGGAGCCCTGGCCGCAGGCGTGCTTGGCTATGCCGCGCTGCGCGCCGGCATGGCGCCATTGCGTCGCATAGCCGCCGGCACGCGGGCCGTGACGTTCACCAGCGGGGCGCTGCCCGTCGATCCGTCGCAGCTTCCCGCGGAACTCAATGAGCTGGCGCTGGCGTTGCAGCACATGATTGAGCGGCTGCGCGAGCGCTACGAGCGCTTGTCACAGTTCTCCGCCGACCTGGCGCACGACTTCCGCACGCCGATCAACAACCTGCTCGGACAAACGCAGGTGGCACTTGCCAGCGACCGGTCGGTCGAGGAATACCAGGCGCTGCTGGTGTCAAACGTGGAAGAATACGAACGCCTTGGGCGGATGATCGAGAACATGCTGTTCCTGGCCCGGGCCGACAACGCGCGCGTGGCGGTGCGCTACGCCGAGCTGGACCTCGCCACCGAACTCGAGCGGCAGGCGGACTACTTCGAGCTGTTGGCGGACGCCCGCGGGATCACCATTCTCGTCGATGCGCAGGGCCAGGTCCATGCGGATCCCACGCTGCTGCGCCGCGCCGTGGGCAACCTGATCTCCAATGCGGTCCGGTACGCGCCCACCGGCACACAAGTGCGCCTGTGGGCGCGCGAGGCGGGCGCGCAGGTGCGGATCGAGGTGTCGAACCCGGGCCCTGGCATTGCAGCAGAGGATCTGCCGAAGCTGTTCGACCGCTTTTTCCGTGCGGACCCGGCGCGGGCCAACTCCGGCGAGTCGTCAGGCATCGGGCTCGCCATCGTCAAGACCATCATGGATCTGCACCATGGCACCGCGCAGGCGGAATCGATACCGGGGCAGGTGACCTGCTTCCGGCTGATCTTTCCGGGCCGCGCGGGCCCGGGCCAATGAGTCAGGCTTGCGCAGGCAGGTGGGCGCCATCGAGGTAAGGATCGCGCGCGCCGTTGTTGGCGCCGTCCGTGAAGGGATCGCGTGGGCGGTGGACCTGGTCGGCGATCGCCCCGTTGGGCTCGTTGGAGGGATCGACAGCCGCTGAGGCAAAGGGCGCGGCGGATCCCAGTACCGTGAGCAGCAGGGCAGCAATGAGGATTCGGCGGGTAGGCATCATGACATTCTCCGGTTGATTCGTGCGGCGCGCGGATCGTCGCGCCGTGCAAAGCAGTCTAGGTATCCGATGCCAACCGATGCATTGCTGCTTGATGACAGAGTTGTAAGTCTCGGCGACGTTCCTGCCTCCCGTTTTCGCCGTTGTCTGCAGCGGGGGCAGGCAGTGCCTGCCCCCGCTCTTCACGCTGCGATCAGTCCGGGGCGCGCTCCGGAACCGACAGGTGCACCCATTCCTTATAGAACGCCTCGATATCCGGCTCGAAGTCGTGGATCACCGGATACCACGGGGTGGGTGCCTCGACGTCATGCATGGTGCCGCACGCCGGGCAGTAGTACTCGCGATATACCTGCCACTGGGTGTCGGGGGCCATGAGCCTGGGATAGACCTCGGTCATTGCCTCCTCGGTGTCGCGCACGTAGATCGAGGCATGCAGTTTCCAGTTCTCGCGGTAGTCGCAGAACTCGTGGCCGCAGTCGCACTTGATCACCCACGCCTTGGTCCTGGCCGATTGCACGATATGCATATGCGGGCCGAGCGGAAGCACGATGCGGTCCGGGAAGCTCACCTTGGCCTGCAGGGCAGCCAGGTACTGCTCGAACCGGCTGTCATCCTTGGGCATCGAGAGCATGCGGAAGGTGGTTTCCCAGTCCAGGGAGCCTTCGACGAGGTGGGCAACCTGTTCATTGGTGTAGGCAGACATTGTTCAGCTCCTTGATTCGGTGATTACTCTTCGACCTGGACGACGGTGGTGACGTCGGGCAGCAGGGAGAGGTCCATCCGGTGCTTGGCGCCGTAGGACGGCACCCCCAGTTCTTCCTCCAGCAACTGCCAGTCGGCGGGGAGGTTCCAGAAGGCCTTGAACTCTCGCGTGAACTTCTCCGACAGGGCGAAGCTGGTGGCGAACATGTGTTGCACCTGGACGGATGCGTGCTTGTTGAGGATGCGCTCGCGCTCCTCCTTCATCCATTCGCGGGTTGGCAGGGACCGGGCCAGGCGTTCCTTGCGGATCTCGGCACGGCGGGCCTGGGTTTTGCCTGCATCTACCGTGAACACGCCCTTGGCGTCCTGGGTGAAGACGGCGCCATAGACCTTCTGCGCATATTCCGGCAGCAGGAACTTCTGGTTGAGGTCCGCTTCGATGGCCTTCGGATCCCGGTCGATCGGGTCTCCAAAGCCCGGGCCCCCGCGCAGGTAGTTGAGGTACAGGTCGTGGTTGGCGTAGCAGTCTTCGGTGGTGATGCACTGCTTGTCACGCTTGACCACGGCGGTGGCATCGATGTGGCGCTCGTAGTCCGGGTTGCCCGGATCGATGTCGCCGCCCAGAGGCAAGGAATCGCCGATGGCGATGCGCTTGTCCAGCCCGGTCTTGTGTGCCTCAAAGCGATAGCCAGTGGCCGAGGGATAGCCGCCCATCATGCCCCAATCGCTGTTCATGAACCCGTTGCCCATGAAGAACATGGTCCAGTCCTGGGCGTTCCAGACCATGCGCAGCGTCTCGAAGCCGCAACCGCCGCGGTACTTGCCATACCCGCCGGAGTTGGCCTTGACGTTGCGGCCAAGGTAGAGCAGTGGCTCGGCCATCTCCCAGATCTCGATATCACCCATGTCGCCTTCCGGGTTCCAGATGGCGGCGGCGTGGTTGAGGCCGTCCTTGACCGCGCAGGCGCCAGTGCCGCAGGAGCTGGCCTCGAAGCTGTTGACCGCGTGGATCTCGCCATCCTGATTGATGCCGCCGCCTTGCAGCCAGTTGGAGGTGTTGGCGTTGCCGGCGTTGACCTCTTCCAGATAGCCGCGGCTGAAATAGGACTGGGAGAGACCGCGCCACAGGGCCGCCCAGCCCGAGACCAGGAAGTGCCAGGCGTAGGCGTGGCCGGTGCGGCGGTCATCCGGGTTGCACCAGGTGCCCTTTGGCAGGCGGAACTCGGTGGCGAAGTAGGCACCGTCGTTGATGCGCTGGGTGGGCACCAGGGTCTGGCACATCATCACCCAGATTCCGGAAGTGAATGCCACCTGGTGGGCATTGAAGGTGTGCCAGCCCCAGCGGCTCGCGCCTTCGAAGTCGAGGCGCCACTTACCGTCCGGCTTGATGGTCATCTCCACCGGCGAGTGCATGATGGAGTCGAGCTTGGCGAAGGCGTTGGAGACCTGCACGTCCTCATGCTTGTAGGGCACGTCGACAAAGGAGACCTTGCGGTACTTGCCCGGCAGGGTCATGGCCTTGATGCGGCTCTGCAGTCCGCGGCGGCCTTCTTCGATGACCTCGTAGGTGAATTTCTCGTAAGCCTCGATGCCGTCGGCACGAATCACCTCCTCCACCAGTTCGCGGATCATGTGGCAGCCGGCGATGCGGGTCTTTTCGTCGAGGATCCAGTACTTGGGCGTGCGCACTGAGCGCTGGGACTCGTGCAGCCAGTCGCGCAGCGGCTCGTCGTTCACGCCGGTCTTGCGGCAGGTGATCATGTAGCCGTCGCCGAAGCGCTGGGTCTGGCCGGTGGACATCGAGCCCGGGGTCACCGAGCCGGTGTCGATGACATGCGTGACGCCGCCGACCCAGCCGATCAGCCGGCCCTTCCAGAAGATCGGGACGATGGTGGCGATGTCGCAGGGGTGGACGTTGCCGATGGCGCAGTCATTGGTCGTGAACATGTCGCCGGGGTTGATGCAGGGGTTGGCTTCCCAGTTGTTCTCGATCATGTACTTGATCGCCGCGCCCATGGTGCCGACGTGGATGATGATCCCGGTCGAAGTCAGGACGCAGTCGCCGGCGGCGTTGTAGAGGGTGAAGCAGAGTTCGCCTTCCTGCTCGACGATGGGGCTGGCGGCGATCTTCTTGGCAGTCTCGCGGGCATGCACCAGGCCGCCGCGCAGCTTGGAGAACAGCTTCTCATAGCCGATCGGGTCGCTGTCACGGAATTCCAGCTTGTCGAGGCCGTTGTAGTGGCCGGTGGCCTTGGTGCGCTCGATGATGCCGTCGCGGTGCTGCTTGAGCGTCTGTCCGTTCTGCAGCAGGTCGGCGAAGCCGACTTCTTTATTGCTCATCATATTCATGGCGGGTCTCCTTACTTCACTTCCTTGAGATGGAACAGGCGGTGCTTGTCGATCGTGGTTTCGAAGCCGTCGGGCACGACGAAGGTCGTGGCGTCGGATTCGATGATGGCGGGACCCACGATGTGGTTGCCGGCCTTCAGGGCTTCCATCTTCCAGAGCGCGGCATCCACCCACTTCTTGTGGCGGTAGAAGGGACGGGTTCCGAGATAGGCCGTTTTGGGCGGCGTCGGGCCGGCATCCGGGTCTTCCGGCAGCACCGGCTTCTGGGTCACGACGGTGCCGCGCAGGATGGCGCCGGTGATCGAGAAGCCCAGTTCCGGCGAGCGGGCGGAGCTCGCGTAGACGCGGCCGTAGGTGTTCTCGAAGGCCTCGACGATCTGGTCCCAGTCGGCGGCGGTGGCGGCGCTGGTCACCGGCGAGACGATTTCGAGGTCATTCAACTGGCCCATGTACTGCATCTTGTAGCCGGGGATCAGCAGCACATCCTCGGGCTTGTAGCCGTTGAGGACGAATTCGTCGATGACCTTGACCGCCAGTTCAGACCAGGCTTCCTGCAGGCTCTTGCAGGCGGCTTCCTTGTCGGCGTCGGGGGCGTGCTGGGCAACACCAAGGTCCACGGACTTGTCGTAGCGGTATTCGAAGTCCGCGCAGGCGCAGCCGAAGGCCGAGAAGCCGGCCGCCCAGGCCGGCACGACGACATCCTTGAAGCCGACGCCCCCGGTGTAGCCGTAGGTGTGCACCGGGCCGGCGCCGCCGTAGGAGAAGCAGGTGAATTCCGCCGGGTTGTAGCCCTTGGCACTGATGTTGGCGCGCAGGTACTCGGAGAGGGTGAGATCGAGCAGCTCGATGACGCCGGCGGCGGCATCCTCGACCGACAGGCCGAGCGGGTCGGCGATCTGCGCCTTGATGTGGTCGCGGGCGCGCTGCACGTCGAGCTTGATGGCACCGCCCAGGAAGTTCTCCGGGTTCAGGTAGCCGAGCACGACGTGGCAGTCGGAGACCGACACCGTGTCGAGTCCGCTTTCCGGCCAGCAGGTGCCGACGCGGTAGCCGGCGCTGTCGGGGCCGAGCTTGATCGACTTGCTGTAGGGGTCCAGGCGCACGAAGCTGCCGGCGCCGGCGCCGACCGAGTCCATCGCCACCAGGGGCAGGGAAAGCACCAGCCGGGCCATGTCGGGGTCGGACTTGATGGCGAAATTGCCCTTGGTGATCAGGGCCACGTCGAAGCTGGTGCCGCCGATGTCGGAGCAGGCGATGTTCTCGTCGCCCAGGTATTCGCCCAGCAGCCTGGAGCCGATGACGCCGCCGATGGGGCCGGAGACGATGGTGCGTGCGAGTTCCTTGGCCTTCCAGCTGATGGTGCCGCCGTGCGTGGCCATCACCCGCAGGTCGAACCTGGCGCCGTGCTTCTTGAACCGGTCGCTCACCTTCTTCAAGGTCTGGCGCGAGGGTTCGGCGCCATAGGCCTCAAGGATGGTGGTATTCATGCGGTGGCTTTCCTTGCGCGACGGGTAATAGTCCACCGAGGCGAAGACGGGGATATCCACCTTCAGCTTTTTCAGCTCGTCCCTTACCGCATCACGGGCGCGCTGCTCGCTCGATTCGTTCTTGTGGGATTGCAGCAGGCAAATGACGATGGCTTGCGAGCCGGCCTCCACCAGTTCCCGGGTAGCCTGGCGGACCTCGTCTTCACGCAGGGGGATGACCACCTTCCCCTGCACGTCGGTACGTTCGGTGACGCCGCGCGTGCGCGAGACGGGCACCAGCGGCTCGTCGTAGCGGTGCGTGTTCAGGTGAATCCGGTCCTCCAGGGCATAGCCGAGATAGCTCTGCAGGGCGCGGCCCATCGAATGGATCTGCTCGAAGCCGCGGTTGCAGATGAGGCCAACGTCGAGGCCCTTGCGCATGAGAATGCGATTGAGCATGGCCGTCCCGGAGTAGACGCAAGTCACCAGCTCCGGATAGACATCGTCCACGGTCCGGTCCCAGTGGCCAAGGGCGTCTTCGGAAGAGTTGAAGATGGCAAGGGATTCGTCGCCGGGATTGCTCTGCGCCTTGCCGACCACGAAGCGGCCATCGGAGCGCACAAAGAATGTGTCGGTCATCGTGCCGCCAGCATCGATGCCCATCACCTGTACGGTGGACTGCGATTGCATACTGCCTCCTGTCGTTGGTGTCGTCATGGTGGGAGTTCCCCACGACCCATCCATGGCAAGGCCTGTGCCAAGCCCTGGCTGGCACAGGCGCGCAGCGCCGATACGCGATGGAAATCAATGCGTTGCGGGCATTCCCGTGCCACTTCTGTAGTAGCGGGGGTGCCTGCTGTCGCTGTCCGGATTCACGACGCCCCTGCACAGAGGTGTCCGGGAACCGGACACCTTCTGCTCAACGATTCGATGCGGTTGTCTTGCGGCGAGCCCAGGTTTTAGCGGCCGGGGTATGCGCTGTTGCCCTGCGCGAATGGCGCCGGGCGTGGGAATGGGCGCTTGCCTGTGGCTGCCGCGATGGTCTCTGACTTTCCGGTGCTCGGCCACGGAGATCGCCTGCAGCGCTGGCACGCCCTGTGCGCTGGTTTCCTGCGAATGGCAGCGAAACGTGGTGAAGCAAATGAGGAATTCAACGACGACAAGGCGCCTGACGGTCGAAGCGCTTGCCGACACGGACCTGGCGCCCGGCGCCCATCTCGTCACCGATCGATTCGGGTACACGCATCATGGCGTCTATGCGGGCGCCGGCAAGGTCGTGCATTACGCGGGTCTGTCGCGGTCACTGCGTCCGGCCCCGGTGCACGAGGTCACGCTCGAGGAATTCGCGAACGGGCGTCCGGTGCGGGTCCGGCAAAGCCCCGGTGCCAGGTTCGCTGGTGTGGAAGCCGTCCGGCGCGCCTACTCCCGGCTCGGCGAGGATCGCTATCGCCTGATTTCCAATAATTGTGAGCACTTCTGTATGTGGTGCTTGTATGGCGAGAGCCGCAGCGATCAGATCGACCTCTGGAAGTCCTGGGCAAGTGATGTGCTCGCTGCGTGCCGCGACGCCATCAGGCGGCTCGCGGACTCGCGGAGCGTGCCGGTGGTGCGAGCCGATTCCCGCCTCGGATTCGAATGCGGGACGTTCGTGAATTCAACGCAATCTTCTTCCTGAACCGTGCTCGTGCGTCATGCATGGCTTCCGGCACATCGGCCACCGATCGTACGGCCGGTACCTTCGTGGCGGCTACGGCTAACGCAACCGCGCTTGGCGCGGGCATGGTTGCCATTGTCCGGTTTCCGGACACCTGAGGCGGCGATGGCCGGAAACCGGACACCTTCCAATTGATTTGCTGCAAAGCACAAACTGTTGATTTCAAAGAGGTTGTTGACTTGGGAATAACGCGGGCATACGGTTACTGCAGTCAACTGATAGTGATCGTCCATGCCCCCTTTACAATACGGCGCTCTGATCCCCCGCATCCGCGACGAACTGGTCGTGGCGTCGGCCTGGGAGCGTTTTCTGCAGGACCAACCCGTGGAAGTCAAAGGGGTGCGAAGCGTCGTCCTCGCATCGTGGCAGCGGTGTCGGTCCGAGGCCGTTGATCCTGCCAAGCACTCCGCACCGGGGGCTGGCGCCGAGCACGTGCGCCAGTTGCAGCGCCAGAGCCGGGACCTGTGCGATGCCGCCAGGCCGGCACTCGAGGGCCTGGGTGAGATCCTGCGGGAATGCGGTACCCTCATCATGCTCTGCGATCCGGGCGGCACCATTCTGCAACTCAGCGGTGAGACCCGGGCCCGCGGCGTTGGCGAGCGGATCAACCTGGCCACCGGTGGCTGCTGGAATGAGGACGTCATCGGTACCAATGCCATCGGCACTGCGATCGCCACCGCCGCTGCAGTTCAGATCCATGCCAACGAGCATTTCTGTGTGGACGTCAAGAGCTGGACCTGCGCTGCGGCGCCGATTCTCGACCCATTTGGCGGCACCCTGCTGGGCGTGGTGGATGTCTCTGGCGTCAAGGAAACGTTCCATGGCCACACCCTGGGCCTTGTGGTGGCGGCCGCCAGGCAGATCGAGGGCGAACTGGCCCGCCGCGGCGTTGCCATGCACGAGCGGCTGCTGACCCGATCGATCGATCATTTCATCCGTTACGCCAGCGACTACGTGGTGCTCATCGACAGCCGCGGGCGCGTTGTCCGTACCAACGGCAATGCGCAGGCGGCGCGGGAGAGCTATGACGTACGGCTGCCCCTGGAAGTTGGCGGCCAGGTGCCAGGACTCGACCTGGCACTGCCCGAAATCGACCGGAGCTGCCAACGGCCGCAATGGCTGCGCCCCGAATGGCTGCACCCGGTGAAGGACCATGACGGTATGCTGGGTACGATGCTGGTGATCCCACTCGAGGCGCGCCAGCATCGGAGCGCGATATCGTTGCCCACGGCTATGGCATCGATGGCAGCCAACGATGCGTTTGGCGAGATCATCGGGGCAAGCGAGGTGCTGGTGGCGACCAAGGCGCGCGCGCGCCGTATCGCACCTCTCGATCTGCCGGTACTGCTGCTTGGCGAGACCGGAGCCGGGAAGGAACTCTTTGCGCGGGCGCTTCATCGGGCGGGTAACCGCCCCGACGGTCCTTTCGTTGCCGTCAACTGCGGCGCTTTTACCCGTGAGCTGCTGGCCAGCGAACTCTTCGGCTATACCGACGGCGCTTTTACAGGCGCCCGCCGTGGAGGCCTTCCGGGCAAGTTCGAGCAGGCCGACGGCGGTACGTTGTTCCTGGACGAGGTTGGCGAGATGCCGCTGGACATGCAGCCCCACTTGTTGCGCGTGCTGCAGGACGGCGTTGTGGTCCGCCTGGGCGATACCCGCGAGCGGCGCGTCGCGGTGCGCGTCATCGCAGCCACTAACCGTGATCTGCAGAAGGAGATCGCAGCCGGGCGCTTTCGCGAAGACCTGTACCACCGCCTCTGCGTCGTCAGCCTGCTACTACCGCCGCTGCGCGACCGGCCCGGCGATATCGAGACAATCATTGCGCATCTCAACGGCAAACTGGCGCGCAAGTATGACTGTGCGCCCAAGCAGCTTGAACCCGCCGTGTTGCAGGCGCTGCTGCGCTATCGCTGGCCGGGCAACATACGTGAACTGCACAATGTCTTCGAGGTGATGTTCGCGCTCAGCGAAGGCCACGTCATCGATTCTTCCCTGTTACCCCCGGGCATCGCGCAGACGCCAAAGGACTCAGTTTCCATATCCACCTCGACGTCAACGCCCGGTCCGCGCGGTCGTCTTGAGGAAATGGAAAGACAAGCGATACTCGAGGCGATCGCGAATTCCCACGGCAATATGTCCATGGCCGCCCGGACACTGGGAATCTCGCGGAGTACCTTGTACGTCAAACTGGCCGCGATCCAGTGCGAGCCTGGCAGTTCAGGCGCCGGCATGTAGCGGGTTGACTGGCCCGCGGCGCGACATCCTTGCGCCGCTATCGCATCGCCGGGTGCCAACTCGCGCCGATGAAGCATCGCGTCGTCCGCACTTATACTCCACTATTTGGAATATGCGCGCCAGCCGAGACGCGAAGTTGCCGGCCGGGATCGCCAAGGGTGCATGCTGAATCGACTCGAAATGCTCAGGATTTTCTGCGTGACCGCGGAAGCGCCTTCCTTCAAGGCGGCGGCAGCGCGCCTGAGCACCTCGCCCCAGACCATTACGCGCGCGGTGAAGGAGCTGGAAGACCTGGTGGGCGAGCCCCTGTTTCACCGCAATACGCGTAGTGTGCGAATCACCGCCGCGGGCGAGCGGCTGGCCGAACGCGCACGCCAGGCACTGAGCGATGTTGATGGCCTGTTCGCGCAGCCTGCGGCCCGCGCCGCGACCGAGCTGAGCGGCGCCGTGCGAATCACGGCCCCTTACACGCTTGGCCGCGAGCACCTGCTGCCGGCCCTGCGGCAGATTGCCCTCGAGCATCCGGGCCTGATGCTCGACCTGCGGCTGTCGGACCAGGTTGCCGACGTGGTGGACGAGGAAATCGACATCGGCGTGCGTCTCGGCATGTTTCGCGACCAGCGCTTTGTTGCCCGCATGACCGGGCGGATTTCGTTCCATGTGGTAGCGACTCCAGAGCTGGTGGCGCGCGCCGGCATGCCTGCGCTGCCCGCCGATCTCCACGGGCTGCCCACCACCGGCCTGGTGGCGGGCAGCACCCGCCGACCCTGGCCCTGGTACTTCGCGCAGGGTGAGCAGTTCATTCCCCGCACCCCGGCGTTCCTCACCGACGACCCGCAAACGGAGCTCGGCGCGGTGCTGTCCGGGCTCGGTTATGGCCAGCTGCCGGACTACCTTGCAGGCGCGTACCTCCGCGCTGGCCAGCTTGTCAGCGTGCTGGAAAAACACACGCCGCAGCCATGGGGCCTCTACGTATTCCGTCCGCGGCGAGCGCCGGTACCCAAGCGCGTGCGGCTGGTGTTCGATGCACTGGTCGCGTATTTCACCGATCCCGACCTGTTTCCCGGTAGCGGACAGGGCGGCGGGCGCAGAGCGTCCGGCGGAGCGTAGGCGGCGCGCATGGCCATCGCGGCATCGCTGCCGCGCCAGCCGTCTTCCGGGGCGAAAAGAAGAATTCCGACGCCTGGAATTGTGAATTCCCAAAATTCTCATTCCGGGTGCGCCGTGCGCGCACCAGAATCTCCGTTGCATTCGCCGCGTGCGGCCTTGTAAAGGCCGTCCGTTCCCACTGGCACGCCCTGCAAGAAGACATGAGAACAATCACCATCAACGGTAAGCCCCAGAAGATCGATTTGCCCGACGATGCGCCGCTGCTGTGGGCGGTGCGCGACCACCTCGGAATGACCGGCACCAAGTTCGGTTGCGGCATGGCGCTGTGCGGTGCCTGCACCATGCATCTGGACGGCCAACCGATTCGTTCCTGTGTCACGCCCGTTTCCGCGGCGGCTGGTAGGAAGCTGACCACCATCGAGGGCCTGGCGGCCGACAAGGTCGGGCAGGCGCTCCAGGCAGCGTGGGAGCAGTTCGGCGTGGCCCAGTGTGGCTACTGCCAGGCCGGCCAGCTGATGTCCGCCACGGCGCTGCTGAAGGCCAACCCGCATCCCAGCGAAGCCGATATCGACGGCGCCATGAGCGGCAATATCTGCCGCTGCGGCACCTACACGCGCATCCGCGCTGCCATCCAGCATGTGGCGAAGTCGAACGTGGCAGGCAAGGGGGGCGCGAAATGAAACAGTCACCAATGAGCGGGATCCTCGGTATGGACGTGGCAACGGCGCAGGACGCTATCCCCGGCGCGCCGGAGTCGACCGGGCGGCGCCGCTGGCTCAAGGGCATGGGCGCGATGACGGGACTGGCTCTGACGGTCGGCCTGGACGGCGTCGTGCTGGCGCAGGAGGCCAGGAAGTACGGCCGCGACGCGATGCCCGGCGGCGCGGTGGACGATCCGCTGGTCTTCGTGCAGATCGGCGAGGACGGTCACGTCACAGTCGTGTGCCATCGCTCCGAGATGGGGCAGGGCGTGCGCACCAGCCTGCCGATGGTGGTGGCCGACGAGCTGGAAGCCGACTGGGCCCATGTGGCGGTGGTGCAGGCCCTGGGCGACGAAGCACGCTATGGCAACCAGAATACCGACGGCTCACGCAGCATCCGGCATTTTTTCGAGCCGATGCGGCGCGTCGGCGCCAGTGCGCGGCAGATGCTGGAAGCCGCCGCCGCCGCGCGCTGGGGCGTGCCGGTGAGCGAAGTGCAGGCGCGCAACCATGAGGTGGTGCATGCCGCGAGCGGCAGGAAGCTTGGCTACGGTGCGCTGGCGCGCGACGCGGCCCGCCTGTCCGTGCCCCCGGCCGCGAGTCTCCGGCTCAAGGATCCCGCCGCCTTCCGCTATATCGGCAAGGACAGCACGCGCAATATCGATGGCCGCAATATCGCCACTGGCCGCGCGCAGTATGGCATCGACGTGCGCATGGACGGCATGCTGTACGCCGTGATTGCCCGTCCTCCTGTCTTTGGCGGCAAGGTGGCCAGCTTCGACGCGGCGCAGGCCGAAAAGGTGCCGGGCGTGGTCAAGGTCGTGCCGCTTGCAGGCAGCCCGGCGCCGGCCCTGTTCAATCCGCTGGGCGGGGTGGCGGTGATTGCCAGCAATACCTGGGCCGCCATCAAGGGCCGCGAAGCGCTGAAGATCCAGTGGGATGACGGCCCCAACGCCGGCTACGATTCGGCTGCTTTCAAGGCCAGCATGGAAGCGGCGGCCAACCGGCCGGGCAGGGTGGTGAGAAACCAGGGCGACGCGATGGCGGCGCTGGCCGGCAGCGGCAAGCGGATCACGGCGCAATACTACCTGCCGCATATCGCACACGCATCGATGGAACCGCCGGTGGCTACCGCAAAGGTGGGCAACGGGTCGTGCGAGGTGTGGGCGCCGGTGCAGGCGCCGCAGGCCACGCGCGAGACCGTGGCCAAGGCTCTCGGTCTCAAGCCTGAGAACGTGACCGTCCACGTGACGCTGCTGGGCGGCGGCTTCGGCCGCAAATCCAAGCCCGATTTTGTCGCGGAGGCCGCGCTGTTGTCCAAGGCAATGGGCGGCAAGCCGGTCAAGGTGACCTGGACGCGGGACGACGATCTCCACCACGACTACTTCCACACCGTCTCGGTGGAGCACCTGGAAGCCATGCTGGCCCCGGACGGCAAGGCGCTCGCGTGGCTGCACCGGACCGCGGCGTCATCGATCAGCTCCACCTTCACCGCCGGCGCCAGGTCGGAATCGGCGGTGGAGCTGGGCATGTCCGCGATCAATGTGCCCTTCGACATCCCCAACCTCCGGGTGGAGAATCCCGAGGTGGAGGCGCATACCCGCATCGGCTGGTTCCGCTCCGTGTCCAATATTCCACACGCTTTCGCCGTGCAGTCATTTGCCGCTGAACTGGCTGCGGCGGCGGGCCAGGATCATCGCGATTACCTGCTGGCGCTGCTGGGCCGGGATCGCCGCATCGACCCTGGCCAGATGGGCGACACCTGGAACTACGGCGAGTCGCCGCAGCAGTACCCGCTGGATACGGGCAGGCTGCGCAAGACCATCGAAGTGGCGACGCGTGAAGCGGGCTGGGGCCGCAAGCTGCCGTCGGGCCGCGGCCTGGGCCTGGCGGTCTGCTACAGCTTCGTGACCTACGTGGCCGCGGTAGTGGAAGTGGTGGTTGGCCAGGACGGCAGCATCAGCGTGCCGCGCATCGACGTTGCGGTCGATTGCGGTCCCCAGGTGAACCCGGATCGCATCCGCTCGCAGGTCGAAGGCGCTTGCATCATGGGCCTCAGCCTGGCCACCAGCGGCGAGATCACCTTCAGGAGCGGGCGGCCCCAGCAGGACAATTTCCACCAGTACGAGGTGTTGCGCGCGCCGGCCGCACCGCGGGAGATCCATGTGCACCTGCTGCCGAGCCGATTCGACGTGCCGCTCGGCGGGGTCGGCGAGCCGGCGACGCCGACCATCGCGCCGGCGCTGTGCAACGCAATCTTCGCCGCTACCGGCACGCGCATCCGCACGCTGCCGATCCGGGACCAGCTCAAGGGCTGATCTGACCGGGTCGCGCGGTCGTCACACGCATGCGATCGGCCGCCCCAGTGGGCGGCAGGTCCGGCCTGCCACTGTTTCGCCTCGCTACCCAAGAAGCTGACAGTGCCGTTGTGCGTTCTCTCGCCGGCGTCGCCTTACCGTCTCAGTTGCTCGGGCAGCGCTTCATGCCGCTGCAAAGTCGCTTTCATCGTCTGGACAAAATATCTACTATTGAATATATTGTCCAGAACCTTGGATTTCCGCCCGCCTGACACAGCCGGGATCAGGCTGCCCCGCGTGGGACAAGCAAGGACACAGATGGAGGCATCTTGAAATCAGCATCCGCATCCGTTTCCCGTAGCGTGGCGTTCGCCGCCACGCTGATTGCCTGCCTGGTGTCCGGCGCGGTCTTCGCGCGGGATGGGTATCCAGGCAAGCCCATTACCATCGTCGTGCCCTATCCGCCGGGCGGCTCCAACGACATCTTCGCGCGCATCGTCGCCAAGGGGATCGGCGAGGAGCTCAAGCAAGCCGTCGTCGTCGACAACCGCCCCGGCGCCAGTGGCAATACCGGCACCGGCATCGTCGCCAGGTCCGCCCCGGACGGGTACACGCTGGCCGCCGTGTCGTCCAGCATGACAACCAATGCCGCGGTGCAGGCCAAGCTACCGTTCGATGCGGTCAGGAGCTTCGCGCCGGTGGCGATGTTTGCGCGGGGGCCGTTCATCGTCGCGGTCAACAATGCATTCCCCGCCAGGACACCGCAGGAACTGATCGCCGCGATCCGCGCCAACCCAGGCAAGTACAACTACGCCTCGTCCGGGCCGGGCGGCGTCAACCAGTTCGGCACTGAGCTGCTCAAGGCCATGGCCGGCAACCTGCTCATCACGCATATCCCGTATCGCGGCATGCCCCCCGCCTTGACCGACCTAATGGGCAACCAGACGCAGTTGCTGATCTCCACCGGCCCGTCGCTGCTGCCGATGGTCCGCGCCGGCAAGGTGCGCGCCATTGGCATCACCAGCCTCAAGCCGAGCCCGATCGCGCCGGAACTCGCGCCCATGTCCAGCGCGGTGCCGGGCTACGAGTTCGAGCTCTGGTGGGGCCTGCTGGCACCGGCGGGCACGCCGTCGGCGATCGTCAACCAACTGAACGCCGCCGTCAATGCGGTCTTGTCCAAGCCCGAGATCAAGGCGGCGATCCTGAAAGAGGGCGCCGAAGCCAGGCCCGTCACGCCGGCCCAGTTCGCCGCCACCATCGCGCAGGACGTGGAGCGGTGGCGGGCGCTCGCCAAGCGACAGAACATCGTCGTGGATTGATATGGGTCGATTTGTATTCGCGTTGCCCGCAATGCCAATTGCCCGGAGAAAAGCGCCTAACTGCGCTGACTTTTTTTCAACCGCCAGGCTTAGCTGAACGGCTTGCCGCCGCCAGACTTCGCGTCGGCTGCTATTTACATCAGGACAACATGCAATCGAATCAAAGCGCTTTCTGGACCTTTCCCTACACGTCGCAGCGTTTGCCGCTGGTCGCCGACAACGTCGTGACGACTTCGCAGCCGCTTGCCTCCGCGGCCGGCTTGCAGATGCTGCTGCGCGGCGGCAATGCAGCCGATGCGGCGCTTGCCACGGCAATCGCCCTGGCTGTGGTCGAGCCGTGCAACAACGGTATCGGCGGCGACGCGTTTGCGCTGATCTGGGATGGCGACACATTGCATGGTTTGAATGGATCGGGCCGGGCACCGGCCGCATGGACGCGCGAGTATTTTTCAAAATACAAGGAGATACCGAAGCGGGGCTGGGACTCGGTAACCGTGCCAGGCACAGTTTCAGCGTGGCGCGCCATGTGGGAGCGCTTTGGCAGCCTGCCGTTCGAAGACCTGTTCGAACCGGCGCTGCGCTATGCGCGGGAAGGTTATCTGGTTTCGCACAATGTCCACAATCAGTGGCAAAAGCAGGTCGGCGAACTGATCGATCAGCCGGGCTACCGCGAAGCGTTTGCCCCCGACGGCCGGGCGCCGCTCCAGGGCGAGCGCTTTATTTGCCCGGGACAGGCAAAGGCACTCGAGCGCATCGCGCGCACCAAGGGCGACGATTTTTACCATGGCGAACTCGCCCGTGCGATTGCCGACCACGCGCGCAATACCGGTGGCGCGATCACTGAAGCCGACCTCGCCGCGCATAAGGCGGACTGGGTCGAGCCGATCGGCATCCGCTACCGGGATGTTGAACTGTACGAGATCGGGCCAAACGGTCAAGGCATTGCGGCGCAGATGGCATTGGGCATGCTCGAGCATTTCGATCTGAAGAGCCTGGATCAGGATAGCGCGCTGGCGATGCACTTGAAGATCGAGGCAATGAAGCTGGCCTTTGCCGACTTGCATGAATACGTCGGCGATGTGGATCACATGACGGAAGTCACAGCGGCCGACCTGCTCAACCCGGCATATCTGGCACAACGCGCCAGGTTGATCGACCCCGAGCGGGCTGCGCCGGCCCGCGCCGGCAAACCGCTTGGCGGCGGCACCGTCTACCTGACCACGGCGGATCGCAACGGCATGATGGTTTCGTTTATTCAATCCAACTTCAAGGGCTTTGGTTCGGGCGTGGTCGTGCCCAATACCGGCATCGCCTTGCAAAACCGCGGCTGGGGCTTCAACTTGCGTCACGGCCATACCAACGAGGTGGCGCCTGGAAAACGTCCGTTCCACACCATCATTCCCGGCTTCCTGATGCAAAACGGCCGGCCGCTGATGAGTTTTGGCCTCATGGGCGGATCCATGCAGGCGCAGGGTCATATGCAGATGGTCTCCCGCATGGTCGATCAGGGGCTGAATCCGCAGGCGGCAAGCGATGCGCCTCGCTGGCGCGTACTTGACGACAATCATGGAGTTACCGTCGAATGGAATATGCCGCAAGCGGTGATTGAAGGACTGATCTCACGCGGGCATCCGATCACGGTTGCCAAACGCTTTGATACCGAGTTCGGCAGCGCCCAGGCGGCTCTGCGCCTGGAAAATGGCGGCTATGTCGCGGCAAGCGATCACCGCAAGGATGGCTATCCGGTCGGAATTTGATCTTTCTTTGAACTAAGTGACGATATTCAGTTGCGCCAGCGCTGCAATTCGGGGCGTACGATCTGCCGCAAGGGCCGGCTCCGGCTGGAGCCGGTCACGCGCGGCGGCTTTGTCGCAGTAGGCCTCCAGTAGATTGGGCCGGAGTCGGACTCAGCAGGGAAGGCGGGTCGGGGTGCTGTTAGCCTGCGGCTTCGATTGGCATCAATCCCGGCACGCGAATTCCACGGCCTCGGTGTTACCGCGACAGAAGCCCTACGCCAAACGCTGAAGCAAATGCGGGACGGACGATGTCAGCAACGCGACCCCGGATGCCGCGAGCAGGCTCAATACAATCTTGCGGAAGGTCGCTTCGGAAATCCCAACATACAGCCGGGCGCCCAGGATAGTGGGAATCAGCATCGCCGGCCCGACGATTCCGAGCATCGGCAGCATGGCACGTGTCACGATTCCCTTTTCCACGTAGATGGCCATGGTCACAAGCAGCAAGGCGAGATTGAAGTTCTGAATGATCGCACGCTGTTCATCCTTGTCGAATCCCCGCAACGAGCACCAAAGTGTGGGAATCGTGCCGGTAAAGCCGCCGATGCCACCCATGATCCCGCCGATGCCGCCCACGATCCCGTCGGCCAACCTCCCGCCCGCTGTGATCTTCGGCAGGTTTCGTACGGCAAGCATCGTCGGGCACCACAGCACCAGGAACGTACCGAGGAAGACCTTGAAGAGTTGAAGGTCGAGCGACGGGAGAATCGCGACGCCAACGGGTATGCCAGCCAGGCCGCCGATCAGGAAAGGCAATAGTCTGCCCAGCTTGAATCCTCGGCGCATGGTTACCACGGCAATGATCTGCCCCGTTAGCGCCCCAAAAACCGCCATTGACGCGGCCAGCCTGGGATCCAGCGACCACGCCCAGAACGACATTGCAGTGAGACCAAAGGCGAAGCCAGAAAGCCCTTGTACGAAGCCAGCAACAATGGCTCCCAGTGCCACGACCAAAATCACCGGATCCATGCGTAAGGGCCTCTTTCCTATTGGGGCGTCATCTGAGTGTCCGCAGTGACCAGCCTGGCGACATGGGACCTTATGAAGCAACGGTGAAGCGCCGTGGTCTGCAGGCCGCAATCCATATTGCCCTTCGGGTGTGCCTTGCTCTGGGGCAGGGGGCTGGCGCGAGTTGTTCCGTTACTTCCTGCTTGGGTTGACATTATATCCAGAACTGTATATTTTGTCTAGAACACAAACCGTAACCATGGAACTTCGATGGCGCAAGTGCAGCTGATGGAATGACTCGAAAACGCGAATCACATACAGGAGATGGCCCAATGAGTTCCCGACGTTCTTTGGTGAAGTTTGTGTTAGCGCTGTGTGCAGCATTGCCGGTTTCCGCCTTCGCGGCTTATCCGGACAAACCGATCAGGCTAATTGTGCCG
Organism: Cupriavidus lacunae; assembly: GCF_003353055.1. Lineage (GTDB taxonomy): Bacteria > Pseudomonadota > Gammaproteobacteria > Burkholderiales > Burkholderiaceae > Cupriavidus > Cupriavidus lacunae. Next base: position 48,264 of record NZ_QKWJ01000034.1, read on the forward strand.
TCAGCCCCCGGCGGTGCTCCGGATGCGTTAATGCGGGCCCTCGCTCCGCAGTTGGCACAGCAATTGGGCGTGTCAATCGTGATTGACAACAAGCCTGGTGGTTCCTATGTGATCGGCACGATGGAGCTGGTGAAGTCTGCGCCCGACGGATACACGCTGGCTTACGGCAATATCGTCTCGCTGGCGACCAACAAGTCGCTGCTGCCATCGGTGCCATACGACGTCGAAAAGGACCTGACGCTGATCGCGAACACGCTGCGCCTGTCCAACATGATGATCGTCAACGACAGTGTGCCCGTCAGGACCATTCCCGAGCTGATCGCCTATGCGAAAAAGAATCCGGGCAAGCTGGCCTTTGGATCGGATGGCAACGGCACCACCGCACATCTGGGCGTCGAACTCTTCAAGGCGATGACGGGCGTCAACATGCTGCATGTGCCCTATCGCGCGGCGACTTCGGCCGTCACGGACCTGATCGGCGGTGGCATACAGCTCATGATGATCAACACGCCGGTTTCCGCACCGATGGCCAAGGCGGGCAAGGCGCGGGCGCTTGGCGTCTCCTCGGCGCAGCGCATGGCTGCCTATCCGGACGTTCCCGCGATCGCCGAATCCGTGCCTGGATTCGAGGTGTCGGCGTGGGGAGGCATCGTCGGCCCGGCCCACATCCCCAAAGACATCGTTACCCGCCTCAATCGCGAGATTCGCATCGCTCTGGACAGCCCCGCCGTGCGAGAGCGATTCAAGCTGCTGGGAGCGGAAATCGCGCCCAGCACGCCTGAGGAGTTCCTGGAACTCTCCCGCCGCGAGACGGCCAAGTGGGCAAAGATCGTGAAATTCTCCGGTGCCAAGATCGATTAAAGGAAATCCCCGTGAGTCCCTGGAAAGCAGCTCAAGCCGGCGACCCCGTCGCTGATATCGATACACCCGCGCTCGTACTCGACCTGGATGCATTCGAGCGAAATCTCAAGCGAATGGCTGACGCATTGCGCGGCCGAAACGTGCGTCTGCGTGCCCACGCCAAGAGCCACAAGTGTCCGGAGATCGCCTTGCGACAGATCGCATTGGGCGCGGTGGGCATCTGCTGCCAGAAGGTCAGCGAGGCTGCCGTGTTTGTCCAGGCCGGCGTTACCGACATCCTCATCAGCAACGAGATCGTCGGCGCAGCGAAAATCCGCCACCTGATGGAACTTGCCGGCTCTGCCCGCATTGGGGTTCTGGTCGATGATGCCTCGCAGATTCAGGCTCTGGCCGCCGCCGCACAAGCATCCGGGAAGAGCGTGGATGTCTATATCGAAATCGACGTCGGCGCCCATCGCTGCGGCATCCCTCCAGGTGAAGAAGCGGCGCATCTCGCAGAATTGATTGTCTCCTCGCCGCTGCGCTTTGCCGGGCTGCAGTGCTATCACGGACCGGCCCAGCATCTGCGAACGCCGCAGGAGCGTACTGCCGCAATTCGCGATGCCGCTGAACTCGCGCTGTGGACAAAGAAAATCATCGAGGCACATGGCATTCCAGTTGAGATTATCGCTGGCGCAGGTACCGGCACGTTCCTCCTCGAGCGCGACTCCGGCGTCTATAACGAGCTTCAGTGTGGCTCCTATGTCTTCATGGATCGCGATTACGGTGAAAATACGCGTGGTCCGGACGACATTCCCTTCGAGCATGCGCTCTTTGTCCTGACGTCGGTGATGAGCAGGACCACCGGCGAGAGGGCTATCGTGGATGCAGGCCTGAAGGCCTCCAGTGTTGATTCCGGCATGCCACTGGTGTGGAAGCGCAGCGATCTGAAATACCTGAAAGCATCAGACGAACATGGCGTAATTGCTACCCCCAGTCCCGCTTCAGTGGAACTGGGAGAGAAATTGATGCTCATTCCCGGCCACTGCGATCCCACCGTCAATCTATATGATTCTCTGGTTTGCGTACGCGATGGAAGGGTCGAAGCGCTATGGCCGATTGCGGCGCGTGGTGCTCTGCTCTGACTGCCATGCCGATGGTCTGCGAGCACGATTGACATGCTTCTATCGCGTCGCCGATCCCGCGACGAGATGCATCACCACACAGCCCGGCTTCCGGAGAAATTGATGAACACGATACCAGGGAGTACCCGATGAGTGAGCGTTATGATGTCATGATCCGCTATGCCTCGATTGTCGACGGAACGGGAGCTCCACGTTATGCAGGCGATGTGGGTATCAAAGGTGACCGTATTGTGCGCATCGGCGATTTGCGGGGGGCCAGCGCAGCCACGGAAATCGATGCATCTGGGCTTGTGGTGGCGCCTGGTTTTATCGATGCGCACACGCATGACGACCGCTTGCTGCTCTCTGGCGGGGACATGGCTCCCAAGGTCAGCCAGGGTATCACTACTGTGATCGGCGGCAATTGCGGCGTTTCGCTGGCGCCGATGCCGCGGCAGATTCCCGATCCGGTCACCCCGCCGCTTAACCTACTCGATGATGGCGGAGCGTGGTTTCGGTTTGCTACCTTTGCAGAATACCTGGAGGCTTTGCGCGCTCAGCCCGCGGCAACGAATTGCGCCATGCTGGTCGGCCATTCGACATTGCGGGTCGCGACGATGAATGATCTTTCCCTGCCGGCAAATCCGGACGAAGTCGCAGCCATGCGCGCGCTGGTCGATGAAGCCATGCGCGCCGGCGCGATTGGCGTGTCCACGGGGCTGTTCTACGAACCGTCGATTGCGGCGCCAACGGAAGAAGTCATTGAAATATGCGAGCCGTTACGCGAGTACGGCGGAGTCTATTGCACGCATATGCGAAACGAGGGCGACCACATCATTCAATCACTGACCGAGACCTTCCGCATCGGTCGCGAAGTCGGTGTACCGGTCGTCATCTCGCATCATAAGCTGGTCGGCGTCAAGAATTATGGTCGCTCCGCAGAAACGCTGAAGTTCATTGCTGAACATATGGAAAAGCAAGAGGTTTGCCTCGACTGCTATCCTTATCCGGCGTCGTCCACCATTCTGTCCGCGCATCGCGCACGTAATGCGACCCGGGTGACCGTGACATGGTCAAAACCCCTGCCCCAGTATGCCGGCAAGGATCTGGCCGACATCATGGCCGAACTCGGTGGCACACAGGAAGAGGTAGTCGACCGGCTGTCGCCCGCCGGTGCGATCTACTACATGATGGACGACCGGGATGTGCAGCGCATCCTGGCCTTCGACCAGACCATGATCGGCTCGGACGGTTTGCCCCACGACGACTCTCCGCATCCGCGTCTTTGGGGAAGCTTCCCACGTGTTCTTGGCCACTACGGGCGGTCCCTGGGCCTGTTTTCGCTTGAGACCGCGATCCATAAGATGACCGGACTGACCGCCAGGAATTTCGGGCTCGCCGACCGTGGGGTTGTGCGGGAGGGGGCCTTCGCAGACTTGACCGTTCTCAATCCCGAAACAGTTGGCGAGGGAGCGTCATTTGCCAGGCCGATTGCACCGGCCATAGGCATTGATACGGTGCTTGTCAACGGCAGCGTCGTGTGGCGCGATGGCAAGTCCAGCGGCGCGCGGCCCGGCCAGGTGCTACGGCGGGAGCGAGCGTAATCGCCGAGCCAGGAGTGGCCGGGCCGTTTCATTGACGTAATATCTTGATTTTAGATATTATTTCCAAATGAAAAAACTTTCGGCGGAGCAGCAAGCGCTGCTTGAACAGCTTAAGCAGGTCGCGCAGGGTCTCGGCGAGACCCTGGCACCGTTCTGTGAAGTCGTTGTACATGACCTGCTGCATCCTAAGCAGGCCATCCTGGCGATCCACAACAATCTATCGGGCCGCCAGGTTGGCGATCCGGCCACAGAACTCGGTATCGCACGCATTGCCGATCCGGAGTTTCCGCAAGTCATCGCGAACTACGCGAATCAGTTCACCGATGGCCGCCAGGCAAAGAGCACGTCCATTGGCATCAAGGATTCGAGTGGCCGCTACGTGGCGGCCTTGTGCATGAATGTAGACCTGACGCTTTTCCGAGGCTTGCAAAATGCGCTGAACCAGTTTGGCAGCGTCGGCTCTGCTGCAGGTGTGAACGAATCGCTCGATCCGGCCGGCGCCGAGGCCATCAGGCGCCGCATTGACCAGTTCGCTGCGCGGCTTGCGACCACGCCGCGTTCCCTCAAGGCGCAAGAGCGCCGCGCACTGATGCGCGAGCTCAAGGAGTCGGGCTGTATGGAAGTGCGCCGAGCCATGGAGATCGTCGCACAGCATCTGGGCGTCTCGCGAGCCTCGGTGTACAGCTATGCCAAGTGAAGCTGGCCTGCTGCCCGACTCGTTTCCGCATTCATTCCGCTGACACGGGCTACGCCAAGCGTAGCCCCCCACGCCTGCCTCGGCGAGGGTCGGCACGTTTGGCAGCGAGCGGTCCTGGGGGGCCGCGGAAACCAAAATAATCTTTTGGTTAATCGGTCTGGGGATCGCTTTTTTTTGCCTTCCGTCTTCGTCAAACTCCGTGCATGACGCATCCCCGGCTGTGGGTGCGCTGACAACAAGAGACCGGAGACGATATGGATTTCCCCATCATCAATGCGACTCGTCGCACCCTGCTGCGGGCAGGGCTGTTGGCCCTCACCGCCATGACCGCTTTCACAAGTGCCCCGGCCGCGTTCGCGGCCTATCCGGACAAGCCGATCCGGCTGGTCGTGCCTTATCCGCCGGGCGGCGCCACCGACGTGATCGGCCGCATCGTTGCCACCCGCCTGGGCGAAGTGCTGGGCCAGCAATTGGTGGTTGACAACCGGGGCGGCGCGGGCGGGAACATCGGCGCGGAAGTGGTCGCCCGCAGCGCGCCAGACGGCTATACGTTGCTGATGGGCGCACTGACGTCCCATGCAACCATGGCCACCCTGGAAAAAGGGCACTTGCGTTACGACATCCTCAAGGACTTCGCCCCGGTGATGGTCGTTGGCTCGGTGCCACTGGTGGTGGTGGTCAATCCGAGGGTGCCGGTCAAGACGCTCCAGGAACTGGTCAGCTACGGCAAGGCCAATCCCGGCAAGCTTAACTACGCCTCGTCTGGTGCCGGCGCCCCGCAGCGCATGGCGGCTGAGATCTTCAAGAAAGAGGCCAATATCGACATGACCCACGTGCCGTACAAAGGCAGTGGTCCCGCCATGACAGACCTGGTGGCCGGGCAGGTCAACATGATGGTGGAGACGGTGCCGGCCGCGCAGCCGTTCATCAAGGCAGGCCAGTTGCGCGCGCTTGCCGTGGCGGCACCCAAGCGCATCTCGATGCTGCCGGACGTGCCCGCTGCCGCAGAGAGCGGCATGCCAACCCTGGACGTCAGCTCCACCTTCGGCGTGCTGGCGCCGGCGGGCACGCCCGCGCCGGTGGTTGAGCGCCTGAATGCGGCGCTGGCCAGGATTCTTGCAATGCCTGATGTCAAGGCGCAGTTCCTGAAGCAGGGTGTCTATGCATTGCCGCCAACCACCCCTGAAGAATCGGCCGAGCGCTTGCGCACCGAAGTCACACGCTGGGAGAAGGTCATCACCGACGCCCATATCAAATCCGATAGCTGAAACGACCACGACTCATGACCACTAATAAGCCCAAAGGACCGGACGCTTCCTCCGGGGAAACAGGCCTGCGCAAAGGACTGACCAACTATGGCGACCTTGGGTTCTCGCTGTTCCTGCGCAAGGCGTTTATCAAGGGCTCGGGCTATACCGATGCAGCACTCGACCGCCCGGTGATCGGTATCGCCGATACCGGCAGCGCATTCAACCCGTGCCATGGCAACATGCCGCAGCTGATCGAAGCGGTGAAGCGCGGCATCATGCTCGCCGGCGGGCTGCCGATGGAATTCCCGACCATCTCCATCCACGAGAGCTTTGCCGCGCCGACCAGCATGTATCTGCGCAACCTGATGTCGATGGATACGGAGGAAATGATCCGCGCCCAGCCGATGGATGCGGTGGTGCTGATCGGCGGCTGCGACAAGACCGTGCCGGCGCAGCTGATGGGCGCGGCCTCTGCCGGCGTGCCCGCGATCCAACTGGTCACCGGCGCGATGCTGACGGGTTCGCACCGCAGCGAACGGGTGGGTGCCTGCACCGACTGCCGCCGCTATTGGGGCAAGTTCCGCGCCGGGGAAATCGACGCGGAGGAAGCCTCGCAGGTCAACAACCAGTTGGTGGCCAGCGTCGGCACCTGCTCGGTGATGGGCACCGCCAGCACCATGGCCTGCCTGGCCGAAGCGATGGGCATGAGCCTTCCAGGCAGCGCCACGCCGCCGGCCGTGACCGCCGACCGCATCCGCATTGCCGAAGAGACCGGCGCACGCGCCGTGGCGATGGCACACGAGGGCCTGACCATCGACAGCATCCTGACGCCGGCCGCGTTCGAGAATGCCATGCGCGTACTGCTGGCCATCGGCGGCTCGACCAACGGCATCGTGCACCTGGCGGCCATTGCGGGCCGCATGGGCCTGGATATCGATATGCAGGCGCTTGATCGCATGGGCCGCGAAACCCCGGTGCTGCTCGACCTGAAGCCGAACGGCCAGCACTATATGGAGGACTTCCACAAAGCCGGCGGGATGGCCACCTTGCTGCGTGAACTGCGCCCGCTGCTGCGCCTCGATGCGCTGACCGTCACGGGGCGCACGCTGGGCGAGGAGATAGACAATGCCGGCCCGGGCTTCGCGCAAGATGTGGTGCGCAGCTTCGACAACCCGATCTACCCGCAAGGCGGCATCGCCGTGCTCGCCGGCAACCTGGCGCCTGGCGGCGCCATCATCAAGCAATCCGCGGCGACCGCGGAGCTGATGGAGCATGAGGGGCGCGTGGTGGTGTTCGAGAACGCGCAGGACCTGATCGAGCGCATCGACCTGGACCACCTCGACGTGAGCGCCAATGACATCCTGGTGCTGAAGAACATCGGCCCCAAGGGCGCGCCCGGCATGCCCGAGGCCGGCTATATCCCGATCCCGCGCAAGCTGGCGCGGGCCGGTGTCAAGGACATGGTGCGGATTTCCGACGGGCGCATGAGCGGCACCGCGTTCGGTACGGTGGTGCTGCATGTGACCCCCGAAGCCGCCGTGGGCGGGCCGCTGGCGCTGGTGCAGACTGGCGACCGCATCCGCCTGAGCGTGAGCCGCCGCGAGCTGGCCCTGCTGGTATCGGACGAGGAACTGGCGCGCCGCCGCGCGGCCGCCCCCGTGGTTGAGCCGAGCGCGCCGCGCGGCTACCTGAAGTTGTTCCTGCAGACCGTGACGCAGGCCGACCAGGGCGTCGACTTCGACTTCCTGCGCGCGCCCGAAACGCGCGGCAAGGCACCTGAGTAAGAAGGGGGTGGACATGATAAGCGATACACGTGAGCCCGTGCTGCGCATCGGCGTCTTCGAAGCTGCGCAGCAAGACGCGATCGACGCCGCATTCCGCTGCGTCTCCGAGGCCGAGATTGCGGCTGACGGCGCCTTGCGCAGCGCGGTGCGCGCTATCGTCACGCGCAGCAATTTCCAGGTGCCCGCGGCGGTGATTGACCGCCTGCCTGCGTTGCGGGTGATTGCGACTTCCGGCGTGGGCTACGACGGCATCCCCGTCGCCCATGCCGCCAGGCGCGGCATCGTGGTCACCAACACGCCCGGGGTGCTGGACGCGGCCGTCTGCGAACTCGGCATCGGCCTGTTGCTGGCGCTGCTGCGTCGGATTCCCGCCGCCGACCGCCATGTGCGCGGCGGCGCCTGGCGCGAGGACGACTTCCCGCTCACCACCAGCCTGGCCGGCAAGCGCGTCGGCATCGTCGGGCTCGGCCGGATCGGCATGGGCATTGCGCAGCGGCTGATGCCCTTCGGCGTGGAACTGGCCTATAGCGGCACGCAGCGCGCAAGCTTGCCATACCGCTATTGCGAGAGCCCCATCGCGCTGGCTGAGTCGGTCGACATCCTGATCCTCACCTGCCGTGCGACCGAACAGAATCGCCACCTGGTCGATGCCGCGTTACTGGCTGCGCTGGGGCCGGACGGCTACTTGCTCAACCTGGCACGCGGCAGCGTGGTTGACGAGGCGGCACTATGCGAGGCCCTGCAAGCCGGCACGATCCGGGGCGCGGCGCTCGATGTGTTCGAGTCCGAGCCGCTGGCCGATTCGCCGCTGACCGCGCTGCCCAACGTGTTGCTGTCTCCGCACGCGGGTACGGCCACCCGGGAAACGCGCGCGGTGATGCTGCGGCTGATGCTGGATAACGTGCAAGCCGTGCTGGCAGGGCGAGCGGCGCTGACCCCGGTGGCGGTGGCGTGAGGACCGGCCCTGGCCCGGCAGCTCAATCGAGTGCGCGACAAACGTAATTCGTCAATCCAGGCGTTTCAAGTTATTCAAGCGAGGTATTCATGCAATTAGGAATCGAAGGCAAGGTAGGACTGGTGCTGGGCGGCGGCGGCGGCCTGGGCAGCGCCATCGCGCTGGCGCTGGCGGCGGAGGGTGTGAAGGTCGTGGTCGCCGATGTCAATGAGGAAGCGGCAAGCCGCACCGCGGCCACGATCGCCGCGAAGGGCGGCACGGCGCTTGCGCGCACCTGGGATCTGGCGGACCTGGCGTCGATCGAGACCCATGTCGCCGCCATCGAGGCCCAGTTTGGCCAGGTCGATATCCTGGTCAACAATACCGGTGGCCCGCCGCCCACGACTGCGTTTGGCCAGGAGACGGCACTGTGGCGCAAGCACTTCGAAAGCATGGTGCTGTCGGTGATCGCGATCACCGACCGGGTGCTGCCCGGCATGCGGGCCAGGCAGTGGGGGCGCATCGTCACCAGTACCTCGTCCGGCGTGGTCGCGCCGATTCCGAACCTGGGCATTTCCAATGCGCTGCGCCTGTCGCTGGTGGGCTGGTCCAAGACCCTGGCGCGTGAAGTTGGCCGAGACGGCGTGACGGTCAATATCGTGCTGCCAGGGCGCATCGCCACCGACCGCATCCGCTTCCTGGATGAAGCCAAGGCCGGCCGAGAGCAGCGCCCGGTGGAGGAGGTGTCGGCCGAAAGCACCGCCGCCATTGCGGTGGGCCGCTACGGCCGCCCGGAGGAATATGCCGATGCGGTGGCATTCCTGGCCAGCGACCGCGCCGGCTATATCACCGGCTCCACCATTCGCATCGACGGTGGCCTTATCCAGAGTATCTGAGGCCGAGGCGCAGGAACTGCCGCCCGCGCCTCGGCAAGACCGAACCCGCCCCATCACCTGCTATCGCCGGAGAGACAAAGATGCTATTGACCGCTTACGCCAAGGGTGTCTTCCCCATCGCGCCCACGCCATTCCTGGACGACGGATCGATCGACGTGAGTTCGATCGATCGTTTGATGGACTTCTATCTCGGCTGCGGCGCGACCGGCGTGACCGTGCTCGGCCAACTCGGCGAAGCGCCCAAGCTCGAGCACGCCGAGTCGATCGACGTGGCCGCGCGCATGATCCGGCGCGCGGGCAGGCTGCCGGTGGTGGTCGGGGTCTCGGCGCCGGGTTTCGCCAGCATGCGCGCGCTGACGCGCGAGGTGATGGACCTGGGTGCGGCCGGCGTCATGATCGCGCCGCCCAACACGCTGCGCACCGACGACCAGATCGTCGGTTACTACCGGCAGGCGGTAGACGCGATCGGCGCCGACGTGCCGTTCGTGCTGCAGGACTATCCGCTGACGTTCTCGGTGCAGATGACGCCTGGCGTGATCCACCGCATCGTCGGCGAGTTGCCCTCGTGCGTCATGCTCAAGCACGAAGACTGGCCCGGCCTGGAAAAGATCTCCGCCCTGCGCGCCTTCGAGAAGGACGGCTCAATGCGGCACATCTCCATCCTTTGTGGGAATAACGGGCTGTTCCTTGACTACGAAATGGAGCGCGGCGCCGATGGCGCCAATACCGGCTACTGCTTCCCCGATATGCTCTGCGACGTGGTGCGCTTGTCAGCCCAGGGTGAGCGCGAGGCCGCGCACGATCTCTTCGATGCCCACCTGCCGCTGCTGCGCTATGAGCAGCAGCCCGGCGCCGGCCTGGCCGTGCGCAAGTACGTGATGATGCGCCGTGGGCTCCTCACCTGCGCGGCGCAGCGCAAGCCAGCGGCGGCCATGTCGGCGACGGCCCGGCACGAAGTGGAGCACCTGCTGCGGCGTCTGGCAAAGCATGACCCGCGCGCGGCACTGGCAGATTAAACCCCAAATCAAGTTCAATAAGGAAACATCATGGCGACCACATCGCTTCCCCTCGACGAAAGTGTGATCAAGGCTCTGCAAGGCGTGACGACCGCAACCCTCACCACCGTGCTGCTCAAGCATGGCCTGCGCAACGTCTGGCTGCGCGGCACGCGGCCGCTGTCACCCGGTCAGCCGCGCCTGGTCGGCCGCGCTTTTACCTTGCGCTTCGTGCCCGCTCGCGAAGACCTGGCGACGCCGGCCTCCTGGGGCTCGCCGATTTCCACGCGTGCGGCCATCGAGGACATGCCGGCCGGCTGCATCGCGGTGGTGGGCGCGCTGGGTGTGACCGATGCAGGCATCTTCGGCGATATCCTGTGCGCGCGCCTGCGCAAGCGCGGCGTGGCCGGGCTGGTGACCGACGGTGTGGTGCGCGATGTGGCTGGGGTCCTGGGTACGGGATTGCCGGTGTGGTGCCAGGGCGCAGCGGCACCAGCTTCGGTCGCCGGTCTCACCTTCGTCGGCTGGCAGGAGCCCATCGACTGCGGCGGCGTTGCGGTGTTCCCCAACGATGTCATCGTGGTGGACCAGGACGGCGCGGTGCTGATTCCCGCCGCCATGCTTGACGAAGTGATTGCTGCGTCAGTGGAACAGGAGCGCCTGGAGGGCTGGATCATGCAGGAAGTGGAGCGCGGCATGCCGTTGCCCGGCTTGTATCCGCCCAACGATGAGAACAAGGCGCGGTACAAGGCCTGGACGGAAGGCGAAGGCGCGGACCGCTAAACGCTCCGGGCGCCCACGCGCGCGCGCCGTCATTGCGGCGGCCGCGCGGTCAGCTTCCCCGTGCACGTCGCGAGGCCATGCCGAACGCCAGGAATGCCTGCGACAGTGCGGCGTGCGCTCCGTGTGGCGACCACAGGAATCCCACCTTGCGCACCGGCGCCCGCCCGGGCAGCGGGATCCGCGCCACCTTCAGGCCCTCGGGCCACGGCGGCGTCCAGTCTGGCACCAGCGAGACGCCGATGCCCTGGTGGACCATGGTGGCGATGGCATTGAGCGCATCGATCTCCAATCGTTCCTGCGGCATGATGTTGTGCTCCTGCAAGTAGCGGTCTGCCACCATGCCCCCCCACACGCCGCGGTCATAGCGAATGAAAGGCTCGCTGGCGAGCAGGTCATGCGCGCCGCGGCCGGCCATGGCCTGCGATGCCAGCACGATGAACGGCTCTTCAACCAGCACTTGCCAGGCGAATGCCTTGGGAATCGTGAACTGCGGTGCCACAATGATGCCAGCGTCCAGCTCACCCGAGACGATGCGCCGGTACAGGTGTGAAGATGCGCCTGGCTCCACGAAAATCTTCAGCTGCGGATGCGCCGTGTAGAGCCCTTCCAGTATCGGCGGCAACAGGCCGGTCAACGAGGAAGTCGACACGCCAAGCCGCAGTTCTCCCACCAGGGTGTCGTCATGCGCCACCGCGCTCAGGTCGCGCACGTCGCGCACCACCGCGCGCGCCTTGGGCAGGATCCGCAAGCCACCCTGGGTCGGCAGCACCGTGCGGCCCGCGCGCTGAACCAGCGGAGTATCCAGCGCGTCCTCCGGCGCCTGGACCCGCGCCGCAATCGCGGCTGCCGTGAGGCCCAGGCGACGCGCAGCTTCCGCGAAGGAACCGTACTCGACCACGGCGACGAAGCTCTGCAGGTAGCGGGTGTCCATAACAAAAAAATTCTATTGATTGAACAAGGCGGTCAATGCTGTTTTTGCATTCTGCCAGTTCCTAAAATTTGTCTCAAATCAAATCAGGAATCCCCAGGGGACGACGCGGCCTGAGTCGATAACAGGAGCATCGGGCCATCCGTGGAAAAAGAGCCGCGATGGGCCAGTGCTGAAAACAGGACATAACAACCAGGAGACAGCCATGCCCACCATTCCCTTTCCCCGCCGGCGCAACGACGAGCGCCGCCGCATTGTGCTTTGCGCAGCGATTGCCGGTATCGTCGCGACACTCTGCGCCTCGCCTTCAGGCGCGGCCGACGCCTATCCGGCCAAGACTATCCGCATCGTGGTGGGTTTCGCCCCTGGCGGCGGCGCCGACATCGTGGCCCGCCAGCTTGGCACCCAGCTCACCAGGCAAACGGGCCAGACTGTGATCGTCGATAACCGGCCCGGCGCCACCGGCACCATTGCGGCGGCCAACCTGGCCCAGTCGGCCGCCGACGGCTATTCGACCATGCTGGCGTCGCAGTCGACCATGGTCATCGCGCCGAGCATGTATGCAAAGCTGCCCTTCGATCCGCTAAAAGACTTCATGCCGGTGACGCAAGTGGTGTCGATGCCGCTGGTGATGGTGGTGCATCCGTCGGTGCCGGCCAGTACGGCGCAGGACGTGATCGCGCTCGCGCGCGCCGGCAAGCTGAGCAGCTATGCCTCGTCGGGCCCTGGCGGCCCGCAGCACATTGCCGGTGCGCTGTTCGACTCGATGAGCGGCATCAGCCTGACGCACGTGCCTTACAAGGGTGAGTCGGCGGCGCTGACCGACGTGATGGCAGGCACAGTGCCGGTGATGTTTGCCAACGTGCCGGTGGCTGCGCCGTTCATCAAGAGCGGCAAGCTCAAGGCAATCGCGGTGTCCAGTCTCGCGCGCGCCCAGGCGCTGCCGCAGGTGCCGACGCTGTCGGAGGCGGGGCTGAACCGCTTCGAGGTGCTGACATGGTATGGCCTGTTCGTGCCTGCCAAGACGCCAAAGGCTATTGCCAGCAAGATCAGCGACGAGGTCAGCGTAGCCCTGAAGGATCCGGGGCTGCGCGCCAAGTTCGCCGAGCAGGGCCTCACTACCCTCGGCACGAGCCCCGAACAGTTTGGCAAGTTCATGGCCACGGAAGTCCCGAAGTGGGCCAGCGTGGTGAAGAGCGCCGGCATCCAGCCCGAGTGAGCGGCGCCTGACCTTTATCCGATTCCGCAATCCAGGAAACCGTATGGAAACCCAGAAGAAGAGCATCATCGGACCTTGCATCCGCCTGCATCCTGCGGACAACGTGTTGGTAGCCCGTATGAACGTGGCCATCGGCGCGCAAGTGCCGGGGGAGACCTGGGGCGTGCGCAGCCAGGTGCTCGCCGGCCACAAGATCGCCGCCCGCTTTATCAAGGCCGGTGAGCCGATCCTGAAGTACAACGTCTGCATCGGCTTTGCCGCGGCCGATATCCAGCCGGGCAGCTACGTGCATTCGCACAACGTCAGCTTCCAGGAGTACGAGCGGGACTACGCCTTCGGCCGCGACTACCAGTCCGTGGTCCCGGTCGAAGCCGGCCGGCAGGCGAGCTTCGACGGTATCGTGCGCGCCGACGGCCGGGTGGGCACTCGCAACTATCTCGGCATCCTCTCCACGGTGAATTGCTCGGCCACCGTCGTACGCAAGATCGCGGAGTGGTTCACGCCGGAGCGGCTGGCAGACTTCCCCAACGTCGATGGCGTGGTGGCGTTCAGTCACTCGCTGGGCTGCGGCATGGAGATGACCGGCGAGCCGATGGATCTGCTGCGCCGGACCATGGCCGGCTATGCGCGCCACGCCAACCTGGGCGCCGCGCTGATCGTGGGGCTGGGCTGCGAACGCAACCAGCTCAACGGCCTGCTCGACACGCAGTCTCTGGAACCTGGCCCCATGCTGCGTACCTTCGTCATGCAGGAAAGCGGCGGCACGCGCAAGACCATTGAGGCCGGCATTGCCGCGGTCATGGAATTGCTACCGCAGGTCAATCGCGTGGAGCGCCGTCCGGTGCCGGCCAGCCACCTGATGGTGGGCCTGCAGTGCGGCGGCTCGGACGGGTTCTCGTCCATCACCGCCAATCCGGCGCTGGGCGCGGCCGTGGATCTGCTGGTGCGCCACGGCGGCACCGCCATCCTGTCGGAGACGCCGGAAATCTACGGGGTGGAGCACACGCTGACGCGCCGTGCCGCCAGCCGCGCCGTCGGCGAAAAGCTGCTGGAACGCGTGCGCTGGTGGAAGGAGGACTATTCCGTCGGACGTGATGTGCAGATCAACGGCGCCGTCAGCCCGGGCAACCAGATGGGCGGCCTGGCCAACATCTTCGAAAAGTCACTGGGCTCGTCGATGAAAGGCGGCACCGGTCCGCTGATGGACGTGTACCGTTACGCCGAGCCGGTCACGCAGCACGGGCTGGTATTCATGGACACGCCGGGCTACGACCCGGTTTCGGCCACCGGCCAGATCGCCGGCGGCGCCAACCTGATCGCCTTCACCACCGGACGCGGCTCGATGTTCGGCGCCAAGCCTGTCCCCAGCCTCAAGCTGGCCACCAATTCGCCGATGTATCGCCGGCTGGAGGAAGACATGGACCTGAATTGCGGCACGATTCTCGACGGCGAGAAAACCATTGAGCAGGTCGGCGAAGAGATCTTCCAGTTGATGCTGCGTACCGCTTCGGGCAAAGCGTCGAAGAGCGAACTGCTTGGGCTCGGGGACAACGAATTCGTGCCTTGGCATATCGGCATCATGAGCTGATTTCCGGTATACGGGAACAGCCAGAAGGAAAGTACGTCATGTGGCAACCAAGTGCACGATACCCCGATCCTCGCATCCAGGTTCTGGATCCGGAGTTCGAGAAATACCGGATCGCCTACGCCGCCGTGGAGCAGATCGCAACTGGATTCCGCTGGGCGGAAGGGCCAGTGTGGTTCGGCGATGGCCGCTTTTTGTTGTGGAGCGACATTCCGAATAACCGGATGATGAAGTGGGAAGAGGAGACTGGCGCGGTCAGCGTGTACCGGCAACCGTCTGGCTACGCCAATGGCAACACACGGGACCGGCAAGGGCGGTTGATCACGTGCGAGCACGGCGGGCGCCGCGTTGTGCGCACCGAATATGACGGCGGCCTCACGGTGCTGGTCGACAGCTTTGAGGGGAAGCGCCTCAATTCGCCCAACGACGTCGTCGTCAAATCCGACGGCTCCATCTGGTTCACCGATCCGCCCATGGGAATCCAGGGCAATTACGAAGGTCGCGCAGCGACCCCGGAACTGCCGCATTCGGTCTACCGGATCGACGCCGGCTCGGGCTCGCCGACCGTCATGACAACGGAACTGAAGGGGCCTAACGGCTTGTGTTTCTCGGCCGACGAGCGCATCTTGTACGTCATCGAGTCGCGCGGAACGCCGGGGCGCAAGATCTGGGCCTATGACGTTGTCGACAGTGGCACGCGTATCGCCAACGGAAGAATCCTGCTTGATGCGGGCGCAGGAACCCTCGACGGTATGCGCTGCGATATTCACGGAAACCTCTGGTGTGGCTGGGGCATGGGCAGCGACGATCTTGACGGCGTCATGTGCGTGTCGCCCGAGGGAAAACTGATCGGTCGCATCGCACTTCCGGAACGCTGTGCCAATCTCTGTTTTGGCGGACCAATGCGCAATCGCCTCTTTATGGCTTCTTCCCAGTCGATCTATGCCTTGTATGTGAACACGCAAGGCGCCGTCGGCGGCTGAATCTCAGTCTTGCCGTACTCACTTTTTCTTCCTGTTTGGCTGCTCGGAGAGCTCAGTCATTTAATTTGCAATTAACGTTTGTAATTGTGCTTATAAATAGTATAGGTTTTTGGAGGCAATGATGTCTGGAAAGTATCGATATGTAGTGGCCGGCTTACTATTCTCGGCCGGCATGATCAACTACATGGATCGCGCAGCGCTGGGTGTCGTTGCCCCGATTATTAGCAAAGAGCTGGACATTTCCCCGTCGGAGCTCGGCATTGTTTTTAGCAGCTTCTTTTTTGGCTACTCCATCTTTGCTTTTGTCGGCGGACATCTTGCCGACCGCTATGGGCCCAAGCGCGTCTTTTCCTGGGCGATGGGCGGCTGGTCACTGGTGTGTGGACTCACCGCCAGCGTGACCGGCTTCACGAGCCTGCTGCTGACGCGTGCGTTATTTGGTTTCGGGGAAGGGCCGATGAATTCGACCACCAACCGGACCATTACCAATTGGTTCCCGCGCAGTGAAACTGGCCGGATGATCGGATTTTCCTTCTCGGGGCAAACACTGGGCAGTGCCATCGCCGGCCCGATTGTGGGACTGGTGGCAATCGCTTTCGGGTGGCGTATTTCCTTTGTCGTGATTGCGCTGATTGGCTTGATCTGGATCGTGTTCTGGCGTTTTTTCGTTACCGATAGCCCGGTACAGAACCGCCGAGTGGGCGCGGACGAATTGCGTCTGATCGAAGAGAGCCGCAGTGCCGCGCACCCAGCCGATGACGGCGACCGCGGGACGACGCTGCGCGAGCATCTGTTCAAGCCCAGTGTACTGGCGCTGGGCACCGGCTTGTTTGCCGTGAACTACACACTGTTCATTTTCGTATCGTGGCTGCCGAGCTATTTCACCAATGCCCTGCACCTCGACCTGAAACAGATGAGCATGCTGAGCACGATTCCCTGGGCGTGCGGCGCAATCGGCTATTTCGGTGGCGGCCTCGTTGGCGATTTCATCTACAAGCGCATGAAGAATCCACTGAATGCACGCAAGCTCTCTGCGGTCGTGCCGCTTGCCTTGTCCGCAGTCGCCATGCTCGTAGTGAGTTTCGCTACTCAGACAGCGACGGCAGTGGCTCTGGTCGCGGCTGCAGTGCTGTTCCTGACCGCCGCCTCGCAGTCTTGCTGGGCCCTGATGCACGAACTCGTTCCGGGCAAGCATCTGGGCGGCGTCAGTGGCTTTGTGCACCTCATGGGCAATATCTCCGGCATCATCGGCCCGACCGTAACCGGCTTCGCGGTTCAGTACTTCGGCGGCTACGGCAGCGCCTTCGCGCTTGGCGCAACCATTGACCTGGTGGGCGTACTGGCCATGGTGTTCGTGATCAATGGCCAGGCCACACAGAGCCAACCGGCGGTGAGCAGGTCCGCTGCATAGCTTGCGTTCACCGCTGCCTCAGCAAGGATGGCGGCGGTCCATTCTTCTCGTCAGAGGTGTCGGCTTGCGCAAGCAGGCCGACCACACACTATTTAGGATAAGTACATGAAGCGGATTTTGATTACTGGCGCTGCCGGTCACATCGGCCGTGCGCTGCGCAAAGGGTTGCAAGGGCATTACGAGCTGATACGGCTTGCCGATGTCGCATCCCAGGCGCCTGCTGCTGCCGGCGAGGAAGTCGTGACGGCTGATATCACTGACATCGAACAGCTTGCACAAGCCATGCAGGGAATCGATTGTGTCGTTCACCTGGCCGGCATTCCCGATGAGGACACATGGGACCGTATTCGCCGCCTGAACATTGAAGGCTGCTACAACGTGTTCGAGGCGGCCCGCATGGCTGGCGTCAAACGCGTGATTTTTGCCAGCTCGAATCATGCTGTTGGCTTTCATCGCCGTGACCGGATGATCGACAACGAAGTCATGCCGCGACCGGACAGCCGCTATGGCCTGTCCAAAGTCTTTGGCGAAGCGCTTGGCCGTCTCTATGCTGACAAGTATGGCCTGTCAGTGGCGTGTCTGCGTATCGGGTCATTCCGTCCAGACGACCAGCCCACTGTGGAACGCCACCTTTTCTCATGGATCAGTCATCGAGACATGGTGCAGTTGACGCGCCGGGCGATCGATGCGCCGAAGTACCACTTCCTGATCGCATATGGCGTGTCCGCCAATGCCAGAAATCGTTGGGACAACGCCAACGTACGCTTTCTTGGCTATGTACCCGAGGATGATGCGGAGCGATACGGAGATAGCGTCCTGGAATCCGGTGTCCACGAGGATGAGCGCGAAGCTCTGTTCCATGGCGGTTTTGGTTGTCTTGTCGAATTTTCGGGACGGCTTGAGGATATCGATTGAGCCCCGTTGATGATGGGGCGGGAGTCAAGCTCATCCCGCCCGCTGCCGCAGTGTAGTTCTCGCTCACGCACGATCGTCGCGACCTGCGGCTTTATCCCCGGCATCGCGACCGAACCCACGCTGAAGCCCGGGTGCTATCAGGGCGCCCTGCTCTGCGCCGACGCCAATGAAAAGCACCAGCCACGGCAGCGGACGGCCAACTCGACGGCAGGACACTGCACGCGGGGGGCGCCAGTGCGGGCCGGCGAGAAATGGGTCGTCACTAAATGGATGCGGCAGCGGCGTTTCGTGCCCGCCGGCGGCAAGGACCGTGTGTCCGACTACAGCATCGCGGAATGCAAGTGATGCGGATTGTCGAGCGTCTCCGCGATGATCCGCAGCGACTCCTCGATCTCATCACGCTCGCCCGGGCCGCCCAGGCAGACACGAATTGCATCGGGCGGGTTGCCGTCGGTCGAGAAGGCGGCGGCCGACACCGCGCCGATGCCGCGCGAGCGCAGGTGCAGCGCCAGTTCCGACGGGCTCCACGCTGAAGCCGCCGGGATCGGCAGCCACAGGTGAAAGCCCTCCGGGTCCGCGTCATAGGCCAGGCCCTCGAGCACATGGCGCGCAATCAGCTGCCGCGCCGCGCTTTCGGCGCGGATGGCCTTAAGCATGTCGTCCACCATTCCGTCCTGGATCCATGCGGTGGCGAGCAGGGTGTTGATGGGGCTCGCCATCACCGTAGTTGCCCGCAGGGTGCCAGCCAGGCGCTGCGCCTGCCGGGCCGTGGGGGCGTGCAGGAATGCGATCCGCAGCCCGGCGCCCAGGCATTTGGACAAGCCGGTGACGTAATACGTGAGTTCCGGGGCGAGCGCGGCAAACGTCTGTGGTGCCCGCAGCGGCAGCATGCCGTAGGCATCGTCCTCGATGATCGGCACGCTGTAGCGCAGCGCGACTTCGGCGAGCTGCTCGCGGCGTGCCTGCGGCATGGTGCGCGTGCTCGGGTTCTGGATGGTCGGGTTGCAATAGAGCGCCGCTGGCTTCTGTGCCTTGCACATGGCTTCGAAGGCGTGGGCGAACGGGCCATCTTCGTCGCCGGGCAGCGCCTGTAGCTGGATATTGAGCTGCGCTGCGATGGCCTTGATGCCGGGGTAGGCCAGCGTGTCGGCACAGATGGTCTGCGCCGGGCGCGCGAGCTGCGACAGCAGTGCGACCAGCGCGCTGTGGATGCCGGGCGTGACCAGCACGGTATCCGCGCTGCATGCCGGCACCCAGCGGCGCAGCCATTTCGCGGCGACCGAGCGATCGGCCGGGGTTCCGCCGAAGTCCTGGTAGCGCAGCAGCGTGTAGGGATCGGCAGCCTCCAGCAGTTGCGCCATGGCGGCGCGAAGCCGCGCTGTCATCGCGGGCGGCTCCGGCGGCATGTTCATGGTCATCTCCGCACCCGTGCCGCCGCGCAGCGGCATCGCAGGCGCACGTCCGCGCACGTAAGTGCCGCTTCCTGTCTTGGTGTCGATTAATCCCCGCTTCCTCGCTTCGCTGTAGCCGCGCGCCACGGTGGTGTAGTTCAGTTGCAGCGCTTCGGCCAGGTCGCGCAGCGGCGGCAGCCGGTCGCGCGCGCGCAGCTGGCCGTCGGCCAGTGCCTCCTCGATCAGGTCCGGAATCAGTAGATAGGCCGGCTTGGCACTGCCGGCGATACGTTTTACCCAATGGCTGGTCAGGTTGGACACCGTGGTCTCCCGCTGCGCGATGCGATGGCATTCAGTGCCCTGAGGGTAGCACCCGAATGATCGCTCGCCAAGCCGCTCAAGTGATTGCATCTGAGGTTCTCAATGATGGTGCGATATCTGCGCAGATGCACCACCCGTGCGCACCAGGCGGCTTGTTTCCGTTCAAAAACGTGCATTGTGGCGCAGCCGTCATGGCGTGCACTGTGCGCCTCTGGTGGCATCCGTAGTCGACGCCGTTGCGATCATTGGGCCGATCATTTGGTCGGCTTCGACTTGATTGGAGATTGATCGCATGACTGCGGGCATTGCGTGGCACATCGGTTGCGGATGTTGGTGCGTTCGGCCTGGCGCCGGACGGTCGATCGACATGGGATCGATCGACCACACTGCCCCATCAACGCAACGGAGAGAAGCATGCCTGCTGTCACCAAACCGGCCCACAAGAAGGGCGATTTCCTGGTCGACTATGAAGAGAAGGTATTCGAGGACGTAAAGGCAGAAGCTGGTGAGAAGGCGCTGGTGACCTTCCACACCGTCGCCTTCGAAGGCTCGATCGGCTTCGTCAACATGCTGCAGGCCACGCGCCTGCTGCGCAAGGGCTTTGAGACTTCGATCCTGCTGTACGGCCCCGGCGTCAACCTTGGCGTTCAGCGCGGCTTCCCGACGCTTGGCGACGAGGCATTCCCCGGCCATATGAACTTCAACAAGCAGCTCACCAAGTTCATGGAGGAGGGCGGCAAGGTCTACGCCTGCCGCTTCGCCCTGCAGGCCCTGTACGGCCATGGCGAGGCTTCGCTGATCGAGGGCATCCGCCCGATCAATCCGCTCGATGTGCTCGACCTCAAGCTGCTGCATCGCAAGGAGAACGCGCTGATCATCGACACCTGGACGGTCTGAGCAAAAGGGCAGGTGCCACCATGTCACAGAAACGCATTGTGCGCGCGGCCGCGGTCCAGATCGCGCCCGACCTCGAGAGCGGCGAAGGCACGCTGGCCAAGGTCTGCGACGCGATCGACGAGGCCGCCGGGAAAGGCGTGCAGTTGATCGTCTTCCCGGAGACTTTCGTGCCGTACTACCCGTACTTCTCCTTCGTACGGCCGCCGGTGCACTCCGGCAGCGACCACATGCGGCTGTACGAGCAGGCCGTGGTGGTGCCCGGCCCGGTCACCGATGCCGTCGCCGGGCGCGCACGCCGGCACGGCATGGTCGTGGTGCTCGGCGTGAACGAGCGCGACCACGGCAGCCTGTACAACACGCAGCTTATCTTCGACACCGAGGGCAACCTCGCGGTGAAGCGCCGCAAGATCACGCCCACTTTCCACGAACGGATGATCTGGGGGCAGGGCGATGCGGCCGGCCTGAAGGTCGCGGACACCGCGATCGGCCGCGTCGGCGCGCTGGCGTGCTGGGAGCACTACAACCCGCTGGCCCGCTATGCGCTGATGACCCAGCACGAGGAAATCCACTGCAGCCAGTTCCCGGGCTCGCTGGTCGGGCCGATCTTTGCCGAGCAGATCGAAGTCACGATCCGGCATCACGCGCTGGAATCCGGCTGCTTCGTCGTCAACGCCACCGGCTGGCTGACCGAAGAGCAGATTGCCTCCGTGACTGCGGATCCCGCGCTGCAGAAGGCGCTGCGCGGCGGCTGCAACACCGCAATCATCTCGCCGGAGGGGCAGCACCTGGCGCCGCCGCTGCGCGAGGGCGAGGGCATGGTCATCGCCGACCTCGATATGTCGCTCATCACCAAGCGCAAGCGAATGATGGATTCGGTGGGCCACTACGCGCGCCCGGAACTGCTAAGCCTGGCCATCAATGAGCGGCCGGCGGTGACGGCAGTGCCGATGGCAGGCGCCTTCTCCAACTTCCATGGGAGCATCCGCGATGACATCCAGCGCGACCGTGCCGGCTTCGAGCCGGCAATTGATGACTGAGTTGCAGTCCGTCGGACTGCGCCTGCAAGACCCAAATGCCGGCGCGGCGAGCCGGCGCGGCGGGGCGGGTCCGTCCGACCACAAGGCGGTCACTATCGACGGCGTGACCATCATGGTGCCGGTGCATACCAGCACCGCGTGGCACTCGCCGTTCGTGGCGCAGGCCCCCGACGGAACGGGGCGCAGCGCACTCATGCGCGGAACCATCCCGATTGCCAGCATCAGCTTTCCGAAGGCGCCGCGTTTCTATGCGCTGCAGACCCTGGAGGGCATTCCGTACTCGCATATCGCCACGCTGCATGGCGCCGACGTGCTGGCCACGACCGTCCTGCAGACCTGCATCCGGTATGAGAGCCGCAAGAAGACCTGCAAGTTCTGCTCGATCGGCCAGTCGCTGGCGGCAGGCCGTACGGTGGCGCGCAAGACGCCCGAGCAACTGGCCGAAGTGGCGCGCGCCGCGGTGCTGCTAGATGGCGTCAGGCATATGGTGCTGACCACCGGCACGCCGCCGACGCCGGACCGGGGCGCGGCTGTTCTTTGCGAGAGCGCCTTCGCCATCAAGGCCGCGGTCGACCTGCCGATCCAGGCGCAATGCGAGCCGCCCGACGACGACCGCTGGTTTGAGCGCATGAAGGCCGCCGGCATCGACACGCTCGGCATGCACCTCGAGGTCGTCACGCCGGCGGTGCGCGAGCGCATCATGCCCGGCAAAGCGTCGGTGCCGCTGAGCCGCTACATGGAAGCCTTCAAGGCTGCCGTTGCCGTGTTCGGCAGGGGGCAGGTCAGCACATACATCCTCGCGGGACTCGGCGACACCGCGGAAGCCATCCTGTCGATCTCGCGCGCGCTGATCGAACTCGGCGTGTATCCGTTCGTGGTGCCTTTCGTGCCGATCTCCGGCACGCCGCTGGAGGACCACCCGGCTCCTTCGCCGGCCTTCATGCAGTCGATCTTGCAGCCGCTCGGCGCCATGCTGAGCGCCGCCGGCATGCGCTCGTCCGATATCAAGGCGGGTTGCGGCAAGTGCGGCGCGTGCTCGTCGCTGGCTACCTACGAGCGCGAGGCGGCACTGGCGACCGACGGAGCGACTTCATGAAAAACGATCTCTGCGTCGAGGTGCGAGGCATCCCGATGTTCCGGATCCGCTGGGCGGAGCAGGCCTGGGAGGCGGAGCAGGCCTATCGCCTGCGCCAGGCCGTGTTCTGCGAGGAGCAGGGGATCTTCGCGGGCGACGACCGGGACGCGGTGGACGATGTGGCGCAACTGCTGGTGGCGGTGTGCTGCGAGCCCGAGTTGCCGGAGCATCCCGGGACCGTGGTCGGCACCGTGCGCATCCACGAAAGCGAGCCGGGCGTGTGGTTCGGCTCGCGGCTTGCGGTGGATGCGGCATACCGCAGCCAGGGCAAGATCGGTGCGACGCTGATCCGCCTGGCGGTGAACAGCGCCCACGCGATCGGCTGCCGGCGCTTCCTCGCGCACGTGCAGAGCCAGAACGTGCCCTTGTTCAGGCGCTTGCATTGGCACGTCCTGGCAGAGGAGACACTGCTCGGGCGGCCTCACCACCTGATGCAGGCAGACCTGAACCATTACCCGCCTTGCCATACCCCGCATGCGGGACTGATCATCGAAGGCAGGGCCGTGCGATGAACCTCTGCGATCTGGTACGCACCTTGCGCAGCAGCCGCGGTTTTGCGCATAAGACCGATATCCCAGCGATGCTGTCGCCGCTCGGCGCCGCGGCCGCCGGACGCAGCGCGGCCATGGCCGTGGACGTCGGCGACGACTGCGCGGCATGGCGGGATGGCGACGGCTACCTGCTGTTCGCCATCGAAGGACTGGTCAGCGATTTCATCCGCACGATGCCGTGGTTCGCCGGCTACAGCGCGGTCATGGTGAACGTCAGCGATATCTATGCGATGGGCGGCAGGCCGACGGCCGTGGTCGATGCGCTATGGAGCCATGGCGCCGCCGACGCCGCCGAGGTGCTCAAGGGCATGGCCGCGGCGTCGGCCGCCTATGGCGTGCCGATCGTCGGCGGTCACAGCAACGCACGCAGCGAGCAAAGCCAGCTTGCCGTGGCCATCCTCGGCCGTGCGCGCAAGCTGCTGTCGAGTTTCGCCGCGCGTCCCGGCCAGCGCCTGTTGATGGCGGTGGACCTGCGCGGCGCGTTCGCGGAGCCGTACCCCTTCTGGAACGCCTCGACTGGCGCACCGGGCGAACGACTGCGCGCGGATCTCGAGCTCTTGCCCGTGCTGGCCGAAGACGGCCTTTGCGCCGCAGCCAAGGACATCAGCATGGCGGGTGCGCTGGGCACCGCGCTGATGCTGCTCGAATGCTCCGGGGTGGGCGCCAGTATCGCGCTGGAGCGAATTCCCCGGCCCGATGGCGTGCCGATCGAGCGATGGCTGACGGCGTTCCCCAGCTATGGCTTCCTGCTGGCTGTCGATGACAGCGATGCGCAGGCGGTCGAACGCCGCTTCCTCGATCGCGGCATTGCCTGCGCCCAGATCGGCGTCATTGATGATTCCCGTGTCGCCACGCTCACGTACGCCGGCGAACGGGCCACGTTGTGGGACTTCCGCGAGGCGGGGTTCATCCTGCCGACGCGCCTGGCCACGCCGATCGATTCGCCAACCTGAGAACTGCCATGCCGGTTACCCATTTCCGCATCCGCTGGCCTGACCAGACCGAGATGGCCTGCTATTCCCCATCCTCCATCGTCACGGAGCATTTTATCGCCGGGACGGCGTATCCGCTGGACGAGTTCGTGGAGCGCGCGCGTACCGCGCTGGGCGCCGCATCCGAGCGGGTGCGTGCCCGGTATGGCTACGCCTGCTCGTCCGCGATGGACCAGCTCCGCATCCTGGAAATCGCCGCGCAGCGGTTCCGGGGCCAGGACGGCGCCACCGTCCGGTTTCTCGGCTTTGGCAGCTAGCCGTTCTTCAAATTCCTCGCCTCAAAGGATCCAACATGTCCCACGTCATCAACACCAATCCGGGCCACGCCGCAGAGCCCAGGCACTACAGCGTCATCATTGTCGGCGGCGGCCAGGCCGGACTATCGATGAGCTACTTACTGAAACAGGCCGGCATCGACCATCTGCTCATCGAGAAGCACACCATCACGCACACCTGGCGCACGCAACGCTGGGATGCGTTCTGCCTGGTGACGCCGAACTGGCAATGCGCGCTGCCGGGCTACCCTTACCAGGGTGACGATCCGCATGGCTTCATGAAGAAGGACGAGATCACGGCCTATCTCGATGGCTTTATCCGGACGGTCGGCGCGCCGGTGCTCGAGCACACCGAGGTGCGGCAAGTGAAGGCGCGCGCGCAGGGGGGATTTTCCGTGGTGACGAGCCAGGGTGCATTCACCGCGGACCAGGTGGTGGTGGCCTCGGGCGGCTATCACACGCCGATCGTGCCGCGCATGGCCGAGCGCCTGCCGGCGTCGATCCGGCAGCTGCAATCGTCTGAGTACCGGAATCCCGAGTCGCTGCCCGAGGGTGCGGTGCTCGTGGTCGGCTCCGGCCAGTCGGGCGCGCAGATTGCCGAAGACCTGCACCTGGCCGGGCGCAAGGTGTATCTGGCCGTCGGCGAGGCGCCGCGTTGCGCGCGCTTCTATCGCGGGCGGGACGTCGTGGACTGGCTTGCGGACATGAAGTACTACGATCTGCCGGTCACCGAGCACCCGCTGCGCGAGGGTGTTCGCGACAACACCAATCACTATGTCACCGGCCGCGACGGCGGGCGCGATATCGACCTGCGCAGGTTTGCCACCGAGGGCATGGAGCTATACGGCGTGCTCGACGACTACCTCGACGGCCAACTGCGATTTGCGCCGGACCTGCGTCGCAACCTGGACGATGCCGATGCGACTTACAATCGCATCAACGCGAGCATCGACAAGTTCATCGCGGAGCGAGGCATCGAGGCGCCGCCACCGACCGTCTATGCGCCCGTGTGGACGCCGCCGGCCGAGCGCACCGGGCTCGATCCCCAGGCGGCCGGCATTGGTTCGATTATCTGGTGCATCGGCTTCCGACCGGATTTCAGCTGGCTCGAAGTGCCGGTGTTCAACGGCCGCGGTTATCCGGGCCACGAACGCGGAGTGACCACCCATGCCGGGCTCTATTTCCTCGGGCTGCCCTGGCTGCACACGTGGGGATCGGGGCGATTCTCCGGCATTGCGCGCGACGCCGAATACCTGGCCGCCCTGATCGCCGCAGGCCGGGGCGACACCGCGCTGGCCGCCTGACATGGAAGCCGTCGTCTCGCGCCATGTCGCCGGCATGCCCCAGTTGGCATACACCGGCCTCTCAGAAAACTGGCTGCTGAAGACCTGCGGCGACCTGCACTGGCGCCTGCTGGCAGCCGGCGTCGGCCTGGCGGTGCCCGACTTCCGGGATGCCGAGGGCAATCCGGTGTATGCGGCGTTCACCGCGATCCGCGTGCGCGACGCCGCGCCGCAAACGATCGGCGAGCACGCCGAGTTCAGCATCGGCTCGCGCATCGTGCCAGCGGGTGGCGTGAAGCACCTCAGCGAACATGCCGTCGACATGCAGGAGGACCGCCGCGCCAGCGTGACGATGCTGTCCACCTTCATCCGCCGCACGCGGGAGCGGGACAACCGCTCGGTCGTGCGCACCATGCCGACCGTGGCCGCGCAGTGGGCCGGCGCCGGCCCGTCGGCGCAGGCGGCGGAGCTGTCGCTGCTGGCACGGCGTTTTCGCAGCGGGGATTGGGGCACGCATCTCGGGCTCGATCAGGCCCGGCATCGCGTCTGCCACGCCGCCGAGTACCTGCCGTGTCCCTGCGACGACTTCAACGGCGCCGACCTGCTGTATTTCGCCAGCTTCCAGGCCATGGTCGATCGGGCGGAATGGCAATGGCGCCGCGACGCTGATCCGCCCACGGTGTTCGCGCGGGACCTGTTCTTCCATGGCAACGTCAATGTCGGCGAGTCGCTGGAGCTGACCTTTTCCGCGCTGCGCGAGGACGAGGCGGGATTGACGCACTGGTGCGAGATCCGGCGCAGCCGCGACGGCGAGAAGATCGCCGATGTGGTCACGCAGAAACGCTGGAGGCAACGTTGACATCTCCCCTCCCTAAAGAGAAGGGATTCCCTCTGCAGGCGATCGATGTCCCGTTCGGGCAAGGATATTCAGCGCAGCGTTCACATCGCGATCATGTACAGCACCGCATTCACTGCATACCCACTGCCTTATTCCAAGGTCTGCGATACCTTTCGGCCTCTCCGGCGGCATCGCGTCGCACGAAGAGCAGACCTGGGTGGTGAAGCGTTCGTCGACTTCCTCATACCACGCGCCATGCGCAATCGCCTTGTACGCGAGCATTGTACGGAAGGACGACCAGCCCGCATCGAGGACGGACTTCGCCATGCTGGTCCTGGCGAGGCCGGCGGCGTTCACATTACCCACCGCGATATAGTCGAAGTCCCGCACGATGCGATGCGAGAGCTTGTGCAGGAAGTCGCGCCGCGCATTGGCGATGCGCGCGTGGAGGTTCGTGGCCTGCCGCCGCTTGCGCGCACGCTGCGCCTTGGCAAGGGCTTGCTCGAGTTGGCCAAGGTGACGCGGATTCTCGACCTTCTCGCCCGTGGAGAGCGTTGCAAGTTCCTTCAAGCCCAGGTCGATGCCGACGCCGCGCGCCGGGGAGCGGGCCTGGGTGTCGGCAACTTCAATCACGATGTTCAGGAACCAGTTGCCTCGCGCGTCGCGGGAGAAATTCGTGCGGTCCTTGATCTTGCCTTCGGGAAGGGGGCGGGAGTTGAAAACGCGAAACGTATTGCCGGCAAAGCGGAACGCATGGCCAGAACGCTTGAGATCTCGCCCCTTGAGCGGCACCCAGCCGAGGGACCTGCGGCCGCGATAGCGCAGGTACGGCCGGCGGTGCTGGCTACGCGACTTGGCGTACTGCTCGCAAACCGCGTTGACGGTACCCGAATGGATGCCAAGCTCCCTGCTGCTGCCGGTCGTCAGCACGTTCAGAACGAAACCTGTGGGCCATTTCTTGCCCCACTTGAGTGCGTGCTTCTGCGTGTCGTTGCAGAAGCTCCAGACGTAGTTCACCGCGCGCCTCTGCTGATTGAGCAGGCCGTTCAGCGACTTCACCCGGTAGCGATAGACGAGAAGCATGCCGGTCATTCTATTGGGGTTGCTTGCTGCCGGCGGCACTCCTTTCACACCCCGCCCTGAAGGGCGAGGCTTCTTGGAGCAAGTCTGATGAACGCGAAACTGGACGACCCGGCAGGCGCCCTGCAGCTAAAGCCGGTCTACGGGCCCGACGATCTGACCGGCCTTGGCCACCTGGACGGCATGCCCGGCGAGGCCCCGTTCGTTCGCGGCCCCTATCCCAGCATGTACCGCGGCAGGCCATGGACCATCCGCCAGTACGGGGGATACGGCGACGCCGCAACGTCGAACCTCGCCTATCGCGAGGCCCTGAAGCAGGGCGCGCAGGGCTTGTCGGTGGCCTTCGACCTGCCGACCCATCGCGGCTACGATTCCGACGACCCTCAGGCGCAGGCCGATGTCGGCATGGCCGGCGTGGCCATCGACTCGGTCGAAGATATGCGGCGCCTGTTCGAAGGCATTGCGCTGGACCGCGTGTCGGTATCGATGACCATGAGTGGTGCGGTGCTCCCCGTGCTGGCAGCGTTCCTTGTCGCGGCCGAGGAATCGGGCGTCCCGTTCGAACAACTGCGCGGCACCATCCAGAACGACATCCTCAAGGAGTTCATGGTCCGGCACACCTGGATCCATGCGCCGCAGCCGTCGCTGCGCATCGCCACCGACGTGGTCGAATGGCTGGCCGCGCATGCGCCGAAGTTCAACGGCATGTCGATCTCGGGCTATCACTTCCAGGAAGCGGGCGCCGATCCGGTGCTGGAACTGGCGCTGACACTGGCCAATGCCAGGACCTATGTCGGCCTGCTGCGCGAGCGCGGCCTTGATGTCGACGCGTTCTGCGGCGGACTAAGCTTCTTCTTCGGCGTCGGCAAGCCATTCTTCGTCGAGATCGCCAAGCTGCGCGCCGCGCGGCTCCTGTGGCACGGCATCGTGTGCGAACTGGGTGGCACCAGCGCGCGCGCCACCGCCATGCGCATGCATTGCCAGACTTCGGGCTGGACCCTCGCCGCCCAGCAGCCGCTCAACAATATCGCTCGCACCACGATCGAGGCAATGGCGGCGATCTTCGGCGGTACGCAGTCGCTGCATACCAACGGCTTTGACGAGGCGCTGGCATTGCCGGGCGCGCAGGCCTCGCGGGTGGCTCGCGATACGCAACTGATCCTCCAGCATGAATTTGGCCTGTGCGAGGTGGCGGACCCATGGGCGGGCTCCTACCTGATCGAGTCGCTGACCGGCCGCATGGTGACGGAGGTTCGCGCGGTGCTGGCGCACATCGAGGCCCAGGGTGGCATCGTTGCGGCCCTCGAATCCGGCTGGGTGCAGCGGCGCATCCACCAGAATGCGCTGCGGACACAAGCACGGTTCGATGCCAACGAGGAAGTGGTGGTGGGCGTCAACCGCTACCGCGAACCCGACGACGACGGCCAGCAATGTCTGGAGATCGATGGTACCCAGGTGCGCGTGCAACAGGCACGCCGCCTCGTCGCGCTGCGCGGCCGCCGCGATGACGCTGCGGCCCGGCACGCGCTGGCGGCGTTGGCCGAGGCGGCCAGGCGGGGCGAGCGCAACCTGCTCGCCTGTGCGATCGATGCCATGCGTTGCCGCGCCACGGTGGGGGAATGTACCCGGGCACTGCTCCAGGTCTGGCCGCGCCATACTGTCCGGTCGTCCTACGACGCAGCGCTGTACGGCTCGGCTCGCGCCGGCAGCGCGGAATGGCTGGCGGCCTGCGAGTGCGTCAGTGCGCTGCGCGAGCGGCTCGGCCGCGCGCCCCGGATCCTCGTGGCCAAGCTCGGCCAGGACGGCCACGATCGCGGTGCGAAGGCGGTGGCGGCCGGGCTGGCCGATGCCGGGTTCGTGGTCGAACTGTCACCGCTGTTCCAGTCCGCCGAGGCAGTTGCGTCTTCTGCTTGCGATGGCGACTTCGATACGATCGGCATCTCCACGCTGGGCGGCGCGCACCTGGAGCTGCTGCCGGCCTTGCTACACGCCTTGCGGCAGCGCGCGCTGGATGTACCGGTCTTTGTCGGTGGCATTGTTCCGGCAGGCCACAGGCGCTTGCTGCGCCAGTGCGGCGTGCAGGGGATCTTCGGACCGGGCACGCCGATGGAAACAATGGTGAGCACCATCGTGGCTGCGCTCACGTTGTCAAGGATGGACCGAGCCGAAATTCAACGCGCAGACGGGGCTGCAGCCTAAGGCAATAGTCAGCATGACTCTCCTGGGGGCAAGAGGGCTGGCCCGCCGCGAGGAATCAAACGCGGGTTAGCATGACTGCCAGAGCCGCATGGTGTGGACAGTGCCACACCCGGCGATTTCCAGCGC
>NZ_QKWJ01000035.1 GCF_003353055.1 Cupriavidus lacunae
GGTGGAGGTGCGGCACAAGGAAGGCCTGAGCGCCTACGACGCAGCGCTGTACGCGGCCAAGCTGCGTCTGCGGCCCATCATCATGACCTCGCTCGCCTTTATCCTGGGCTGCGTGCCGCTGGCCATCGCCAGCGGAGCCTCGGCGGCGAGCCGCCAGTCGCTGGGCACCGGTGTCATCGGCGGGATGCTGGGCGCCACGGTCATCGCGCTGTTCTTCATTCCGATGTTCTTCTGGGGGCTGGAAGTCATGTCGGAGCGCAAGCCCAAGGCCAAGGCGGGTGCCATGCCGACGACACCGACCACGCCGCCCACGCCCCCGACAGGAGAACCGTCATGAGCGCGCGCCGCGGCATTGCCGGCGCCTGCCTGGCCGCGCTGCTGGGCGGCTGTGCCATCGGCCCCAACTACCAGCGGCCCGAGACCCCCGACCCGGCGCAGTACCGCATCGGCACCGGCGTGCTGGCGGTGGCCGCCGACAGCGCCTGGTGGGACAGCTTCAGCGACCCGGTGCTCAATGCGCTGGTGGAAGCAGCGCTGCGCAACAACTACGACGTGCGCATTGCCGCGGCCCGCATCGATGCATTCCGCGGGCAGTTGATGGTCGCGCGGGCCGGCTTCTTTCCGCAGGTGAACCTGTCGGCATTGGCGACACGGCAGCGCGCGGGCACCTTCAACGGCACGCCATTCGCATCGCTCGACGGCCCGNCTGGGAGCTGGACCTGTGGGGCCGCATCCGGCGCCAGGCCGAGGCCGCCGAAGCCGGTGTGTGGAATGCCGAGTACGTGCGCCGCGGCGTGGTGCTGTCGCTGGCGGCATCGGTGGTGCAGGGCTATGCGACGCTGCGCGGGCTGGATGCGCAGCTGGAGATCGCACAGCAGACACTGGCGTCGCGCGCCAAGGGGCTGGATATCTTCCGCCAGCGCTACGAGGGCGGGGTGATCTCGCAGGTGGAGCTGTCGCAGGCGGAAAACGACTACTTCTCGACCGAGGCCGCGATCCCGCCGCTGCGCACAGCCATCGCCCAGACCGAGAACGCGCTGTCGGTGCTGCTGGGGCGCGAGCCCGGCCCGATCGAGCGCGGCAAGACGGTGCATGAACTGCTGCCGCCGCCGGCGGGCGCGGACTTGCCGGCCGCGCTGCTGTCGCGGCGCCCGGACGTGCTGCAGGCCGAGCAGTCCGCCATCGCCGCCAATGCGCAGCTGGGCGCCGCGCAGGCGCTGTACCTGCCGGCGGTGAACCTGAGCGGGCTGTTCGGCGCCATCGCCAGCACGCCTGGCGCGCTGTGGCACAGCGCCTCGCAGGTGTGGAGCGTCGGCGCCGGGCTGACCCAGCCGATCTTCCAGGGCGGCGCCATCCGCGGCCAGGTGCAGACCGCGTCGGCCCAGCGCCAGCAGGCCATGCTGGCCTACCAGGGCACGGTGCTGGCGGCGCTGGCCGACGTCAACAGTGCGCTCGCCAACAGCATCGAGACCCGCAACCGGCTGGTCAGCCTGCGCCAGCAGGAGAAGAGCCTGGTGGTCTATGCCGACCAGTCCGGCGCGCGCTACGAAGGGGGTTATTCCAGCTACCTGGAAGTGACCACCGCGCAGGAGAAACTGTTTGACGCGCAACTGGCGGCGGTACAGGGGCAGGTGGACGTGCTGACCGGCGCCGCGGCGCTATACAAGTCGCTTGGCGGCGGCTGGCCGGCGGTGCCGCAGGATGTAAGAGAGGCAGGGATGCAGGGGGATGCGAAGGTGTTGAGGCGATAGCGGGGCGGCTGGCGCTTGCCAGCCGCATTGCCACTACCGTGCCGACCATTCCCCTTGCCGCACGCCCAGCGCCGTGACCACGCCATAGGCCGTGATCCCCAGCGCCACGCCCAGGAAATGTCCGTCCAGGCCCATCCCGAACACATTGGCCAGCAGCCAGCCGCCACCCACGGCCAGCGCAATCCGGCACAGGCCCGCGGCCGCCGGCCAGCGCATGCGGCCAGCGCCCATCGAGGCGAAGTACAGCGCCATCCCCAGCCCGAAGCCGCCGAACGCCGGCCCCACCCATGACAGCGCACGTGCGGCGATGGCGATGACTTCGGCGTCTTGGGTGAACAGGCTGGCAAAGCGCACCGGCGCCATGCCCACCGCGGCGCCTGCGCTGCCGGCGATGACCAGTGCCAGGAACGCGCCCACCCATGCGGTGCGCCGTGCGGTGTGCCAGTCGCCCGCGCCCACGGCGCCGCCGACCAGCGCGGTCAGGGCCGAGCCCACGCCGAAGGCCAGCGGGATCATCAGGAATTCCAGTCGCGCCGAGATGCCATAGGCGGCCACCGCCGCCGTGCCATGGTGGCGCAGTTGCGCGGTAACCAGGATGGTGGTCAGGTTGGCCACCGAGGCCAGCGCGCACGCCACCAGCCCGACCGACAGGATGCGCGCGAACAGCGCCCACGACGGCCGCACCCGCAGCATCGGCACGAAGCCCGCGCCGCCGCGTGCCACCACGATTGCCATCGCCAGCGCGGCGGCCCACGACACCGCCGCCAGCGCGACGCCGATACCGGCCAGGCCCATGCCGGCGGGCTCGGCCAGCAGCCACGACAGCACCGGGAAAGCGATCCACATCAGCGCCAGTACGCGCGCGGCCAGTGCATGGCGGCCACCGCCGCGCAACACCGACGCGAGCGTGTTGGCCAGCCAGGCCGGGACCGCCCCCGCGCCGAACAGCCAGATCGCATAGCTGGCGGCCGCGTCGGCCGCGGTGGCGCCGGCCACCGCGCCCAGCACGGGGCGCGGAAAGCCGGCCAGCACCACGGCAAAGGCCAGCCCGGCGGTCACAGCGATCAACAGCGCGTGCACGACCAGCGACGACGCTTCCTCACGCTTGTTGGCGCCGAGCGCGCGGGCGATGGCCGCGACCACGCCGCCGCCCATGGCCCCCGCCGACATCTGCTGCAGCAGTAGCGCAAATGGCAGGACCACGGCCCAGCCGGCCAGCGCCGCCGTGCCCTGGCGTGCGGCCAGCCAGGTTTCGATCAACTGGGCCACGGCCTGCAGCACGGCGATCAGCGCGGTCGGCCCGGCCAGCCTGCCGATGCGGCGGGCGAGCTCGGTGGCCGGTACCGCGTCGGCGGGCATGGCGTCCGCGGGCAATGCACGCGCGTCAGTCATGGCGGGTCTCCCCTTGCTCGCCAACGGTTTCCGCGTCACCGAAGCGCCGCTGCAGGAAACGGCCCGCGCCCGGGCCGGGCAAGACGCGCACGTCGTCCAGCGTGATCGCGCTGCCGTCGGCGCGCGTCAGGGCGGGCTCAGTGATCTCCGTGCCGGTGCGGCGGTCCAGCAGCAGCGTCAGCGGACCCTTTTCATCGATCATCCAGCGGTCGGCCCAGGCCTTGAGCGCCACATAGGCCGGAAAGAAGTCGCGGCCCTTGTCGGTTAACTGGTAGACGTGGCGAGCGCTGCCCTCGGGCGTGACGCGTGCCAGCAGCCCGTGCGCCACCAGCGTTTTCAGGCGCGCGCTGAGGATGTTGGGAGCGATGCCGAGGTTGCGCTCGAACTCATCGAAGCGCGTGCTGCCGTAGAAGGCCTCGCGCAGCACAAGGATGGCCCAGCGTTCCCCCAGCACGGCCATCGAACGCGCGACGGGGCAGGGCATCGAGGTGAAATCGGTAGGGGGCATGGTCTGCGCCGGTCTGGTCTGCTTGCTTGCAAAATGCAAGTTTTCTGAAGGATAGCTTGCAAATCGAAAGTTCGCCGCTGGCTTTCGACCCCGGCAGCCGAAAACGTTCGTTCATCGGCCAGCGGTGCCGGCTACGCCACCCCGTCGCGGAACACCTCGAGCTTGCCCAGTTCCTCGCGCAGGAAGCCGATCAGCGCCCGCGTGGCCATCGACGGATGCAGGTTGGGCGTGGTGATGATGAAGAGCTTGTTGCCGAGCCCTTCCGGGCGCCAGTCCGGCAGCACCGGCATCATCTGGCCGGCGCGCACTTCCTCCCAGCCGATATAGACCGGCAGCATGCCGATACCATGCCCTTCACGCACGGCGCGCGCCAGGAACAGGAAGTGTTCGGACTGCAGCGTGGGCGTCAGCGCCACGTTCACGCGCTGGCCGTCGCGGTAGAGCGACAGCGGAAACTGCCGCGGTGGGTAGGGCGGGCACAGGAAGTTGCAGCCGGTCAGGTCCGCTGGCACGTGTACCGGCGGGATGCATGAGAGGTACTCCGGCGATGCGTACAGTTGCCAGCGGATATCGCAGATTTCACGCGCCACATGGTCCAGCGGCGGCGCCGAGGTGACCTTCAGCGCCACATCGATCTCGGCCGCGATCAGGTCGTTGACGCGGTTGGCAAAGAACACGCGCAGCGTGATGCCGGGGTGCTTCTGCGCGAACTGCAGCAGCAGCGGCGCGATATAGGCATCGCCCAGCCCGGTGGGCACGCTCACGCGCACATGGCCGCGCAGGGTCTGGCCCAGGCTGTCGATCTCGGCCTGCGCCGAGGCCACTTCCTGCAGGATGCGCACGCCGTGCTGGTACAGGGCGTGGCCGGGCTCGGTCAGTTCCAGCCGGCGCGTGGTCCGGCGCAACAGTTGGGCGCCGGCCTGGTGCTCGAGCTCGCGCAACTGGCGGCTGACCTGCGAGCGCGTCACGCCGCGGCGCCGCCCGGCTTCGGCCAGGTTGCCCGCGTCGACGATGTCGACGAAGGCCTGGATCAGGTTGAGGTCCATCGGGGATTGCCTGCAGGATTGTCGCGTCTGGTGCAACATTGTGATTCCGATGTGCATGATTGTCGATGCACGGTTACGTCGATACAGTGGTCGGCTGACAGAATGGATCGCAACAGGAGACAACGGATGGCCACGGACCTCTGGTTTGAAGACATGCACCGCGGCGGCGATGAACTGCTGGCGCGCGGCGCCCGGCTGGCTGGCGGCCTGCGCGCGCTGGGCGTGCAGGAGGGCGACGTGGTCGCGGTGCTGCTGCGCAACGATCCGGCTTATGCCGACGTGGTCCATGCCTGCCGCACCGCCGGCTGCTATTACTGCCCGATCAACTGGCACTTCACCGCCGAGGAGGTGCGCTTCCTGCTGACCGACAGCGGCGCGAAGGTGCTGCTGGTGCAGGCCGACCTGCTGCCCGCGGTGCGCGAAGCCATGCCGGCCGGCATGGCGGTGCTGTCGGTGGGCGGCCCCGCCGACGGCGCCATCGAATATGAAAGCTGGCTGGCCCGCCAGTCCGCCTATGACGGCCCGCGCGTGGCGCCGCGCGGCCATATGGCCTATACCTCCGGCACTACCGGCCGGCCCAAGGGCGTGGTGCGCGAGGCGGTGCCGCTGGACCAGCTCGAGGCGCAGCTGCCGCGCATTCGCTCCTTGATACGGCAGGCCTACGGCCTCGAGCCGGGCTGCCGCGCGCTGATGTCGGCGCCGCTGTACCACAGCGCGCCGGGCTCGTTTATCCAGAGTGCGTTGCAGATGGCCGAACGCCTGGTGATCACGCCGCGCTTTGACGCCGAGCAGGTACTGGCGCTGGTGGAGAAGCATCGCATCGACGTGCTCTACCTGGTGCCGATCATGTACGTGCGCCTGCTCAAGCTGCCGCCCGAGGTGCGCGCGAAGTACGACCTGTCTTCGATCCGCTTTGTCGCCTCGACCGGCTCGCCGTGCTCGCCCGACGTCAAGCGCGCGATGCTGGAATGGCTGGGGCCGGTGATCCATGAAACCTACGCCTCCAGCGAAGCCGGCATGATCACCGTGGCCACCCCGGCCGACGCCGCCGCGCGCCCCGGCACCGCCGGCAGGCCGGTCGATGACGCGCAGCTGCGCATCCTCGATGAGAACGGCCGCGAGTGCGCGCCGGGCGAGATCGGCCTGGTCTACGTGCGCCAGCCGGCTTACCCCGACTTCAGCTACCGAAACAATGACGCCGCGCGCGCCGCCATCGACCGCGACGGGCTGGTGACGCTGGGCGACATGGGCTATGTCGATGCCGACGGCTACCTGTTTATCTGCGACCGCGCCTCGGACATGGTGATCTCCGGCGGCGTCAACATCTATCCGGCCGAGATCGAGCACGAGCTGGTGCGCTACCCCGGCGTGGCCGACTGCGTGGTGTTCGGCATCCCCGACGACGAATACGGCGAGCGCCTGCTGGCCATGGTGCAGCCGATGCCGGGCGTGGAGATCCGCGAGGCCGAGGTGATCGACTGGCTGCGCCAGCGGCTGTCGGGCTTCAAGGTGCCGCGCAGCATCGTGATCGAGGCGCAGCTGCCGCGCGATGAAACCGGCAAGCTCGCCAAGCGCCGGCTGCGCGACCGCTACTGGGAAGGCCGCCAGCGCCGCGTCTGAGTGCCGCGTCTGGGTGCCGACGGGCCTGCATGGATCACGACCGATAACAACAGGAGGAGACGCGATGCAGAACAAACCGACCGGACGGCGCGCCTGGCTCGCCGCGATGGCAGCCGGCGCGGGATGCGCACTAGCCTTGTGGGGCGGGGCCCCGCAGGCCGCCTATCCCGACCACCCGATCAAGCTGGTGGTGCCCTACACACCCGGCGGCTCGACCGACCAGTTCGGCCGCGCGCTGGCCGACGGCATGTCGCGCCAGCTGGGCCAGACCGTGGTGGTGGAAAACCGCCCCGGCGCGGCCACCATGATCGGCACCACCAGCGTGGCGCGCGCGCCGGCGGATGGCTACACCGTGGTGCTGGCCACCAACGGCAGCATGGTGCTCAACCCGATGCTGTACAGGAAGATCAACTACGATCCGCCCAAGGATTTCCGGATCTTCAGCATCGGCGCCGAGGTGCCGCTGGTGGTGGTGACCAACACCAAGGTGCCGGCCAGCAATATCCGCGAGTTCGCGGCCTACGCCAGGGCGGCAGGGGGCAAGCTCAACTATGGCTCGGTTGGCCTGGGCAACGCGCTGCAACTGGCGACGGAAATGCTGAAGACTGAGCTCGGCATCAGCGTCACCCACGTGCCCTACAACGGCAGCGCTCCGGCGCTGTCGGCGCTGCTGGCCAACGACGTACAGCTGATGGTCGATGTGGTCAGCACCTCGCTGCCGCATATCAAGGCGGGCAAGCTCAAGGCCCTGGCGGTCACCGGCCGTACCCGGCTGGAAGTGCTGCCCAACGTGCCGACCGTGGCCGAAAGCGGCTATCCCAACTTCCAGGCCGCCACCTGGTTCGGCCTGGCCGTGCCCGCACAAACGCCGCCCGACGTGGTGGCCAGGCTGCAGGCCGCCGCCGCCCACGTCCAGAAGGATGCGCAATTCCGCACCACCTTCAGCGCGCTGGGGCTGGTGGTGCAGCCGCCGCGCACGCAGGCCGAGATCGACCGCTATGTCGAGGCCGACCGGGAGCATTGGGGCAAGGTGATCAAGGCCAATAACATCTCGCTGGACTGAGTCCAGGGTTTGGTGCGATGGCGATGGGCGTATAGTTCGAAGTCATCCCGGCGGACGCTGCGCCCCGCGTCGCGCCGGACCTACGCCACACGCCTGTCATGACCGATCGCGAACCCAACGATCCCAAGCCTCCCGTTTCTTCTTCCGCCGATCCGGGCGCGAGCCCGGACCCCCAGGCGCGGCCCGACGCCGGCTCGCCGCCTCCCGATCCTCGCCTGCTGAACCAGCTCAGCCGCCACGCGCGCCTGGCGGCCTGGCGCAAGTCGCGCCAGGCCGGGCGCATCTCGCGCACCACCATGCGCTATGCGGTGTTCATGTTCGGCGCGGGCTGCGTCGGGCTGTTCTCGCTGATATTTGCGTGGATCGCCGAAGTGGCGCTGCGCTGGAACCATCACCTGACCCAGGCCACGCCGTGGCTGGCCTTTGTGATGCTGCCGTTCGGGCTGGCCGCGCTGCGCTGGCTGACGATCCGGCTGGCGCCGCAGGCGCGCGGCAGCGGCATCCCGCAGGTGATCGCGGCGGTCACGCTGCCGCCGTCGGGCCCGGCGCAGACGATGCTGGTGTCGTTCCGCCAGTCGATGTGGAAGGTGGTACTGACCGCCGCGGCGCTGCTGGCCGGCGCCTCGGTCGGGCGCGAGGGGCCGTCGGTGCAAGTGGGCGCGGCGGCCATGCTGGCCTGGGGCCGCTGGTGCCAGGAGAAGCTGCGCTTTCGCATCGGCTTCCACCCCAATGCGCTGATCGCCGCGGGCGCGGCCGGTGGCCTGGCGGCGGCGTTCAACACGCCGCTGGCCGGGGTGGTGTTCGCCATTGAAGAACTGGGCCGGGGCACCGCGGTGCGCTGGGACCGGCTGGTGCTGTCGGGCGTGCTGACCGCCGGTTTCCTGTCGCTGGCGGTGCTGGGCAACAACCCGTATTTCGTGGTCAAGGTGCCGATGCTGGCGCTGCATGACGCCTGGGGCCCGGTGCTGCTGTGCGCGGTCGTCACCGGCGTGCTGGGGGGCCTGTTCGCCAAGGCGCTCAAGGGTGGCGTGCCGGCGCTGCTGCCCGCGCCATGGCGCGGCTGGCCGGTGCGGCATCCGGTGTGGGTGGCGTTCGGCTGCGGGCTGGTGGTGGCCATCATCGGCTGGGCTACCGCGGGCGCGACCTTCGGCACCGGCTATGAGCAGGCCGCGGCGCTGATCAACGGCGAATCGCATGCCACGCTGTGGTTCGGCATCGCCAAGCTGGTGGCGACGGTGGTCTCGTACTTCGCCGGCATCCCGGGCGGCATCTTCACGCCGGCGCTGGCGATCGGCGCGGGTATCGGCGAAAACGTCGCGCACTTCGTCACCGGCATGGCCGAGCCGCGCGTGCTGGCGCTGGTGTCGATGGCGGCGTTCCTGGCCGCGGCCACGCAGGCGCCGATCACCGCCAGCGTGATCGTGATGGAGATGACGCGCACGCAGGACCTGACGGTCTTCCTGCTGGCGGCGTCGCTGCTGGCGTCGTTCATCTCGCGGCAGTTCTCGCCGCACCCGTTCTACCACCAGGTTGGTCACGCGTTCCGGCGCGAGGCGCTGGCGCTGGTACGCCAGGCGCCGGCCGGCTGATCAAGGCGCGGGCCGTAAGTGCCTGCGCCGCCGGGGCCATGGGGTAAGCTACCGCTCGCCCCTTGCCGGCGCGGCTGACAGTGATCTTTTCGTCACGGGTTGCACGCTGCGCAGGAACAACCCGGCCGGGGCGGGCTCCAACCCGGAGCCGTTCAACAGGAGTCCGATTTGAAATTCCCCGTTGCCGGGCTGGCGCTTGCCGGCCTGCTGGGCGCCGCCGGCGCCATTGCCGCCCCTGCCTCCGCCCCTGCCGCCGGGCCGGCGGCCCCTGCACCGGCCAAGGCCCAGGCCGAAAACAGCGCGCTGTCGCCGCTGCTGGCCGTGCTGGAAATCGGCAATCCGCTGCCGGCCTTGCCTGACTGCGCCGACAAGCGCACGCCCGATGGCCGCGACGTCACCGGATTCTGTGTCGAACTGAAGGGCGATGGCCTGATGCGCCAGGTGGGCGTGCCGCGCGCCCAGCGCCCGGCCTTCATGGATGGCCCCTTTGTGCTGGCCTTTGTCGACCGCAACGCGCTGGTCGGCCTGGTGGTGCCGACCGCGGGCGCCAACTCGCAGCAGGCCGCGGCCGACAGCGTCAGCGCGCTGTACGGCAAGCCGTTCCGGCAGGAACAGGTCGACATGCCCGACAAGGCTGGCAAGAGCGTCAAGACCCTGCATGCCGGCTGGATGCACAAGC
Organism: Cupriavidus lacunae; assembly: GCF_003353055.1. Taxonomy (GTDB): domain Bacteria; phylum Pseudomonadota; class Gammaproteobacteria; order Burkholderiales; family Burkholderiaceae; genus Cupriavidus; species Cupriavidus lacunae. Next base: position 9,649 of record NZ_QKWJ01000035.1, read on the forward strand.
CGCTGACGGTGGAGCTGTACGCGATGCCCGAAGACCCCAACACCGGCACCGTCGAAATGCTGCTGCCGCAGGCGCGCACGCTGATGGCGGACAAGGATGCCGAGGTGGACAAGCAGCTCAACCCGGCCTCGGCGCCCGCGGCCAAGGGCGGCAAGGCCGCCGCCGCCAAGCCGGCGCCGAAGCCTGCGGCCAAGCCTGAGAAGCCCGGCAACTGGTAACACCGGCAGCAGGCGGCCAGCCGCCTGCTTTCTCCGCTCGCGGCCTCAGAGTCCTTCCATCACCTTGTCCAGCCCCCGCACCACGCCGCGCACGGTGTGGACCTTGCGGATCGCCAGCAGCGCGCCGGCGACATAAGGCTTGGAGCCGTCGCCGGCCTCGTGCTTCAGGTGCAGGCGCTGGCCATCGGCGCCGAAGATCACCTCCACGCCAAGCTGGTAACCCGGCAGCCGCACCGCATGCACCTGCGTGCCGGACATGGTGGCGCCGCGGGTTTCCTTCGGGCCGTTGACCTGGTCGACCGGCACCGCCTGCGCGGCGGCCTTGACCTGGCCGAGCCGGAAGGCCAGTTCGCGCACCGTGCCGGAGGGCACGTCGATCTTGCCGGCCTTGGCGTAGTCGATGATCTCCCAGTGCTCCAGGTGGCGCGCGGCCATTTCGGCAAACTTCTGCAGCAGCACCACCGTGATGGCGAAATTGCCGCAGGCGAGCACGCCGCGATCGGCCTTGCGCGCGGCCGCGTCGATCTCGGCATAGTCCTCGTCGGTCAGCCCCGAGGTGCCCACCACCACGTGCGCGCCATGCGCCAGCGCCTGCAGGATGTTGTGCCTGGCGATGCCCGGCTTGGTGTATTCGACATAGACGTCGTACGGCGTTGCCCCCAGCGCCTCGATGCTGGCGGCCGCTACGCCGGGGGTGTCGGCATGGCCGGTCAGCTGCGCGAGTGTCTGACCGGCGGCGCCGCGCGACAGGCCGGCCACCAGGGTCATGTCGGCCGCATGGGCCACGCCGCGCGCCAGTTCGCCGCCGGCCCAGCCGGTCACGCCGCCGACGGCGACACGGATCGGATTGCTCATGTTCTGTTTCTCCGCAAAGGCTGATGGGTCTGGCAGCATACCGCGTCAGCCTGCGGCGCGCCGGCGGTCGAGCTTGCGCGCCAGCACGATCGAGGTGGTGGTGTGGTTGACGCCGTCGAGCATGCCGATCTCGTCGAGCAGCCGGTCCAGCCGGTCATGCGTGTCGCAGCGGATCGCCACCAGGTAGTCGACCGGGCCGCTGACGGAATTGACCTCCTCGATCTCGGGCAGCCGCTGCAGCGCGCGCAGGATGGCGGGCGCGGCCTTGGGCTGCACCGACAGCCCGCAGTAGGCCAGGATGACGTTGTCTTCCATGCGCTGTCCCAGCCGCACACCATAGCCGGCAATCACCCCGGTGCGCTCCAGCCGCGCGATGCGCGCCACCACCGTGGTGCGGGCGATGCCCAGGTGCCGGGCGAGGTTGGCGGCGCTTTCGCGGGCATTGGCCTGCAGCAGCGACAGCAGGTGCCGGTCGGTGGTGTCGAGTTCGGTCATTGCGTCAGCATGCTTCGTCGTTTTGTTCGATTATGGCGGGTTTTCGTCGTTCTTGCGCCTTCATTGTGTCGCGCCGGCTATCCATACTCCAGTCAAGGGAACAACCTTTTCTTGTGGACGGAGACACCATGCAAGCCTCGAACCTGGGCCGGCAGGCCCCGCGCGACCTGCCCACGGCACCCCGCCCGCTGCACGTGACGGTGCTGGGCGCGGGCAAGATCGGCCGCGCCATCGCGGCGATGCTGCATGACAGCGGCGACTACCGCGTCAGCCTGGTCGACCACGACGCCCGCCGTCTCGACGGCCTGCCGCGCGGTGTGGTGGCGCGCGCCGGCGACCCCACCGAGCCCGGCACCTGCGCCGCGCTATTGGCCGGCGCCGATGCCGTGCTCAACGCGCTGCCGTTCCATGCCGCCATCAGCGTGGCCTCGGTGGCGGCGCGCCTGGGCGTGCACTACTTCGACCTGACCGAGGACGTGGCCGCGACCCAGGCCATCCGCCAGCTGGCGCAGGGCGCGCGCTCGGTGCTGATGCCGCAGTGCGGGCTGGCGCCCGGCTTTATCGGCGTAGTCGGGCACGACCTGGCGCAGCGTTTCCTGCGCGGCGGCGGCGAACTGCTGGACCTGCAGATGCGGGTCGGGGCGCTGCCGCGCTACCCCAGCAATGCGCTCAAGTACAACCTGACCTGGAGCACCGAGGGACTGATCAACGAGTACTGCAACCCGTGCGAGGCGATTGTCGACGGCCGCCGCGTGGCACTGACGGCGCTGGAAGGGTTGGAGAGCTTTGCGCTGGACGGCATCGAGTACGAAGCCTTTAATACATCTGGCGGACTCGGCACGTTGCCCGAGACGCTGGCCGGGCGCGCGCGCCATGTCGACTACAAGTCGATCCGCTATCCCGGCCACTGCGCGCTGATGAAGCTGCTGCTCAACGACCTGCGCCTGCGCGAACGCCGCGACTGGCTGCGCGATATCTTCGACCGCGCCATCCCGGTGACCGAGCAGGACGTGGTGATCGTGTTCGCCACCGCCACCGGCTACCCGGCCGGGGGCGAACGCGGGCGCGGGCCGCTGACGCAGGCTTCGTTCTCGGTGCGCATCGGCGGGGTGGACGGCAAGGGTGGCCATGTCAACGCGATCCAGCTGACCACTGCAGCGGGCATCTGCACCGCGCTGGACATGGTGGCCACCGGCGCGCTGCCGCAGGCCGGCTTCGTGCGGCAGGAGTCGATGCCGCTGGATGCCTTCCTTGCCAACCGGTTCGGTCGCCACTACACGCAGCATCCGCTCCAGGAGAGCCTCGTATGAAAGCCCAAGAGTTCGCCGCCTGCTGGGATTCGCTGGGCCTGCCACGGCCATGGCGGGAGGGCACGCCCGCTGGTACCGTGGCGGTCCGCTCGCCGGTCGATGGCGAAGCCATCGGCCATGTCCCGGCCTGCACGCCGGCGCAGGCCGACGCATCGATCGCCCGCGCCCACGCGGCGCAGAGCACCTGGGCGCTGCTGCCCGCGCCCGCGCGCGGCGAGATCGTGCGGCGCTTCGGCGAGGTGCTGCGCGAACACAAGCCGGCGCTGGGGCGGCTGGTGTCGCTCGAGTCCGGCAAGATCCTGCAGGAAGGCCTGGGCGAGGTGCAGGAGATGATCGACATCTGCGACTTCGCGGTCGGGCTGTCGCGCCAGCTGCACGGGCTGACCATTGCCTCCGAGCGCCCGCAGCACGCCATGCGCGAGACCTGGCACCCCTATGGGCTGTGCGGCGTGATCTCGGCCTTCAACTTCCCGGTGGCGGTGTGGGCGTGGAATGCGGCGCTGGCGCTGGTGTGCGGCAACGGCGTGATCTGGAAACCGTCGGAGAAAGTCACCCTGTGCGCGCTGGCCGCGCATGGCCTGCTGGAGCGGGTGCTGGCCGCGGCGGCGCCGCAGCATACCGGCATCTGCGCGGTGCTGCCGGGCGGGCGCATGCTGGGCGGCCATCTGGTGTCGCACCCGGCCGTGCGGCTGATCAGCGCCACCGGCTCGACCCGCATGGGCCGCGAGGTCGGCATTGCCTGCGCCGGGCACTTCAAGCGCAGCATCCTGGAGCTGGGCGGCAACAATGCCGCCATCGTCGCGCCTTCGGCCGATATCGAGCTGGCGGTGCGGGCCATCACCTTTGCCGCGGCCGGCACGGCGGGCCAGCGCTGCACCACGCTGCGCCGCTGCTTTATCCACGCCGACCTGATGGACACCATGGCGAGCCGGCTGATCACCGTGTTCGACCGCCTGCCCGTGGGCGATCCGCTTGCGGACGGCACGATGGTCGGCCCGCTGATCGACACCGCCGCCGGCGATGCCATGGCCAACGCGCTGGCCGCCTGCCGCGCGCAGGGCAATATCGTCACCGGCGGCGAACGGCTGCTGGCGGACCGCTATCCGCATGCGTACTACGTGCGGCCCGCGTTGGTGATGACCGACGCGCAGCACGACACCATGCTGACCGAGACCTTCGCGCCGATCCTGTACCTGATGCCGTACACCACCCTGGACGAGGCCATCGCGCTGAATAATGCCGCGGCGCACGGGCTATCGTCGTGCATCTTCACGGAATCGATGCGCGAGGCCGAGCGCTTCCTGTCGTCGGCGGGCAGCGACTGCGGCATCGCCAACGTCAATATCGGCACCAGCGGCGCGGAAATCGGCGGCGCCTTCGGCGGGGAGAAGGCGACGGGCGGGGGGCGCGAGTCGGGGTCGGATGCGTGGAAGGGCTATATGCGGCGTGCCACCAACACCATCAACTACGGCGATTCGCTGCCGCTGGCCCAGGGGATACGGTTCGAGATCTGAGGGCATCCTTCGGGGTGTGTTACAGGTCGCGTAGGGAACGGTAACAAGCCTTACATGCCTTTGACGCCGTATTACGCTTTCTGCACGTATAACGTCAGCAGGGCAGGCACATGCCCGTTCGGACCCCAAGGACAAATCATGAAAATGCTGACGATTGGACTGGCTGCCGCAGCGGTATCCGTCACCCTGCTGGGCGGCTGCGCCGTCTATCCCACGCCCGCCGGCCCCGCGATCGGTCCTGCGCCGGTGTACGTGGCCCCGGCGCCGGTCGTGGTGGCACCGCGGCCGTACTACTACGGCGGCTATGGCTATGGCTACTACGGCCGGGGATATCGCCACTGGTAAAGACAGCCGTTGGCAGGACGATGCAGGAGGATGCCGGCGCGTAGAGAGAGGCTGCGCGCCGGCGGCATTTCAGTTGCCGGCGGCGTCGCCGGCCCGCGTATTCAGCCCGCCCCAGCTGGGCGCGAGGGTCTCGGCGATCTCCGGCAAGTCCACCAGGTCGAGCACGCGCCCGACCGTATGGTCGACCAGTTCGGCAATGCTTTGCGGCTTCTGGTAGAAGCCCGGCACCGGCGGGAAAACGATCCCGCCCATTTCCGTCACCGCCGTCATGTTGCGCAGGTGCGCAAGGTTCAGCGGCGTTTCCCGCACCATCAGCACCAGCTTGCGCCGCTCTTTCAGGGTGACGTCGGCGGCGCGCGTGATCAGGTTGTCGGACAGGCCGTGCGCAATCGCGGCCAGCGTGCGCATGGAGCACGGGGCCACCACCATCGCCTGCGCGCGGAACGAGCCGCTGGCGATGGTCGCGCCGATGTCGCGCACGTTGTGCACGACGCTGGCCAGCGCCTCCACCTCGGCACGGCTGATGTCCAGCTCGTGCTGCAGGTTCATCACGCCGGCCGGCGAGATCAGCAGATGGGTTTCCACCGAAGGCGCCGCGCGCAGCACCTGCAGCAGGCGCACGCCGTAGATGGCGCCGGTGGCGCCCGTGATGGCGACGATCAGCCGTCTGGGTGTGCCGCCAGCCACGGACATGGCGGAACTCAGCCCTTCAGCACGGTCTGCAGTTCGCCGTTCTGGTACATCTCCATCATGATGTCCGAGCCGCCGATGAACTCGCCGTTCACGTAGAGCTGCGGGATGGTCGGCCAGTTGGCGTATTCCTTGATGCCCTGGCGGATGCCTTCGTCGTCCAGGACGTTGACCGTGGTGGGCGCGTCCACGCCGCAGGCCTTCAGGATCTGGATGGCGCGGCCCGAGAAGCCGCACATCGGGAATTGCGCGGTGCCCTTCATGAACAGGACTACCGGGTTGCCCTTGACGATCTGGTCGATCTTTTGCTGTACGTCGCTCATGGTTTGCTTTTCAGTGGGGCGAGGCCGTGTCGCGGGCGCCGCCTGGGGAGAATGGGATGCCGCGCGGCCGGGCCGCACGGCGGGGATCTGATGGCGATTTTACCGGAATCGCGGCCGGGCTTCAGGGGCCGTCGCCGCGCTGCCAGGCTATGCGCCCAGCCAGCGTCCGCCGGTGCAGCGCTCCAGGCCGGCCAGGTCGCGGGCAGTGGAGACCTCGGTGAAGCCGGCCTGCTCCAGCAGCTTGCGGGTGGCCTGGGCCTGGTCGTAGCCATGTTCCATCAGCAGCCAGCCGCCAGGCAGCAGCCGCGCGCCGGCACCGCCGACGATGGCCCGCAGGTCGGACAGGCCGTCGTCATGGTCGGTCAGCGCGTCGATCGGTTCGAAACGCAGGTCGCCCTCGGCCAGGTGCGGGTCGCCCGCGGCGATATAGGGCGGATTGCTGACGATCAGGTGAAAGCGCAGGTCCGGCGGCAGCGCCGCGTACCAGTCCGACACCAGGAAGTGGATGCGGTCGGCACCGAGCGCGCTGGCGTTGTCCTGCGCCACCATCAGCGCGCCGGGCGAGATATCGGTGGCCCAGACTTGCGCGTCGCGGCGCTCGCGCGCCAGCGTCACGGCCAGGATGCCCGAGCCGGTGCCCAGGTCCAGCACCCGTGGCTGCGGCACCTCGGCCAGCCGCGCCAGCGAGGCTTCGGCGGCGACCTCAGTATCGGGGCGCGGGATCAGCACATCAGGGGTGACCCGGAATTTTCGACCGAAGAACTCGCGCTCGCCGATCAGGTAGGCCATCGGCTCGCCCGCCAGGCGCCGCGCCAGCAGCGTGGCAAAGGCGTCGCGCTGGGCGATGGTGAGGGTGTCGGTGTCGCGCGTGATCAGTTGCGTGCGGCTCAGGCCAGTGACATGCGTCAGGAGCATGCGCACTTCCAGCGCAGGCAGCCCGGCCATGGCGGCAAGGGTCTGGGCCTCGCGCAGCGTCGGCGTTGCCGACAACGCGGCGGAATTGGGGGAAGACATCGAAGGGCAGGGGGACGGTTCCGTTGCCGGCTATAAAAAACCCCACCGGCGCAAGGCCTGGCGGGGCTTTGGGGCGGGGCTTTCCGGCTTGGCGCCAGTGTACCGCTCATCGGCCGCGGCGGGCGCAATGCCCCCGCCGGGGCGATTACTTATTGACGGAGTCCTTGGCCTTGTCAGCGCCGGCGTTGACGGCCTGCTTGGCGGCCTGCTTGGCATTTGCCATGGCGTTGCCGGCGTCTTCCTTGGCCTTGTCGGCGGCAGCCGAGACGTCGGCCGCAGCGCCGCTGGCGGCGGACTTGGCGGCGTCCGCGGCGTTGCTGGCGGCAGCGGCGGCATCGCTGGCAGCCGCCTTGGCGGATTCAGCGGCGCTCTGCATGGCGCTCTCGGCGCTCGAGGCGGCCGGCTTGGCCTCTTCCTTCTTGCTGCAAGCGGCCATGGCCGCGGTGATCATCAACAGCGCGAGCAATTTTTTCATGATTTCGTCCTAGGTATGTTCTCGGGGAGTGACTACCCGGCACCATTCTCCGTTTGCCGGTCGAAATCGATTATAGACAGCGGCTTTACCCCCACCAGTGCTGTTTCAAGCATTTACAAGAAATACAAAGATATCGGCGACTTTACGCGGTGTTCATGCCGGAAGGCCGGACGCACGCCATTTAGTGGCGCTCAAGCCTCATCGCCAAGGGCTGCCAACTGGTCAGCCTGGTGCTCCGAGGCCAGTGCCGACAGCAGTTCATCCATGTCGCCGTCCATGATCATGTCGATCTTGTACAGGGTCAGGTTGATGCGGTGGTCGGTCACGCGCCCCTGCGGGAAGTTGTAGGTGCGGATGCGGTCGCTGCGGTCGCCCGAGCCGATCAGGTTGCGCCGCGTGCTGGCCTCCTTGGCCTGGGCGGCGCGCGTCTGCATGTCCTTGATGCGGGCCGCCAGCACCTTCATCGCCTTGTCCTTGTTGCGGTGCTGGCTGCGGTCGTCCTGGCACTCGACCACGATGCCGGTCGGCAGGTGGGTCAGGCGCACTGCGGAATCGGTCTTGTTGACGTGCTGGCCGCCCGCGCCCGAGGCGCGGAAGGTGTCGATGCGCAGGTCGGCCGGGTTGATCTCGACCTCGCCCACTTCATCGGCTTCGGGCATGACCGCGACCGTGCAGGCCGAGGTGTGGATGCGGCCCTGCGCCTCGGTGGCCGGCACGCGCTGCACCCGGTGGCCGCCCGATTCGAACTTCAGCCTCGAAAATGCCGCATCGCCGGCGATCCGCACGATCACTTCCTTGTAGCCGCCCAGGTCCGATTCCGATTCGCTCATCACCTCGACCTGCCAGCGCTGGCGTTCGGCGTAGCGCGTGTACATCCGCAGCAGGTCGGCGGCGAACAGCGCGCTCTCCTCGCCGCCGGCGCCGGCGCGGATTTCCAGCAGCAGGTTGCGGTCGTCGTTGGGGTCCTTGGGCAGCAGCAGGCGCTGCAGGCTGGCCTCCAGCGCTTCGAGCCGCGCGCGCGCGCTGGCGATCTCGTCGGCGGCGAAGTCCTTCATCTCCGCATCGTCCAGCAGCGCCTGCGCGGTGGCCAGGTCGTCCTGGGCCTGGCGGTACTGGCCGTATTGCTCGGCCACCGGCGACAGCTCGGCATGCTCGCGGCTGAGCTTGCGGTACTGGTCGATCTTCGCGGTCGCGTCTTCGCGCGCGAGCAGGGCGTTGACTTCATCGAGTCGCTCGGCCAGTTGGTCGAGCTTGGCAAGCATGCTGGCTTTCATCGGGGGCGGACAGGAATGGGGGTGGGCCGGGCCGCGCGCGCAAGACAGTGACGGCGGCGATTGGCGTGCCCGGCGCGGCGCGCCGGCGGCTGGGCGAGCGCGGCTAGCGCTCGGAGTGGCTGCTGTGGCGGAACAGGCCCGGCACCAGGCGCAGCAGCGCCTCGCGGTCTTCGCCCTGGGTGTGGTTCAGCGCGTGCGTGGGGCCGTGCAGGAACTTGCGCGTCAGCGCGCCGGAGAGGGCCTCCAGCACGGCTTCGGGGTCGTCGCCGCGCGCCAGCATGCGGCGCGCGCGTTCCAGCTCGGCCTGGCGGATGGCTTCACCGCTGGTCTGCAGCTCGCGGATGACGGGCACCACGCTGCGGGTTTCCAGCCAGTGCATGAAGTTCTGCACCCGGCTTTCGATAATGGCTTCGGCCTGTGCCACCGCAGCCTGGCGCATCGCGTTGCCTTCACGCACGATCGCGCCGAGATCGTCGACGGTGTACAGGAAGACGTCGTCCAGGCGCGCGACTTCGGGCTCGACGTCGCGCGGCACGGCCAGGTCGACCATCATGATCGGGCGGTGCTTGCGGCGCTTGACCGCGCGCTCCACCGCGCCCAGGCCGATGATCGGCAGCGAGCTGGCGGTGCAGGACACCACGATGTCGAACTCATGCAGGCGCTCGCCCAGGTCCGTCAGGCGGATCGCGTTGGCGGTCAGGCCCTGGCCGGAGAGCTGCTCGGCGAGCTTTTCGCCGCGCTCCACGGTGCGGTTGGCGACCACGATCTGGCGCGGCTGCTGCGCGGCGAAGTGCGTGGCGCACAGTTCGATCATCTCGCCCGCGCCGATAAACAGCACGCGCTGGGTCGAGACGCTTTCAAAGATCCGCTGCGCCAGCCGTACCGCGGCCGCTGCCATCGACACCGAATGCGCGCCGATCTCGGTCTGGCCGCGCACTTCCTTGGCCACCGCGAAGGTGCGCTGGAACAGCTGGTTCAGGTACGTACCCAGCGAGCCGGCTTCGCCGGCGGTGCGCACGGCGTCCTTGAGCTGGCCCAGGATCTGGGTTTCGCCCAGCACCATCGAATCCAGGCCGCTGGCCACGCGGAAGGCATGGCGCACGGCTTCCGACTGCGGCAGCGCGTACAGATGCGGGGCCAGTTCGCCGGCCGGCACGTTGTGGTGCTGCGACAGCCAGTGCAGGGTGTGCTCGAAACCATCGGTGCCCGGCGTCAGGACGTCGGTCGCGCAGTAGATCTCGGTGCGGTTGCAGGTGGACAGGATGGCGGCTTCGGTGCCGCTGCGCCCCGACAGGTGGGAGCGCAGCGCACCCAGCGCGGGCTTGATCTGCTCGAGCGGAAACGCCACCCGCTCGCGCAGCGAGACAGGTGCCGTTGTGTGATTGATGCCGATCGCGAGCAGTTGCATTTGTAGGGGACGGATACGGCCCGGAGCGTGGCCGGACCGAATGTCATTATACCGCCGGGATCGCTAATTGCAGGCGCAGGGCCGCTGAGCGTGGCAGCGGCCCCGGATTGCAGTATCGTTACGCCGCAGCCTTTTCGGTTGTGATGCTGACAACACAGGAGAAGCGGATGCTGGGCACCTTGATCGTGGGTTTGCTGGTGGGGCTGGCGGCGCGCCGGCTGCATCCGGCAGGGCGCGTGGTGACCCTGCCGGCCGCGCTGGTGCTGGGCGCGGCCGGTGCGGCGGGCGCATTCTACGGCGGCAGGGCGCTCCATCTGTTTGTCGACGGGCAGCTCAGCAGCTGGCTGGCGGTGATCGCCGGCGCGGCGCTGCTGGTGGGGCTCTGGGGCGCGGTGCGGCCGCGCGGACGGTAAAAACAGAACTGACTGCCCGGTCGGCAATCTGCACGCGGTTTGATCCCGGTCAGGTGCGCACCGGGCCTTGGCTCAGGCCCTGGCCGCCAGCAGCCGGCGCAGCACGCCGCTGGAATAGTGGCTGGCCACGTCCGTGAGAAATGCCGAAAAATCCACATGCGCGGTATCGTCGGCGCGGTCCGAAATGGTCCGCATCACCGCGTACGGCACGCCGTACTCATGGCAGACCTGCGCCACCGCGGCGCCTTCCATCTCCACCGCCAGCAGCCCGGGCAGGCGCTCGCGCAACTCCGCGACCGCGACGGGCGAGCCGATGAACTGGTCGCCGCTGGCGATCATGCCCTGGTGCAGCGCCGGCGAGGCGACCCCAAAACGTTCGCGCACCTCGCGCGGCACCTCGGCGGCCAGGTCCTGCCGCAGGAAGTCCGCGGCGGCGGCATGCAGCTCGGCCGTCAGTGCCGGGTCAGCCGGGAATTCGGCGCGGTCCAGTAGCGGCACTTCATGGCGGCCGAAGAACGGGCGGGCGTCCAGGTCATGCTGGATCGTGCGGTCGGCGATGACGATGTCGCCCACCTGCGTATCCATGCCGATACCGCCGGCCAACCCCGTAAAGACGATCTGCTTCGCCCCGAACTCGCGGATCAGCGTGACCGTGGTGGCCGACGCCGCCACCTTGCCCATGCGCGCCAGCACCAGCACGCACGGCTGCCCGTACAGGTGGCCGGCGTAGTAGTCGCGCATGCCGATGGTGCGCACGGTGGCGCGGCTGTCGTCATGGCGCATGGCGGCCACCAGGCCATCGACTTCATCATGGATGGCGGCAAGGATTCCGAGAGTCATGGAGCGGGCGAAGAACGAGAAAACCACAGCATACCGGCCCGCGCAGGCCGGGCATAGATTTGCGCGCGACCGCACCGCCCCCTCCCACGGAACAGGTGCGGCCCCGGCATCGCTTTGCTAAAGTCCCCGTCATCTCAGCACGTAAGGACACTTACATGCCAGGCACATCCACCGCAAGCGGCGAACAAGGCGAACGACGGGCCATCCGTCGGGCACTGGCCCACTGGCGCGCACTGGGGCGCCTGGCGCCGGCCGGCGTCGCCTCGCCCTGGGCCCGCACCGAGCCGGTCGCCACCGACTGGCGCCGCTGGCTGGATACGGCGCTGATGGCGCTGGGCACCGCGCTGCTGTGCGCGGGCGTGATCGTGTTCTTCGCCTTCAACTGGCAGGATCTGCACAAGTTTTCCAAGTTCGGCCTGCTGGCCGGCGCGCTGACGCTGCTTGCCGGATTCGCCTGGCTGCGCCCGGCTGGCGACACCGCGGGCCGCGCCGCGCTCGGCGGCGCGCAGGTGCTGGCCGGCGTGCTGCTGGCCGTGATCGGGCAGACCTACCAGACCGGCGCCGATGCCTGGCAGCTGTTCGCGCTCTGGGCGCTGCTGGCGGTGCCCTGGGCGCTGGCGGCGCGCGCGGCGCCGCACTGGTGGCTGGTGATCGTGGTCGGCAACGTGGCGCTGCTGCGCTACTTCAGCATCCGCTTCGGCATGGAAGGCGTATTCGTGTTGCTGTTCGATGCGCGCTATATGCGCACCGCCTCGCTGGTGCTGCTGGGCGCGGTCGTGCTGCAACTGGCGCTGTGGGAGTTGCTGTGCGCCCGGGCGCCGGCACTGGGCTTTCGCGGGCAGACCGGCGGCCGCATGCTGGCCGCGCTGGCTTGTGTGCACGCCGGCTCGCTGGGGCTGGCCAGCCTGCTGGGCAGCCATTTCGACGGCGCCGCCTTCGCGCTCGCGCTGGTGGTACTTGCCGCCCTGATCTGGTGGTTCCGCCAGCGCGCCTTCGACATCGTGGTGCTGAGCCTGGCCTGCCTAACTGGCATCGTGCTGGCGGTGGCCGCGATCGCCAAGGTGCTGTTCGAGGGCAAGGACGATTTTGGCGCCTTCCTGCTGCTCGGGCTGTTGACCATCGGCCTGGCCGCCGGCGCGGCTGCCTGGCTGATGCGTGCCTGGCGCAGCCAACTGGAGCGGGCATGACAAACATACTGCGCACCGAGCAACGGCTCTGGCAGCAACTCGCCGCACGCGGCGAGGTACTGGGCGAGCCGCCCGCGCATATCGATACCCCCTGGGCTGTGCGCTGCCTGATGGGCGCGGCGGGGTGGCTGGGCGCCTTGTTCTTCCAGTTCTTCCTGGTCGGCACGGTCTTCGTCGCCGCGCGCGAGAACGGCATCGCCATGGCAGTGACCGGCCTGGCCATGATCGCGCTGGCGACGCTGCTGTACTGGCGCGGCGGCGGCATCGCCGCGGGGCAATTCGCGCTGGCCGTGAGCCTGAGCGGACAGGGCATGGCCGTATTCGGGCTGGCCGAGGCGCTGGGCTTCACGCGCGTCACCGAGAGCGCGGGCTTCTGGGCCGGACTGGCACTGTTCGAGGCCGCGCTGGCGCTGCTCGTGCCCAACCGGCTGCACCGGCTGTTGTGCGGGCTGGGCGCATGGATCGGGCTGGCAGGCGCCGTGCACCTCGTCCTGGCCGGCAGCGAGCCGAAGGACTGGCTGCTGCTGACGTGGTCCCTCGGCTGGCTGGTGCCGCTTGGCTGCGCGCTGGTGACGGGCTTCACGCTGGCCGAAGCCCGCCTGTGCGCGGCAGGCCGCCACGCGCTGCTGGAACCGCTGGCCGACGCGACGCTGCTGTTCACGCTGGCGGTCGCGCTGGTCGTCACGGGCATGAGCCATCCGCTGGCCTGGCTGGGCGGCCCGGAAGCCGCGCGCATCCCGCTGGCGCATTGGGTCGCGGGCGGACTGGCCACGCTGGTGCTGGCCGGGTTTGCGCTGGCCGAATGCCGCCGCCTGGCACTCGGCCCCGCCATGCAGGGCGCCATCCTGGCCGGCGTGGTGGCCTTCGGCGCGCTGATGGCGGCCGCGCCAGCCGTGGTGGCCGGCGTGCTCGCGCTGGGGCTGGCCCTGCGGCGCGCCTCGATGCCGTGGCTGGGCCTGGGCATCGCCAGCATCGCCATCGGCTTCATCTGGTATTACTCGGCGCTGCACTGGACCCTGCTGGCCAAGTCCGCCACGCTCGCCGCAGCCGGCGTACTGCTGCTGGCCGGCCGCTACTGGCTGCTGGGCCGCACCAAGCTGGAGGCCGCATGAAACGCTGGATCCTGATCGCCTGGGCCCTGACGCTGGCACTGGCCGCCGCCGGCATCGCCGGCAAGGAGCGCCTGCTGGCGCGCGGCGACACCGTTCTCCTCAAGCTTGCTCCGGTCGACCCGCGCTCGCTGATGCAGGGCGACTACATGGCGCTGAACTTCGACATCGGCAACCGGATCCGTGTCACGCAGACGCACGACGACCGGCCGCCCCGCGACGGCGTAGCCGTGATCCGGCGCGACGAACAGGGCGTGGCCAGCTTCGTGCGCGTGCACGGCGCCGAGCCGCTGGCGCCAGGCGAGCAGCTGCTGCGCTACCAGATCGCCCGCTCGCGCTGGGGCGGCATGCAGGTGCAGGTGTCGACCGATGCGTATTTCTTCCAGGAGGGGCAGGGCGAGCGGTTTGCGCAGGCCGGGTATGGGGAATTCCGCGTGGGGGCGGACGGGCAGGCGCTTCTGGTGGGGTTGCGGGGGAAGGGGATGGAGAGGTTGTGAGGCGAGAGTGATGTCGCCCGCACCAAGCAAAAAAGCCCGCATCGTTGCGGGCTTTTTCATGGTGTCTGCCGGGATCAGACGTTAAACCGACATTTCTATCGAAATCTGGTTCCAGTGCTGGTTCCTTAGATTCGAGCGGTGGCTTCATACCCGGTTTTGTACCCGGTTTCGTAGTCTTTGGATGAGACGCTCGCCTAAGGCTGAAAAAACGAAACCCCGCCAATGGCGGGGTGGGGTTGATGGTCCAGATACTCCGTCAGCGTGACAACGATTGCACGACGGTAGAGATGGATGGAGCGGCAACAGGCACCTGGGCGCGCTTCTTATCTTCCGCTCTGTGCTCTAGGCTTCTCATTCGCTGGGCAACCACATCAGGATCAGTAGCACGCGAAATGGAGCGCTCGGCCTCCGAAAGCCGGGCCACGGTGCGATACAGATCAGCGTACGAAATCACTTTGTTCATGCTGCCTCCAAGGATGCAATTAGACAAGGCGCTGTCTTTGTCGTTCGAAGAATTTGGGATTGAGGTCGGCAGAAAAAAAGTGCTTTCTCTTCACCCAGACAAAGCCTTCGCTCTTAGTGATCACAGCTACATCTACGGCACCGCCAACGGATTCTGAAGGTTGCGTCACCTTCTCTTTCAAAGATTCTAGCATGATCAAGGTCTCAGCCAAGCCAGCCATCTCGTCGACTGGGAGTGAGTTGATCGCCTGCTTCAGAGGATCGTAATGATCAAAGCGGGCGCCCTGAATCGCCTCATCCAAGAGCGATGACTCAGCTTCCGCTATCTTCCTCGCAAGCTCTTCCGGCAGCTCCGGTGCCCCGAGATGGGCCTTTACAGCCTCCGCCACGTCCTGCAGCGAACGGGTGATGCCGCTTGCGACTCGGTTAAAAATGTCTGGGCTAATCCCAAGCATGAAGGTTTCGACCATGGCGCTCATGGCAAACGGCTGGATAGTCGACCCGTCATCAAACGTTACTTCGTGCGACTTAGCCTGATCAGCAACGAGCTTCCCCCTCACGATTCCATAGCAGTCAAAGTGCACAAACCGCGGGAAGTACTCCAAGTCTCCATAGCCTGCTACCACAATACCGGTGTGGTCGAGGTACCGCTTGTATCTCTTGAAGAGCGCTTCAAAGCTGAGACGAATGAGCTGAGCTTCCCGAGTTGCCCATCCTTTCTCTTCCAACGCCTTGCGGATTGCTCCGGCAATCTCGTCGCCAAACTGATCAACCGAGCTCGCCACCACGCCAGCCGGGAAATGGGCGGGCATTTGTTCCTGGCCAAGCTTAGCTTCAAGCTCATCCGCTACCGCATCTCTGGCGGCGTTCTTCGCCACGGGATCAACTGTAACGCTGCGCACCGATGGAGTTCGGTCAATCTCAACAAGGAGGTCAAAGAAAGCATCAATTGCCTTGCTCTTCAATACGTCGTCCTGTCGCGTGTGAGGGAAAAGCTGCCCGTGGTTCTCGATGTAGGAGAAGAGGTCTGAGGCGTAGTCCGCCAAGGCAGGGAAGCCGTTCTTGGCGATGTGTGCTCGGTAGCCCTTGATTACTATCTCCCAAGGCACGGAATGGACCGCGGAGGAATCGAAGATCATTACGCCCACCGGCTTGAGATCTGAAAGCTCGAACACCTTGTTCGCACCCTTGGTGTATTTGCGTTCGCGCCGACCGTCCTTCCAAGACGTAATTGTCACAGCACTGTCTGCAGCCAAAGCGACCGCGCGCTTGTTCATGACGATTACTTCGGATGTCATTCCCCCCTCCTTTCGTATTTCTTTTCTATTGCTACTGTGAATTAGATCATGACATAGAAGTGCGGCAAAAGGATACGCCCGCCAGTGGGATACACGTGAGCAAATCAGACTGTCGTGACCACATGCTCCACGAATACCCCCGGAAGAAACCCATTACTTTACTGGGTTCGCTCGGACTTGATCGTCGAGCCGGCTTACGTGATGCGCTTACCTGGCTCGCCAGCGCTAGCCACGCTTCGTGGAAGGCTTAGATTGCAGGCAGACATTTGCAGCCATCTAATCTTTCGCGCAGCTTGCCGTTGGCTGTCGCGCTGTAATGGCCAATCAGTACCAGTTCTGTTGCTCGCGCGGCAAGGCAAAGAAGCAAGCCAATCGATTCTCTGAGATAGGAGTCACTCAGAGAAACAGTCTGGTTGAGCTTGAATATTGGATTTGCCACCTCGCGCATGTACTTTCTGTCTACGCGGCCGTTGTTGTGTGCGATTACATTTCGGCGCGCTGTGATTTCTGCATACTGCGCAAGTTGGGTCTGACACTTGGTCTCGAAATACTTCTGGAACCTCAGTTTGGTCTTGGGCTTGATGAAGAAGTCTACGGGATTCCCATAGAAGATGCCTCGCACCTTCTCTTCAACGATCCGCTCGATGATCTCTTCCCTGTCTGAGCTGCCTACTATGAGATTGATGAGTTTCGCCTCCTCCTTCTCGGAGTTCGGGGCGTCAGACTTCAAGAGAGATGGGTCGTCCAGCAACACCGTCTCTGTCAGCCACCCCAAGTAGTCTTCGAAGTAGGCCACGGCCTCTAGCAGAATCGTTCGCGGCTCTGACTTCCTACGGAGATGGTCAATTGCACCAAACGTGTCCTTGAGAGAGAGGGTCTTGTTGTTGCCGCCATACAACGTTGCCATTGTAAGCGGCTCGATGGTTCCGTCCTTTAGCAGCCGATGGCCCTCCTTCGCCAGTAGCTCGACGAGGTTGTACGACTCCCAGATATCGCGCATCTCCTTGTCGAAGGTCTTGAATCTCGTGTGAATCTTTGGAACTGAACTCATGATGCCTTTGCAATCTAACTTGGTTATAGGAAGGTGGACGTGATGGGGAACAAGCCGCGTGTTTCATAACATCGGAAGTGCGGTCCTACACAAACCCTTGTCGCCACTCATTTCTTTATTGTTCTGCTGAATTGAGGGAGTAAGTTTCGCCGATGAGATACCACTCTTGGCCATTGGTAAGCGCTTATCCCCCCTTCGGTGGGGACTGAATTGCTCGTGAAGTGCACCGACGCCCCAAGCTACGCTGGGTTGCTACGGGCAATCCGCGCATCGCACCCGCCTAACGTGCCAGCGGTTCCCAACCGCGAGCGCGAAAGCGGCGATTGCATGGGGTTAGCTATCACAAGCGCTGTGAACGCGCGTTCATCGCCTCCTGAATCGCCTACTCAAGGATAACTTTTGATAACTTGCGATTGCCCTGCTCGTTTGGCGTTCTGTCGCTGTGCCCTCCCCGAATCACCGTTTATGGGGTTTGCTTTTTCAAAGGCCGCCCTGCACGGGCGTGCCTCCGTGGCCGCGCACGGTGCGAGGCTGCGACTGGCCGGCGGCACGGGGACGCGATAGCAGAACCGACGCAAAGCCGCATTCAGAACGCGACTTGGTGCACATCAGAGGGGAATGGAATGGCGCATCGGCGGAAGCAGCGCGTAGGCGGCTAATGAAATCATGCGCCATGCTGGCCTCCCCGCGTCGTTTCGGCCGGGGGGGGACGTGCAAGGGGAGCGGCCTTGTGCGGATAGCAGGATCACGCTCGTTTTCCAAGTTCCCGAGCAAGCGATGCAGCTAGCTCGATGCATAGGTGTAGTGCCGCGTAGGCAGTTCCGGCGTCGACCGGTGCTCCCTCTTGGTGTTGGCCAAAGTCACCGAACCCGTAAACGGCGTTCATGAGGACATAGGTTCCCTTCGTGACGTGCTTGGCGCATGGCGCGCTCTTCTGGCTTGCGCCAGTCATCAGCCCGAGCAGCCGCACACGCTGCCCACCCTGAGGAAAAGTGGTTTCCCAAGCACTGACATTTTCGTCGTTGCGTTTCCAGAGACTCATCCATCCAGAGGGGATGCGCTTTTCCGGTATTTCCGCCCCCCAGATCAGGTCAAAGGCCTTGTCGACGATCCCTCGGATATGGGTCAGAAAAACATCTGGGTGATCTGGTAGATCGTCAATCCCGAGGCTCAGATATCTTGCCAATTTCGCGTCGAGCTGGTCTATATGCGAAATGCGATACTCCAGCGCCCCGCGCAGATTGCTCTGGTAGGCGCGTACGTCGCCAAATAGACGAGACAACGAACTACCTTCATTGGGCATTTCGTCTAGGAGCTGCTCCAACAAACGGCTCGGCCGCAGCAGCTTGTTTCCAGACAGTTGAACAAACCCGCGTTCAATCAGAATGTCCGCGTCAGTCGCCGAAACCTCACCTCGCGGCACGGGGGCTTGCTCTCGAACCCGCCGGAAGGACTCCTGACTGGTCGGAGGGCACTCTGTCCACAGAAGACTAAGCCGATCGCGAACGGCCGGGAAGGTCAAATCGCAGGCAGTACGCATTGCCTCAGGGCCTATTTCGCCGGTACTGCCGTTGCTCAGCACCGTATTGAGTACCTCCAGCGTGAGGAGAGGCGATGCGTTGGTGGCGTTGAGCAGTTCGGTACGGGCACCGTTGGTCAGGCGAATCTCTTGCACCTGCCTCAGCACCTCATCGAGGTCATGATCATCAAAGCAGCCCACGCGGATGGGAGTAGGGTCGAAGATGTTCCAAAAAGGGCTGGTCTCTGCATTGGGGTCACGAATCAGCTCGCTCAACCGTTTGCGGCTTGCGGTCACCAATCGCAAGCTAGGCTTGATCGCCAGCTCACGTAGCTGATCCCAGAGGTTGCGGGTCAAGCGTCCATTGGCGACGGCCTTGTCGAAGCCGTCCAGCACCGCCAGCACTTTCCCGCCTTCATCCTTGAGCGCATCGAGCACCTCCGCAATCTCGGCTGCCGAGCCGTTGGACTCGGTTTCGAGATGGTCGGCGTAGTCCGGATGACTGGCCCTCAAAGCCCGCGCCAGTTCCTGGCCGAGCAAACGGATGAAATGCCCATCACTGTCCAAGGTCTGATGGGCCAAGTCCCACAGAAAGATGGCGGAATACGGCTCCCCTTTCTGTTGCAGACGCTTGACCAGTTCCGCGAGCAACACGGTCTTTCCCCCAAACCGCGGCCCCACCAATTGCAGATGGTCCGGGGCCGCCTTGGTTAGCGAGGCTGTCAACCGGTCCAGCGGCGCTTTGCGGCCCAGGCAAGGCGGAAAGGGTGTGCTGCAAATGGGAAACCTGCGGTCAGGCATGCTCTTCCTCCGATTCAATCCGCGCGCGACTTGCCACCACGTCGGCATCATGTTGTTGTTCAATCCATTGCGCCATCAGCGGGATCGCTAACCTATAGTGACCGTCGAAGATTTCGCCGCTCAGTTCTATCAAGTCAAGCTCGCGTAGATAGGCCAGGTCCACATCGAGTGCCGCGTCATCCGCTTCCACGCCGACCTGCACCAGTTGCTCGCGCAAGGTGCCGAAACTGATGGAGTTGCCGCGCTTGAAATTGAGCGCACACAGGGACAGGATGAACTGACGCCGGCAACCGCCCATGGCAGGACCGCGTGCTGCGAAATCCCATAGGGTGGCAAAATGCTCGTTGTCACGCACAAGCACGGCGGCCGCGTGCTCCACGACGCTGAGCGTAATCGAGCGCGTTTTGGTCTGGCTGGCGAAGTCGAAGATGCGGTTGCACAAGCACTGAATGAGGTAGGGCTGGCGCGCCGTCGTCTCGATGACGCGGTCCACCGCCTCGTCAGAGAACACCAATAGGTCGCGCACCGGCTCGGTCACGATGCGCCGCGCGCTGTCAACATCCAAGGCGGTGACTGGGATGGTCGTGCCCAGTCCGTAAAGAGCCGACCAGTACTCCTCACGCAGCCGCTTCAGGCGTCTCGACCCCGTGAGGATGGCCGAGAACTTCGGATAGCTCTGGATCAGGAAGCGGATGTTCTCCGGCACCTGCGGCGAAGTGACTCCATTGTCGATACCTTCCTGCAGCTTGTCGAACTCATCGAGCATGAGGACAATGCCAAGCCCCTGCGATTCGACAACCAATAGCAGCACCTCAAGATAGTCACGGAAGTCTGCAAAGGACGAGTCTTCGGCGATTCCACTGCGACAAGCCTTCCGGCAGCGTTTGCTCTCCTTGAGTCTTTCAAGTGTGTTTGCCCCAAATAGCGTCAGCCCTTCTACGGTCGATCCATCCGGTAGCGGCGTCTCGACTCCCAGAGTAGCGACTCCCTTGGCTAGCTCGAAAGCAATATGTCGAAAAACCTCGGCCGTCGGCACTCCCACGGCCTGAGATGCCCCCTCCGCCCCCTGCAGGCTCGCATACACCGCCAGCCAATCTGGAATGGCCGTGCGCCCTTCCAGGTGCTTGAGTATGGAGGTCTTGCCGGCCCGGCGGTTGCCTTCCAGCAGCACCACGTTGCCGTGAGTGATGATCTGACGGGCCAGCTGCTCAAGCAAACGCTCACGGCCATAAAACACCGCATGCCCATGCTGCGGCTCCAGCGGACTGCCCGTCACATAGGGACTGCCGCCCAGTTCGACATGACTTACCTCCGCGGCCTGCGGTGGTGCTTGGACGAGCTGGATCATCACTTCGATGCTCCCGCTCACGTTGTTGCCGATCAGCGTGCGAGCTTGCCAATGAAGTTTCAGCGCCAATCGCTCGCCCTGCTTGGGTGCATCGCCGCGGAGCGTCAGCGCCAGCGTGCCACTCTCGGCCAGGTAAGGGCTGTCGATCAGGCCCCAATCCGGCTCGCTGGTGACCTGCACCGCTCGCAACGGCAGCGCGCCGGCATTGGCCAGCATGAGCGTGAATTCGGCTGCGCTCCCCGTAGAAAGCGTCGGCGGCGCCTGTGTGACCCGTAACTCGGCGCTGCCAGCCAGGTCATCGATGAGCTCACGAAGCCAGGCATGCAGGCGTTCGGCCACAGCACGCGCCTGGGCTTCCACGGGCAAGTGGCCACTCGCCCGCTCGAGCATCACACGTACGCCGCGTTCGGCATCCTGCAACACACTCAACAGACCCGGCCCGGGTGGGATCTGCGCCAGACCCGACAACGGCTCCAGCGTATCGACCAGCGGCCGCAGCCAGCGAGCAGAATCGCTACTGACGTCCTCCTGCGCCAGCCAGCGTCGGGGTGTCGCCGCCATGGCCACAAGGCTTTCCATCGCCCTCAGCGGAGGGGGGGCGTCCAGGCCAGCGGCAAGCACCGGTAGCTTGTTGCTGAAGTCCGCCAGCCAGGTGGCCAACCGCTCAGCTTCGCCGCTGGCACTGGCCTGGATGAGGAAGTTCAGTGCATCGGTGCCGTGCTCGCGGAACTGTGCAGCCGCCCGCGCCTGCAGGCCCAAAGGCGGCAGCGGCACCGGCAGTTCATCGAGCACAACGCGATTCAGGTGCTGGATTACCGCGCCGCGCGATCGGGCGGCCAACCAATTCTGGCAGTTCGGGCTCGCCAGATAGGCCACGAGGAAGGCTGGATCCAGCCTTTCGTGATTGGGGCGCAGCACATAGAGGCCATTGCCCGCAATGGCACCGACGGCACCGTTGCGCACGACGGCCGCCTTGCCAATGGTGCCCGATTTTGACACCAATACATCGCCCGGCAGGAGCGCCCAGCGTCGCTCGACCGCCGCCAATTCAGCACGTACCCACCGCGACGGGCGCCCTACTTTGCCTTGATTGAGATCCTTAATGCGCAGATAGGGAGTGGCCGGGGCGCGCTCCTCAAGCTCGGTGGGTTCATCCACCAAGTCGGCCGACTTGACGGCCCGGCCGGCCATCACTTGCGCCACGTCCTTCAGCGGCAAGACTAGGCCTTGCTCGCCAGGCGCTCCCTCGTTCAGGCTGGCCAGCAGCTCATCCAACCCGCCTTCCTCCCGGCGGCGAGGCGTCAGGTCCCAATCCGTGGCGGCGAGGTCGTCCAACTTGACTTCCCACACCGAGCGTGCGAGCCCGTCGCTGCTGGGCGTCCCTTCGGGCACACCGGGGGGCAGTTCGCTTGGCGTTCTCAACTCTGGGCGGCGCACCTCCTGCGCGAGCTGCCTCGCCAGCTCGGCGCGGATCACCGGCGCCTTGCGGCGACCACTGGCTTCGAATTGGGACGCGGCAGCAACCATGCGTACCCGCTCGGCACCACCCTGACGGCGCAGCAGCAGCAATGCACCCTTGACGCCGGTATACGGCGCAAAGGCCCCCGCCGGCAGACCCACGACGGCCTCGACCTGCCCCCGCTCCAACAAGTGCCGACGCAAATCGCGCTCGGCGCCACCACGGAACAAGAAACCCTCAGGCACCACAATCACCGCGCGCCCCTGCGGCTTGAGCTGCGTCAGCGCGTGCTGGATGAACAGACCCGCGCTGTCGCTGGTTGGGAAGGCGAAGTGCTGGTGCCCCCCAGCATCGCGCGGCAGCTTAGCGCCAATTGGAGGGTTGGCCAGTACCAGGTCGAATCCCTGCTGGCGCAAACTGCTCGGTGCCTCCCGCTCCAAGCTGTTACCCAGTTCAAGTAGCGGATGCTCGATGCCTGCGAGCACCAGACGTGTGAGCCCAAGCAAGAAGGCGCTCTCGTTGATCTCTACCCCGGCCACATCCAGCAACGCGCCGGGGCGCTGAGTCGTCCGCCGGCTGCGCTCAGCTTCGCGCCAGGCGGAAATCAGGAAGTTGCCCGAGCCGAAGCAGGGGTCATACACCCGCTCACCCGGCTGTGGCTGGGCCAGTGCCGCCACAAGACGGGCGATGTTGGCCGGCGTCTGGTACTGGCCGTCGTAAGCCTCGCTGGTTTCAGCCAGCACCGCGTCGAACAGCTCTAGCGCCGTGCGGCGCTCGCCGGGGGTATCGAGCGGCAGAGCATCGAGCCATCGGATGAGGTCGAACACATGAACCGCGTGCACCCTCACCAACCGTCGCAGCGGCCCGGCTAGGCGGGGCAGCCAGGCCATCGCCGCGTTCAAGCAATGGGGATCGGCGCGTTCCAAATGGGCCACCAGGGCAGACACGAATCCCGCCCAATCGCTGGGCTGGTCGATCTGAACCAAATGCGGCCATTGCAGTGCAGTGGGCAGCGAGGGGTGATAAGGCCGCTCCTCGAAAACTGCCATGGCCTCCTGCTCGGCCTCTGCCACGCTCAGCCAGCGCAGCAGCAGTAGAGTCGCGAATGCCTCGCGGATGAGGGTGTTCGCATCATGATTGGGCAGCGCGCTGGTCAGCGCTGCTTCAAGCGCGGCGACCAGATGCTTGCACTCTTCACGGAGGACCAGGGGGTCACGCACGATGCTCACAGCTCCCCGGCGAAGGCTTTGCGTAGCACCGCACCGCGCAACGCTTCAATCTCGCCCGACTGCGATTCCGATTGCAATTGACCGATCAGCTCGTGGGCGGCGTCCAGGCGGATGATGATCTGCTCTTGTTGGGCTAGCGAAGGCACGGGAATGCTGACCTCTCGAAGGCGTTCGCCGGAGATCTTCACCATCGTCTGACTGGAACCTAAAGCACGTGCCTTTATCTGCTTGCGTGCACCTGCGCTGCGCAATGCGTAGGCGAGATAGCGCGGCAGAACCTGCGAACGGTCTGCCTTGAGTTTGATGAGAAGATCTGGATAGATCAAACGTCTCTCTGGTTTTTCCATTGCCACTGCAGCCAACCCCACCAGCTCAATCGTGTTAGCACGCGATACAAACACATCCCCCGCGTCAATGTCGAACTGCTGCGCTACGGTGTCAGGAAGCACAATCGGTTTCTCGTAACCGACGCCAAGATCAACGCTTCTTACTGCGGTCAATGTGAGCACAGCTCCATCGGCTCGACCTTCAGTGTCCTGAGCAATGGATCGTCCATTGCGAACCGTGGTGACAAGGTCGCCCACTATGCGTGTGGCCCATCCTTCGCTATCGACCAAGTCAGGGTGCAACTCCGACTCAATCAGCGATGCAGACAAGTACTGCTGTTGCAGTTGCGATGATGCACGCAAGGTCTCGATTTCTTCTACCCGCGCCATGCAATCATTGATACGGGTGACGATGCGGCCCTGTTCGTCGAGAGATGGAACGGGAATCTCTATTTGTTCAAGCTTGGCCTTTGTTATATGTCGCAACCCGGCCGCACCATGGGCGAGGTCAATCATCTCGTCAAGGCGACTATTCGTTGCATAAACGAAGTATTCAGGCAGGATTACATCTTGCTGAATAATGACCTTGAAGATGTGTTGGTTTAGGAGTGCCTCTCCGCGGTCCCAGATGAAGCATCCAAACGAGGTCCCCGGCGTCCCGGACCAAGAAAGAAGCACATCACCGGAATCAATCCGGTGCTTCTCCATGAACGAACCCGAAAAGTAGTTAAATGGCTTCTCAGGGTCGTTGAGATTCTGAATCCGTACGATTGGTAACCCAGTAGTTCCCCAATCTTCCGGCTTGAACGCTCTGCCATTGATGTACTGGGCGAGTTCACCAAGTTTGTAGGTTTTCCAAGTGGCTGGAAACGTCATTCGGCACGCTCCAGCAAGGATTCGAGCTCATCCAAGAGCTCGGTAATTCGAGCCTCGTTAGTCTTGATCGACTGAACTAGGTCCAGCGCGGGTCTATGCTCGTAGTCATCCACCTTGTTGGGGTTCTTGGCCGAGAGGTCATAGCCATTTGCAACGATGTCAGCAATAGGTACCGTCCACGAGTTTTCACTTTCCACACGGCCTTGCCTTTTCGCCAAGAAGTCGGGCAATTGGTTGCCGGCAATGGGTTTGCGCGTCTGCTTGAGCTCGAAACCGTCATTGGTCAGAGCGTAATACCAGACGGATTTCGTGCCCGAGCCATCTTCAGTACGGTCGAAGAAGATCACGTTGGTCTTGACGCCGGTGTACGGCAAGAAGCAACCCGCTGGCAACGACAGAATGGTGTGTACCTCGAACTGTTCAAGCAGCTCCTTGCGCACCTTCTGATCCGGCCCGCCCCGGAACAGAACGCCCTCGGGGATAACCACCGCCGCGCGCCCACCCTTGTTCAGGTTGGCCATGATGTGCTGGAGGAACAGGCACTCGGTGGCGCTGGAGCGCACGCGGAAGTTGGTTTGCAGCTCCTGGGCCATCTTGCCGCCGTAGGGCGGGTTGGCGAGGATCACCTGGAACTTGTCCTTCTCAGCAACGTTCTGGCTATGTACCTCCAGCGTGTTGGCCAGCTCCAGGTTGGCGCCTTCGATGCCGTGCAGGATCATGTTCATCGAGCCCAGCAGATAGGTAAGGGGCTTGAGCTCCAAGCCATAGAATGTCTTGTGCTGCAACTCGTCGAGCTGCTTGCCACTCAGTGTGTTGTTGTGGCGAATGTAGTCGGCCGCCTCGCCCAGAAAGCCCGCCGTGCCAAAACAGGGGTCGTACACTTGGTCGCCGGCTTGGGGCTGCACCACCTGCACCATAGCGCGGATGATGTGGCGCTGGGTGTAGAACTCGCCGGCGTAACCGGCCGAGTCGGCGGCCACGCGCTTCAGCAAGTCTTCGTAGATTTCCGACAAGACGATGACGTCTGTCTCGCTGGAGAAATGCAGCTTGTCGACCTGCTGCACCACCTTAGCAAAGCTCACGCCACGGCGACTGTAATTGCGCACGTTGTCGAATATGCGGCGGAAACGCTGGGCCAGCGCGTCGTGGCCCAAGCCCTTGGCGGGGTCGGGGCTGGTGAGCTTGATCCACAGCTTGCCGTCGACGAACTCCAGCATATCGTCGGGGTGGTCGGTGTCCTGCGCCCAATGGCTCCAGGCGTATTCCCCGGCCAGGCGGCGCTCGTAGGGCGTGTCGTCGAAGGTGGCTTCCTGCTCCTTGCGGCTCTCGGTTTCATCAAAAGCCTTGAGAAAAAACAGCCAGGCAAGCTGCTCCACGTAATTGCGGGCATCCACGCCTTCGGCGTTGAGCTGATCGCAAGCGTTCTTGACGATCTGCTGCACTTCTTGGCGGCGGTGATCGGTGTTGTTCTGGGTCAAGTCGGGTCCTGTATTATTGCGGCTGCCCGGCGCATCAGGCAGCCATGGGTACATAGAGGTGTTTCTTCACCAGTTCAAGGTCAGCCTTGAGCAGCGCTGGGCCGCCGTAGCGCTGAGCCAACGTGGTGAAGCTGCCGAACTGCTCGGCAAATTGCGGGGCGCTGTAGGTCCGAGCCTGCTCGAGGTCGTCGATGCCAAACAGGCGATAGTGGTCGAGCGCCGTTTGCCACAGATGGGTTTTGAATCGCAGGCTCTCGGGAACCGCGGCTTCGCCCAGGTGGTCGAGCAGCCATATCTGGTCTTCGTCCCACAGGCGGTTGGCGCGGTCGGCGCGGTTGGGTACGCGCGGCAGTTGGAAACCGATCTTGGCCAGGATGTCCACGTCGTCGGCATCGGGCAGGTCTAGGTAATGCCGGAAGGCCGAGGGATAAATGTCGCGGTCATGCAGGGCTTCGCGCAGTTCCTGGCGGCTGCCTTTGTCGATCCAGATGCGTAGCAGCTCGTCCATGCCCTTGTGGCTGACATCTAGGATGAATTCGCGCGACTGCTCGGTGTACTCGTCGAAGGGCACCTTGCGGCCATCCGCCAGGCAGACGTAGCGGTTCTCGGTGGAGATGATCACCGACACGCCTTCGCCGATGGGCTTGGGCGCAGTGTCCTCGCCTTTTTTCTTCTGGGGCTTGCTGCTAGCGGCTGTGGCCTTTTGCCTATTGGCTGGGTGGCCGTCGAACTCGGCGTCCTCCAGCTGGCTGGCGCCGGAGTAATCGAAGATGGTGAAGTAACGCTTGTTGATGTCCTCGCACAAGCGGGTGCCACGCCCCTTCATCTGTTTGTAGAGGATGGCACTGCGGAGCGGGCGCATGAACACCACGTTCTTCACGTCGGGTGCGTCGAACCCCGTGGTGAGCAAATCGACCGTGACTGCGACGCGTGGATTGCTCGGGCCGACGACGGCGAAGTTGCGTTCCAGTTGATGGCTGTTGCGCTCGGCTCGGGTGATGCGGGCGGCATAATCGTTGTTACCGGACAGGCGGCGCAGTTCCTGCGCCATGAAGGCGGCATGTGTATCGTCCACGCAGAACACAATGGTTTTTTCGTCGCGCAGCTCGTACTTACCCAGCACCTCCCACAGGTCCTCGGCGATGGCCCTAGTGCGATCCGGCATGCGGATGTCGCGCTCGAAATTAGCGGTGGTGTAGCGCTTGCCGTCCAGGCCGGTGTAGCCATCCTCATCGACGTTGGTGATGCGCTCCTCCAGCAGGTAGGGCACGAGGAAGCCGTCCTCGATGGCCTGCTTGAGGCTATAGGTGTAGACCGGGTCGCCAAAGTAATGCTGGGTGTCGCGGCGCTTTTCTTCGTCCGTCAGCGCCCGCTCGCCTTCTTCCAACTCGCGTGGTGTGGCGGTGAGGCCCAGTTGCAGGGCGCCGCCAAAGTGTTCGAGCACGCCGAACCAATCACCAAAGCCCGAGCGGTGACATTCGTCGACGACCACCAGATCGAAGAAGTCCGGGTCATAGTGCTCGTAGACCTTCTTGCCATCCAGCTCCTCGTCAAGGCTCTGGTAATTGGCAAAGAACACCTTGCCCACCAGATGCTGGCCTTGGGCGACGGTATCCTTGTCGATCTGAACGCGCTCGGAAGCCGAATAGGCGCTGAAAGCCCGATAAGCTTGGTCCTTGAGGCTGTTGCGGTCAGTCAGGAACAGCACATGTTCGCGCTTGAGCGCCTTGCCGTTCAGTAGCTTCCACACCAACTGGAAGATGGTGAAGGTCTTGCCAGTGCCGGTTGCCATAAGCAGCAACACGCGGTCATTGCCTTGCGCGAACTGCCACATGGCCTTGTTGATGGCCACGTCTTGATAGGGGCGCACGCCTTTGCGCGAGACCTGATCCATGTGATAGCCGGCGGCGAACGCGCCTTCCCAGCGGCACCAGTCGACCGACACGCCCATGCGGGCGATCAGCTCTTCAGGTGACGGCGGCCCGCTCAGCGGCTCGAAATCGCCGGTGTCATTGTCCGTCAGGATCCAGTCGTTGCCGTTTGAGGCAATCGAGAAACGTAGGGACAGGCGGCGGGCATAGCGCGACGCTTGCTGCATGCCATTGGCAGCACTTTCACCCTCGTGTTTGGCTTCCAGAATGGCGAGTGGCACGCCTTTGTAGCGCAGCAAGTAATCGGCGATGATCGACTGCGTTGCGTCGTACATCGCCTCACCAGTTAGGTTGACCCGTCCAGGCCCGATGCGAAGTTGCTCCTGCCACGACCAACCGAGCGCCGCCAGGCGGGGCTCGATTAGTTCTTTGCAGGTGAGTCGTTCGTTGCGTGCCATTGGATGTGCCTTAGTTAAGTTTTATGTTTCGGCGTGGGTCATAAGAAAAGTTGCGAATGGCCTCTTATAAGCAGAAGGCGTGCCAACTAGCTACCCCCCATATTTTTGCAGCCAGTTGCTCAGAGTTTGGTAGCTGCCCAGGCCAAGCAGGCGGGCTGCCTCGGACTTGTTGCCATGGGTCAGTGCCATCGCGCGTTCAAGGTAGTGGCGTGCCACGTCTCCAATAATTTCTGGCAGAGAAATGGCATGGTCCAAAGGACGTCCAAGAACAGATTCAACACTGGGAGGGACGGTCACCGCCAACGACTCTGCGACGTCCTGAGCCGTGATCCGGTCACCAGTGGCCCAGATGCTGGCCCGCAGCAAAGTATTATGCAGCTCTCGCACATTGCCGGGCCAAGAATGCTGAATCATAAGATTTTTAGCGCCAATATCCAGTTTCTTATGCTTGAACCCTGGTTGAGTTGATGCCTCGGCATTGATGCTGGCTAGAATCGACTCTATCAACAGGCCGAGATCCCCTTCTCGCTGGCGCAGGGGTGGCAGCAATAGCACCCCGACAGCCAAACGATGGAACAGATCTTCCCGAAAGTGACCTTTTCTTATCTCGTCGGGCAAGACACGATTGGTAGCGGCGATGACCCGGATGTCGATGGGCTTGGCCTTGGTGGCGCCTACGCGTGTGACTTCACGCTCTTGCAGAACCCTAAGAAGCCGTACTTGTGAGGCAAGAGGCAACTCACCAATTTCGTCGAGAAATAAGGTGCCGCCCTCAGCAGCCTCGAAATACCCGGCACGGCCAGATGCGGCGCCCGTGAACGCCCCTTTCTCATGGCCAAACAACTCGGCATCGACCAGTTCCTGGGGGATGGCGCCGCAGTTGACTGCAACAAACGGTCTGCCGCTTCGAACGCTCGCCTGATGGATGGCCCGGGCAAAGAGCTCCTTCCCAGTTCCTGACTCCCCCTGGATCAGCACCGGAACTTCACGCAGGGCCAAACGGTGCGCCATGGCAACTGTGCGCTTCATCGCCGCACACCGATGAATGATCGCCGTGAAAGCAGGCGACTCCGGCGGCAGGCCCTGCATCAGTCTGGTCAGCGCCTCGTCGGCCGTTTTGTCGCTGGCAGGCACGAACTCCGCAGACAGCTCAAAAGGGATGCTGACTTCTTTGACTCCCTGCTCGCGCGACGACTCAATCAATCTGGCTGGGTAACGTGTCTTGGCCAAGAGCAACCAGATGGCAGCCATCGCCGGCGTGCCTGGACTGAGATGGAACGTCAAGGGGGTAGTTGGAGAAGCCTGCCGAACCTCTTCGATGACGGGTGTGGCTGCTTTGAATATCTCCTCAAAGCTGGTCGGGCTGGTGAGCTTGACTTGGTGCGATGAGACAGTTGCATCCGTCTGACATTCAAGCCAGCGCGCGTAGGCACGAGTTTTCGATGCGGAGTGATCGGAGAGGAGATGAACCACATCGAAGCCCATTGCCTTGATAGCGCCAAGGATGGGGCCGCCCTCTCCGGAGTCAGGCGACTCGGATGCGCGCAGATCCGTATTACCCAACCAGGCCAGCAGGATTGACATCAACTAGAATTTTTCGTGCAGAAACATAAGAAAGATTGTACTTTGTGGAAGGTTGATTGAAAACGGCTTGGCTCCATGATCGATCAGAGGGGGCGGCAGGAGCAGGTGCCACGGGGGATCTGGGGCAACAGGACTGTAAGTAGGTGGCAAGCCAAGTGATGAGTGAGCGAAAAACGCGCCCTTCACGGGCGACCTTATTAACCCGCGACGGCGTTATCACCGGTTGGCGAGCCTCTCTTCACGTTTTGGCCGAACGCCAACGCGGCGGACCACGCGAGCGGAAGGGTAGCACCTGGTTAGTGCTCGAAGGCGAGTTGACCGAGCCGGTGGCCGGCGTCTCGGGCTTTTCGATTCACGTGTTTCCAGTCTCAGAACCCTGCGTGGGTCAAGCTGAGATCCCGTCCGTCGGAAGCTTTATTCGCACCAAGCCTGTGATGGATGGCGTTGTGGAGCTGTCGGAAAGAGAGTTCGATTTTGTCGTCACACTGGTCGCCGCAGGGCGGATCGCGTCATGCTCGGTCGCATTTCAGCCACCGCGCTACCGGCGCGCCCTGATAGCCAGAGTCAGTTTCAGCAGCGACCCGCCGACACCGGAAGATGAGACCTGAGACAGTCCACTTGGGATGTGGTCGACGGCGTCTGCTCCGCCGAGCACCTGTAAGGCAGTGAGCAATTTGAAGAGCAGACCCTACCTAAGTGGGGTGGGCAAACTCTCTGCTCGGCAGGGAGTATTGCCTCGAAGTCATATTGGAGTGCATTCTCGGGGCCATTCGGGAAGAGGGAAGTCATTACCACCACCATGAGCATTTCGACTCTCTTCGATATCGCCCGTCACTTCTGCGTGAGTGACATCAGCAGCGCGATCATCCCGGCAACCCGCCTCAGCAATATCCTAGGCAGCATGCATCATGGGCGACCGCTCACGGAGCTGTCCCTGAAGTTCCTACAGGAGCAGAACCTCATCGGATTGCACCTGTTGGCCACCGGCCAGATCAATTATGAGACCTTCGTTGCGGTCGCCGGCCCGGAGTTTCAGGCCCGGATGCTAGCTGCCGAGACCGAACGCCAGGCCAAGGCTGCCGACCTCATGGCCCGAGAGGCGGAGTGGGCAGCGAAGTACAAGCGCGAGTGCGATGCTGCGGAACTCGCCCGCAAAGCTCGCGAGAGCGATCCCAAGTACATAGCCAGGATGAAGAATCAAGCCCTACGCCGGAAGTACAGGCTGGACTTCATCGATAAGCCTCTGTTTGCTCGGATGATGGGCATCCTCAGAAATATCGACTCTGGCAGTCGCCTGACCGTCGACGATTATATTTGGCTCACTACAGCGGCCGGGGAGCACTTCACGGAAGAGTTGCAGGATGCCTACCACCTGCGCGAGGCCGAGTTCTTCACGGAAGAATACCGTCGCACCCAAGACCCTTGGAACGCGGTCAATGCCAGCAGCCACTATCGTAAATGCGATCACGCTGATGCGGCGCTCGAACTGCTCGACAGCGTGCCGGCCCACCGTCTCAAAGACCCTAAGACCAAGGCCGCCGTGTGCACCACGCGCGCCGGTGTAATGCGCGACATGGGCCGGCTGAACGATGCCCGGCATTTGGGCGAGCAGGGACATGCTTTCCAGCCGCGGGACTTCCGTCCATGCACCTTGCTAGGCGCCGTGCATATGGAACTGGGTAACTTTGGCGAAGCCCGCAACTGGTACGCCCAGGCTGAAGAGCGCGGCGCCAGCACGCGAATCATCGATTCGGAGTTGCGAGCCATCTTCCTACGAGTGGATAAGGCCAAGCGCCAAGCCATGAGGGCTTTTCTGTTGGCAGAAGATCCGAACCGGTACCGCTGGGTAAATGACAAGCACTATCGGAGCACCTGATTCGCTCAGTAATTCGCGGTTAGCTTGAAAGCTGTTGAAGTGGGTGGCGAGCAAGGGCCGCACCGCCTATCAGGGTGCCGGACAGCGCCACGCAGCCGATTTTACTAGTCGCAGGCCGAGCGAACCCCGGGCCTGGTCGATGCGTCGCTTTAACTCTAGATTGAGTTCGGCGGAAGGCACAGGGAGTCCCGCCGGAGTCCGCGTCTGTCCCAAGTTTGTCCTAAGTTTGTCCCAAGTTTGTCCCACGGGACAAGGGATTGGCGGTATGCGCAATGACATGAAGGGAGGCCTACCTTGCCCTGCCGGACAGCATCGTCCAAGCGCTTGCCTCCATTGCGCGGCCCTCGCTGTCTATCGCCAGCATCGAAGCGCGGCAAATTGCGGGACCCTCTGCCGCGGCCATGGCGAGACGCAGGCGATACATGTCCTCCACCGGGGTGCCCATCATTACGGACTGACGGTGTGCCGACTTGCTCATAGACGAGCGACCATTCAGCACCTCCGGCATTGCACTCATGCCTGCCCCAGGACCATTTGACATGACCTTGCCGCTTCGAACCTCCTTCCCTTGACATTCACGGTCTGGCGCCCTCCCAAGCCAACATCGCCTACTGCGCCATCACCATCGTTTCGAGCTTTGCGATAGCACTTCATGCCGTTAGAAAGGATTGGATACGCCGTCTGGGTTGGAAGGGGTGAAGGCTGTGCCGGGGTTTGCCGGGCAACATTGCAACGCCATCGGCAGCGACTAGGATTAAATCCTGACCTAATGATGGAGAGTGAATGCTAGGACTCCAGTACACGGGCCTGATCCTTCGGCACTGGAAACAGTGGCGCCCGAAGGCGTACAAGGAAATGACGAAGGACGGGACGATTCAGGAGTTCGCCCAGAGCCTAAGTAAGCAGGCGGCGACGCAGGTGGCAACCCTGATGGCAGCGGGGATGCCAAGGCACCAGGCCGAGGAGTTCGTGATGCCGGACATCCTGCTACCGCCGGAGGACTGATAAGTTGCGCAAGTCCCGCGCCAGGAAGCCGACCGGCGAGGCGCTTTGGTGTGCAGGGCGAGCGCACCCCGGGACTGTTCGATGCGTCGCTTTAACTCGAGATTGAGTGCTGCGGAAAGCAAATCAATCATCCTCCTCGTCAAGCGGTTCGGCCACCGGCTTTATGTAGGTGCCTTGCACTTGCTTCAGCAGCATGGCCAGCGGGTTCTCTGCTTGGCCGCCGTGGGTTACATCTACTCGCTCCCCGTATTTCTTCGGCGCCAGCTTGGACATCAGCCACTTGCGCGTATCGACGCGCAGGCGCGAGCGCTGGATCACGTCGTGGTCGATGCGCATGTTCCCGCCTTCGTCCTCGTAGGTATCGTTGGTGCCGTCGTCCGCAATCTCCAGAATCTGCTCGGCCATGAATTCCTGTTGCAGCTCCCTCGCGCGCGCGTACTGGGTGCGAAACTCCTCGTTCGTGTATAGCCAACGCAACACGGTCGCCTTGTCCGGCATCCCCTCGTCCGCGCATATCTTGCGCAAGCTCTCGCCGCAGGCGAGCCGGATGCAGATGGTTTCGGCGAGGCGCTGGGTGAACGATGATGGGCGCCCAATGGAGCGATTCGGTGCTACGTTCTTCGTCGCGGGTTTTGCCGGTTTCTTTTGGTTAGGCTGCTTTGCGGTGCTCATCTTCGTGACAGATTTTGTAAAGGGTTATGCCGTTCTCCATGACCACACGGAGCGCCGGCTCATGGCTCAGCGCACGATGTGGTGGGTGCGGAGATTTTCGATGCTCCCGCAGGGTGTGCGTGCGTGCCGCGCGTGCTCGGCACAGTATGCCCTTGCTGTCTATCGCCTGAATCGCCGTATGGCAAATTGCCGCCCCCGCGACGGCCACGGCTAGACGCAGGCCGTACACATCCTCCACCGAGACTCCTGGCGTCACCGACGGACGGCGTGCCGACTTGCTCGTAGGCGAGCGGCCATCCTGCACCCTCTGGCATTGCGCCGATGTGAGATGCGCGGTGCGCGGGCGATTCATCCATTGGCGTTTCACGCGCATGAAGCGACCTCCGCACCAGCATTCTTCCTAGATGGGACAGATTCCGCTGAGGGTATGGCTATATCTAGATACGCTCCGTGAGGCGGAGTAGGTATCCCCCCCAAAACACCCCGCATAGCTCCGCGAGGCGGAGTAGGCGGAGCACCATCTACTCCGGGAGACGGAGCTATGCCGCGGCTCCTTGCTCCGTGAGACGGGGTAAGGGTGTTAATTTCATGTTGTGAAATTGTCCGGTAGGCGCGGGGGTTAATGTCCATTCCGTCTTTTACATCCAGCGGTCGCCAGCCCAAGGCATACCAAGCGGCCTTGTTTGGACGCTGCCCTTTCCGAGTCTCGACCAGCAGGCCGCACTTCAATAGTTTGTCCTTCGCGCGAGCAATGACATCGCTGCTTAGCCAGCCAAGCGGCTTTAGGTATTTGTCGCAGGCTACCAGCGAGCCGTTATTCCGCCCGTTGTACTGCATGACGATATCGAGCAGCAGCGACCTAGCCGGGTGGGGGCACGATCGGTATGCGGCACTCTGCATGACCCAATGTGGGATCCCAATAAATCTTTCAGTGGAGCGTTTCCTCACGCGACCCATTTACGCCCCCAAGAAGAACGAGAGGACAGCGCAGAGGCGGAGCGGAGCGGCCTGGCAGCGGTTACGGCATTCACTTGCGCCCAGGTAATAGGGACAAGTGATAGGCAACTCAGGGGCGTGGACGTGTACCTCCTTTTCTCGAGGTGGCATCACGATTAGCCCTCGCTGCGGTAGCCGGCAGGATCGGCAAGGTATTCGCGTATGGATGACGCATCCCAGGCGGTGACGCGTTCCGACAGCTTGACCGGCTTAGGGAATGTGCCAGCCTTCACCTTGCGCCACAACGTGGCACTAGAGAACGGCAGGATGGCGGGGATCAGTTGGGATTGGCGAACATAGCCGGTATCGGGCAGCTTCCCTATCAGATGGGCGAGTAGCGTGGATGTCGATGAGCGTTTTGCGTGGGTTGTGGTGCCTTGTGGCATACCGCGTTACCTCGTGAAGTGAGTTGATGCGGTATGGATTCTTTGCCACAACAGGGGGCTGGGAATAGATGGGCAGGTTTCGAATACCTGCCCCCCAGAAATTGGGGCGGGGGTGGGCGGGTTTCTCCAGAAAAGGTGGGTGGGTTAGAAGTCGCGCCAGCCTTGAAAGCTAGGAGTGGCGCGGGTTTTGGGGGGGGTGGGTTATTCGCTAGGGGTCTTGGGTGCGCCGCCGCCTGGCTGCCAGTTGGCCACCTTAGCAACCTCATCAATCCCAGTTTCGTTTTGCTTCCCTTCGTCGTCGGTTAGGCCAAACTCTGCCGCATGTTCGCGCAGCCACTTCACAAGAGCCTTTTTCGGACTGGCGCCACCGGAATCGGTCACGGCTTGCCAGGCGCGCACCGCTGCCGCTAGCTTAGAGGCATAACGCGGATTGCCGGGGTCAAGATAGTCGGGAGCATCAGTGCCAGCTGGGAAGAAAAAACCTGAGCTGACGCCGCGCCGTCGCAGCCAGTCGATCAGATCCTCCCTGGCGATCGTGCTAAGGGACCAATCGGGGAATGGCTTGTAGATACAACTGCGATCTTTGGCCAGCACCTCATCATCTTCTACCGTGTTGCCTTCCGGTAGAGCGTCCTCAATAAACGCAAAGTACTCGATGTCAGCCATACGGTCCGCATACCCATACTCGCGTGCGGAAACGCGGATGGCGGCCTTCAGGCGGCGGTTCGTTATAGCTCTGGTGAGAGCGTCCAAGACAACGGGATACCGCGGGAAACTCTGGTGAATGAGAGTGTCTTGCTCGCAACGCTGAACCAGCGTCGGGTTGTAGCCTGCGACAAGCGCAGCAGCATCGGCGACGCTGAAATCCTCATGAAGATTCCAGAGCTCATCGATATCATCGGTCCCATCGTGGGAACGATCCCCATCAACGCATAGTTCAGACACTTACAGACTCCGAAGATCTTTGTTCTTGCTGACGCCGCGCAAGCCGTGTGGGTAACCGGCCTTTCGATCGCTCGATCCAGGCGTGGCTCTTACCCGTCAGGCGCGCTTGCTACCGATCGGCAACACCTTGGCGCCGTTCTTCCATAAATCCAGCATGTCCGCCCATGCCTGCATCATCGTGGTTCGGTCCGCCAGGTAGTCGGCATGGTTGTATGTCCGCCGCACGGCATTGGGTTCTATGTGGGCTAGCTGCCGCTCGATCCAGTCGGCCGCGTAGCCCATTTCATTAAGGCGGGTGCTGCCGGTCGTGCGCGTAGCGTGCGGGCTGTACTTGCCCGACCAGCCCAGGTATTTGAGGGCCTGACGCAAGGTGGCATCCGTCATAGGCATCGTGCGATCGTCCCGGTTGGGGAACACATGTGCATGGCGGCCGGTGACGGCTTGTTGCGCGCGCAGCATTTCGATTGCTTGGCGCGGCAGCGGGACAACATGTTCCTTGCGCTTCTTCATTCGCTCCGGGGGGATCCGCCAGATTCCGGCATCGAGATTCATCTCATCCCAGCGGGCGCCGACAACCTCGTTGGGTCGGCAGAGGGTCATCCACATGAGGCGGAACGCCGCTACGGTCTGGAAGTTCCGTTCGTAGCCGTCCAAGTCGCGGAGCAGTTGCCCGATCTCCTCGGTGCTGAGCGGGCGCTTGTGTTGCGTCTTGTTGGCCGGCAAAGCCTTGCGAACCGGGTACACCGGGTCGGCCTCAGCCCGCAGGGTGGACACCGCGAGCTCGAATACACCGGACATCGTACGTTTGGCTTCGGCCGCCACCGTGGGGCCGTTATTCCCGGCCGCGGTCTTCAGGACGTCCAGGATGTGTGCCGGCTTGATTGAATCGACCGGCAGGCGTCCGATCTTCGGGAATACCACTCTGGTAAGCATGTCCAGGCGTCGGTCCTTCGTGGTTTGCTCCCAGTCCTTCAGTCCCAACCACTCCTGTGCCACCGCCTCAAAGGTGACGGCGGCTGCCTGGGCGCGCTGAATGCGCTCCAGCTGCCGCTGATGTGCCGGATTGATCCCCTGCTTGACCAAGGCCCGGGCTTTGGTGCGCTCCTCCCGGGCCTCGGCCAATGTGAATCGGGCACCGCCTCGGCGTGCTTGGGCTTGTGCCGGGGTTTCGCCGGCTGGTACGTAGACGTATTCGCCGATGGCAAACAGGTTTTCCTTGCGGACTCCGTCCGACGCTAGCTCGAAGCGGTAACGCCACGCTTTGACCCCGTTTGGCTTGACCTCGAGGAAGAGGCCGTTGCCGTCCGTCAGCTTGTAGGACTTGTCCTTGGGCTTCGCGTTACGGCACTGGGTATCGGTGAGCATGTCGGCCTCGAAAGCTAAGCGGGGCGCGGTATTCGGGGGGAAACCGGGTATGAACTTTCCGTCCCGACCGGGTACGGCGCTCCCATACCCGACTTTGTACCCGGTTTTTGATGAGATGACAAGAAGTCACGTGAGGACGGCTGGAAACGAAGAAGCCCAGCAAATGCTGGGCTTCCTGGGTTCGATGAGATGTTGTGAGATTTCTTGAAATGGTGCCTTTGGCTTAGACGTTGAACAGGAAGTTCATCACATCCCCATCCTTCACCACATACTCCTTGCCTTCCGCCCGCATCTTGCCGGCTTCCTTCGCGCCGCCCTCGCCTTTGAACGAGATGAAGTCCTCGTAGGCGATGGTCTGCGCGCGGATGAAGCCGCGTTCGAAGTCGGTGTGGATCACGCCGGCCGCCTTGGGGGCGGTGTCGCCGACGTGGATGGTCCAGGCGCGCACTTCCTTGACGCCGGCCGTGAAGTAGGTCTGCAGGCCGAGCAGCTTGAAGCCGGCGCGGATCACGCGGTCCAGGCCGGGTTCCGTCATGCCCAGGTCGGCCAGGAATTC
Source organism: Cupriavidus lacunae (assembly GCF_003353055.1). Classification (GTDB taxonomy): domain Bacteria; phylum Pseudomonadota; class Gammaproteobacteria; order Burkholderiales; family Burkholderiaceae; genus Cupriavidus; species Cupriavidus lacunae. The sequence goes on from NZ_QKWJ01000035.1 coordinate 47,177, forward strand.
GGCCTTGTCGGCGTCGTCGAGGTCGGCGATCTCGGCTTCGATGGCGGCGCAGACGGCGACCACGGGGGAATCGGTCTGCTTGGCGTACTCGCGCACGGCGTCCAGGTGCGGGTTGTTCTCGAAGCCGTCTTCACGCACGTTGGCGACGTACATGGTCGGCTTGGCGGTGATGAGGCAGAACGGGCGGATGGCTTCCCACTCTTCCGGGGCCAGGTCCAGGGTGCGCACGGCCTTGGCCTGGTCGAGCACGGCCTGGGCCTTTTCCAGCACCGCGACCAAGCGCAGGGCTTCCTTGTCGCCGGCGCGGGCCGGCTTGATGTAGCGGGCCAGGGCCTTCTCGACGGTAGCCAGGTCGGCCAGTGCGAGTTCGGTGTTGATGACCTCGATATCCGACAGCGGATCGACCTTGCCGGCCACGTGGATGACGTTATCGTCCTCGAAGCAGCGCACCACGTGGGTGATGGCGTCGCATTCGCGGATATTGGCCAGGAACTGGTTGCCCAGGCCTTCGCCCTTGGAGGCGCCCGCCACCAGGCCGGCGATATCGACGAACTCGACCGTGGCCGGCAGGATGCGCTCAGGCTTGACGATCTCGGCCAGCTTGCCGAGCCTCGGGTCCGGCACTTCGACCACGCCCACATTGGGCTCGATGGTGCAGAACGGGTAGTTTTCGGCGGCGATGCCGGCCTTGGTCAGGGCATTGAACAGCGTGGACTTGCCGACGTTGGGCAGGCCGACGATGCCGCATTGGAGGCTCATGGTGTTGTCTTAGGAATCAATGGGTTGCGTGATGCGTACCGGTGCGGGCCCGTGCCGGCAAGTCTGCGACAGGCGCGGATTCCATTACCACCGGGACTGCATCGGGACGAGACAAAGACATCACATCGCGCTGGCTCAACGATGTTGTGCGGGTTTTGCCACGGAAAACCGCGATTGTAACCCTTTCAGGTGCCGGAATTGGCAGAGGGGCGACGAAGGCTGGCCGCGGGTTGGCTGCGCTTGCGGACGCTCTGGGATGGCGCCTGCAGCAAAGCGGAGCCCGGCCGGCAAAACAAGACGGCCAAGGTTTCAAGCTTGGCCGTGCATTGCGATCTGGCGCTCGATCGATTCCTGTGCGATCAGGCTCCGTCGGTAAATACGTCTCTCTTATCCGTGGTCTTTGCGCCGTCCGTGAACATGTCGCGCTTGTCGATGACGCGTGCCCCATCTGTGAAGACGTCGCGGGCGTCGGTGGTGCGCGCTCCATCGGTATACACATCGAACCTGGAAACCTTCGCGCCATCTGTGTAGACATCGCGAGGACCGGTGCCCCCTAGTGCCGTTCCAATGATCCCAATGCTGGCGGCGGCAATCCATAGTGCTTCTTTAAGCATTTTTCCACCTCCCTTCAGGTGGTTAGTTCCCCGGCGTGAAACATTTCGTTTCAATATAGCCCTGCACCTGACCGGCCGCGGACCGCCATATGTATTGTTTTGTTCTAAGCCTTATGACCGGACGATATATAAGAGCCGGCCGAGAATGGCGTGCTGCTTGCGGCGCTCGCCCTGCATTTTCCGGCGGGTCTGCTTGCCTGGCGTCTGCTGCCAGACCTGGCCCGGACGGGCCGCGGAGTGACGTGGCTATAATCCAGCCATGACCCGATCCCACGCGTCCGCGCGCCCGTCCGCGCGTAACTCATCCGCTTTCCAGGTTGCCGTCGTCGGCGGCGGCATCGTCGGCAAGTCCTGCGCGCTGCTGCTGGCCCAGCAGGGCATGGACGTGGCGCTGGTCGCGCCGAAGCCGCCTCGCGCCAGCGCCCGCGCGGCGGCCGGCCCGGATGACTGGGACAGCCGCATCTACGCCTTCTCGGCCAGCTCGCATGCGCTGCTGGAGCGCATGCGCGTGTGGGAAGCGCTGGACCCGGCGCGGATCCAGCCGGTGCGCGACATGCGCGTGTTCGGCGATGTCAGCGCGGCCGAGACTTCGCCCAGCCTGGACGGGGACCTGCATTTTTCGGCCTACGCCGCCTCAGTGCCGCAGCTGGCCTGGATCATCGAATCCGGCCATGTCGAGCGGGCGCTGGACACGGCGCTGGGCTTCCAGCACCAGGTGACGTGGCACGATGCCACCGCCAGCGCATTCGAGCGCGACCCGGACGGCGTCACGCTGGCCCTGGGCAATGGCGAGAAGCTGCGCGCGGCCTGCGTGGTCGGTGCCGACGGCGCGCGCTCCTGGCTGCGCCAGCAATGCCATATCGGCGTCAGCACGCGCAAGTACCGCCAGCTGGGCGTGGTTGCCAATTTCGCCTGCGAGCGCCCGCACCAGGAAACTGCTTGGCAATGGTTCCTGGGCGCGCCGGAAAAGCTGATGGCCGACGAGGAGCCCGCCAACGGCGAAGTGCTGGCGATCTTGCCGTTGCCGGACAACCATGTGTCGATGGTCTGGTCCGCCGACGAGGCCCACGCGCGCGAGCTGCTGGCGCTGTCGCCCGAGGCGCTGGCCGCCACCGTGATGCAGGGCGCCAGCGGCGCGATCGGCGCGCAGTTCGGCGCGCTGCGCTGCGTGACCCCCGCGCAGGGCTTCCCGCTGGTGCTGCAGCGTGCCGACCAGTTCGTGCAGCCGCATGTGGTGCTGGTGGGCGACGCCGCCCATGTGGTGCATCCGCTGGCCGGGCAGGGCATGAACCTGGGCCTGCGCGATGTCGCGGAACTTGGCCGCGTGATGGCCGACAAAGAACCTTTCCGCAGCGAGGGCGACCTGCGCCTGCTGCGCCGTTACGAGCGCGCCCGCGCCACCGACCTGTTGTCGCTGACCGCGGCCACCGACGGGCTGCACCGGCTGTTCTCGCTGCCCGGCGACGTGGCGCGCGTGGTGCGCAACACTGGCATGCGCGCGGTCGGCGGCCAGTCCTTGCTCAAGCGCTTCCTGATCGGACGCGCGCTCGGCTGACCGCGGCCGAACCCAAGTTCCGATCCCTTTACCGAATACTCTGGAGTCCATATGTTCCAATTCCTGCGCCGCCGCCCCGCCATGAGCGCCGCGATCACCGCCATCGTCGGCGGGCTGGCCGCGGCGGGCTTCGCGCTGCATGCCATGGCAGCGGGCGAACCCGGCACCGACCGCATCAAGGAGTCGCTGCAGAAGATGCTGGGCGGCCGCGCCGAAGTGAAGAGCGTGAGCAAGACCCCGGTGCCCGGCCTGTTCGAGGCCAATATCGGCGGGCAGGTGGTCTACACCGACGCCTCGGGCCGCTACATCCTGAACGGCGAGATGATCGACACCCGCACCGGCACCAACCTGACCGAGGAGCGGCTGGCCGAGATCAACCGCATCAAGTGGTCGGACCTGCCGCTGGCGCGCGCGATCAAGTGGACCAAGGGCGATGGCAGCCGCCAGGTGGCGGTGTTTTCCGACCCCAACTGCGGCTACTGCAAGCGCATCGAGCAGACCTTCCAGCAGATGGACAACATCACCGTGTACACCTTCCTGTACCCGGTGCTGTCGCCGGATTCGGAAACCAAGGCCAAGCAGGTCTGGTGCGCGTCCGACCGCACCAAGGCCTGGCGCGACTGGATGCTCAAGCAGGTGGCGCTGAGCGGCAACGGCAGCTGCAAGACCCCGCTGGAAGAGAACCTGGCGCTTGGCCACAGTCTGAATATCAACGGCACGCCTGCTGTGTTCTTCATGGACGGCACCCGCATCCCGGGCGCGGCCGACGTCGCCACGCTGGAACGCAAGCTCGCCAGCCTCAAGAAATAAGCGCGCGCCGGACCAGTCCCGGCCCGATCGACGGCCGGACTTGTCCGGCCGTTCTGCTTTCTGCTTTTCCCCTCATTGCATGCGATCGCCTACAGGCGACAAAGGAGACACCATGACCTTCCAGGCATTGCTGCTGACCCAGGCCGACGGCGCCACCCAGGCCAGCATCGCCACGCTCGACGACGCGCAACTTCCCGCCGATGGCGACGTGCTGGTCGCTGTCGATTATTCCACCATCAACTTCAAGGACGGGCTGGCGATCACGGGCCGCTCGCCGGTGGTGCGCAAGTGGCCAATGGTGGCGGGCATCGACGGTGCCGGCACGGTGCTGGAATCCGCGCATCCGCGCTGGCAGGCCGGTGACAAGGTGGTGCTCAACGGCTATGGCGTGGGCGAGACGCACTGGGGCTGCCTGGCGCAGCGCGCGCGCCTGAAGGGCGACTGGCTGGTGCGCCTGCCCGACGCCTTCACCACGCGCCAGGCCATGGCGATCGGCACCGCGGGCTATACCGCGATGCTGTCGGTGCTGGCGCTGGAGCGCGGCGGCGTCAACGGCCCGGTGCGCCCGGGCGACGGCGAGGTGCTGGTGACCGGCGCCTCGGGCGGGGTGGGGACGTTGGCGATCTCGCTGCTGAGCAAGCTTGGCTACAAGGTGGTGGCCTCGACCGGGAAGACCAAGGAGGCCGATTTCCTGAAGGCGCTGGGCGCGGACGAAGTGATCGACCGCGCCGAGCTGGGCGTGCCCGGCAAGCCGCTGCAGAAAGAGCGCTGGGCCGCGGTGGTCGACTCGGTCGGCTCGCACACGCTGGTCAATGCCTGTGCGCAGGTGCGCTACGGCGGCGTGGTGACGGCGTGCGGGCTGGCGCAGGGCCTGGACTTCCCGGGGTCGGTGGCGCCGTTCATTCTGCGCGGCATCACGCTGCACGGCATCGACAGCGTGATGGCGGCGATGCTGCTGCGCGAGCAGGCCTGGCAGCGGCTGGCCAGCGACCTGGAACCGGACCGGCTCAATGCGCTGACGCGCGAGATCGGCCTGGGCGATGCCATCGAGGCGGGCCGCAAGATCATGGAAGGGGGCATGCGCGGGCGCGTGGTGGTGGATGTGAATCGCGGCTGAGCGCGCGCGATAGTGGCCTTGCTGCAAAACCGCGTCGGCACCGACCGTATGTGCCGACGTTACAATCCTGCTCATGACGCCGATCCGCTACGCCATCGCCCCGCTTCAGCCTGAAGCGCACCTGTTTGCCGTTACCGTCACCGTGAGCGAGCCCGATCCCGCCGGCCAGCGTTTCTCGCTGCCGGCCTGGATCCCGGGCAGCTACATGATCCGGGACTTCGCGCGCAATATCGTGCGCATCCGTGCCGATGCGGGCGGGCGCGAGGTCAAACTGACCAAGCTCGACAAGCAGAGCTGGCAGGCCGCGCCGGTCAGCGCTGGCGACGGCCCGATGACGCTCAGCTACGAGGTTTATGCCTGGGACCTGTCGGTGCGCGCAGCACACCTGGACACCACCCATGGCTTCTTCAACGGCAGCTCGGTGTTCCTGTGCGTGGACGGGCAGGCCGAGCGGCCCTGCACGGTCGATATCCATGCACCCGCGGGCGAGGCCTACCGCGACTGGCGCGTGGCCACCGCCATGCGCGAGGCGCCGGGCCGCGAAGGCGCGAAGCGCTACGGCTTCGGCCGCTACCAGGTGGCCGACTACGATGAGCTGGTCGACCATCCGGTCGAGATGGGCACCTTCCAGCTGGCCAGCTTCCGCGCCTGCGGCGCGCAGCACGACGTGGTCTTCACCGGGCGCGTGCCGCAACTGGACATCGAGCGCGTATGCCGCGACCTGAAGCGCATCTGCGAGACGCAGATCCGGCTGTTCGAACCCAAGACCGCGCAGGCGCCATTCCTGGACAGCAACCGCCGCTATGTCTTCATGACGATGGTCACCACCGACGGCTATGGTGGCCTGGAGCACCGCGCCAGCACCGCACTGATCTGTGCGCGCAATGACCTGCCGGTGCGGGGCGACAGCGAAACCAGCGAGGGCTACCGCACCTTCCTCGGGCTTTGCAGCCACGAGTATTTCCATACCTGGAACGTCAAGCGCATCAAGCCGGCCGCGTTCGTGCCGTACCGGCTGGCCGAGGAAACCTACACGCCGCTGCTGTGGCTGTTCGAAGGCTTCACCAGCTACTACGATGACCTGGTGCTGGTGCGCGCGGGCTGCGTCACCGATGCGCAGTACATCGAGATGCTGGCCAAGACCTGGAACGGCGTGCTGCGCGGCAGCGGCCGCACCAAGCAAAGCGTGGCCGAAAGCTCCTTCGACGCCTGGACCAAGTACTACCGCCAGGACGAGAACGCCCCCAACGCCATCGTCAGCTACTACACCAAGGGTTCGCTGGTGGCGCTGGCGCTGGACCTGACCATCCGCGACAAGACCCGCGGGCGGCGCTCGCTGGATGATGTCATGCGCGCGCTGTGGCACCGCTACGGCCGCGACTTCTATGCGCCGGGCGCAGTGCAGCGCGGCGTGACCGAGGCCGAGGTCCATGCGCTGTTCGATGAAGTCACGGGCCTGCGCATGGGGCCGCTGCTGCGCTCGCTGACCGAAGGCACCGGCGAGCTGCCGCTGCCGGCGCTGTTCAAGGCGTTCGGCGTCAAGGCCGAGGCGCAGAAGCCGGCGCGCACCGCGGCGCTGGGGATCAAGGTCAAGACCGAGGACGGCTGGGTGCGCGTCAGCCAGGTGCTGGACGGCGGCGCGGCGCAGGCCGCGGGTCTGTCCGCGGGCGACTTGCTGGTGGCCATCGACGGCCTGCGCGTGGCGCCCGGCCAGCTCGACAAGATGCTGGCGCGCTACCGCACCGGCGACCGCATCGAGCTGCACGCCTTCCGGCGCGACGAGCTGCAGGCGCTGCCAGTGACGCTGGCGCGCGAGCCGGCGGCGCAGTTCAAGGTCAAGCTCGAGAGCGGACGGCACGCGGCACGCTCGCGCTGGCTGGGCCAGTGAATTAGTCTTCCGCAGCCACACCCGCCACCGCAGTCCATCGCCCCCGCTGCATGCAATACGCGCACGATCCCCGCACCTTCCTCTATTCGCACTACGTCTACCGGGGGCTGCGCTCGGCCACGGGCGTGATCGGCGCCACGCTGATCGCGCTGCAGTTCAGCGACCTGCCCACCGCCATGGTGGTGTCGATGGGGGCGCTGTGCACCAGCCTGATGGACCTGCCCAGTCCGCTGAACCACAAGTTCAACGAGATGCTGGCCAGCGTGCTGCTGTGCAGCGTGGTCACGCTGGTGGTGGGGCTGGCCACGCCGTTCCCGCGCGTGATGCCGTTCCTGCTGGTGCTGGTGACGTTCCTGGCCGGCATGATGACGGTGTACGGCAACAAGACGCTGCCGCTGCAGTTCGCGGCGCTGTTCGTGATGACCCTCACGATCAACGAAGACTTCCTGGTGCGGCGCGCGCTGGAGCACGCGGCGCTGTTCAGCATCGGCGCGGTCGCCTACCTGGGCTATGCGATGCTGGTGAGCTGGATCACCGAGCGCCGCACCAGGCAGCAGGTGCTCGCCGAGTCGCTGTACGAGCTGGCCGGCTATCTCGAGATCAAGGCCGGCTTCTACGACGCCGGCAACGACTTCGAGGCCCAGTTCAACCAGCTGGTGCGCCAGCAGATCGTGGTGGCCGAGCGCCAGCAGGCCGCGCGCGACCTGGTGCTGCGCGGCAACCGAACCCCGCACGACGGGCTGCTGGTGCAGGTGCATATGCGCATGCTCGACCTGTATGAGTACATCCTGTCGACCAACACCGACTATCCGCTCCTGCGCCAGACCTTCGCCGGCACGCCGGTGCTGGACCACCTGCGCGCGCTGGTGATGCTGATGTGCAAGGACGTGGAAGAGATCGCCTATGAGGTCACGCGCGGCCGTGCCTCGTACGCCACGGTGGAATACCGCCAGGGCCTGCGCGCGGTCGAGGCCGAGATCGCGCAGTTGCGCCACCACCATATCAACCCGGCGGCGATGACGGCGCTGGTCGAGACGCTCGACATGATGCGCGGCGCGGTCACGCTGATCGGCCAGCTGCACGAGGCCTCGCGCACGCCGGTGGAGCCGGCCAAGGTGCTGCCCGGCTCCGACATGACGCCGTTCCTGACGCGCCAGAAGTATGAGTTCAGCGTGCTGCGCGACAACCTGAAGTGGCGTTCGCCGGCGTTCCGCTTTGCGCTGCGCATCTGCATGGCGGTGGCGCTGGGGCTGTGGATCGCCGAGCACCTGCCCTATGTGTCGCACAGCTACTGGATCCTGCTGACCATCATCGTCATCCTGAAGCCCAACTTCAGCATGACCAAGCAGCGCTACAACGACCGCGTGATCGGCACGCTGATCGGCTGCATGGTCTCGGTCGCGATCCTCAAGGTGGTACACCAGCCGCTGATCCTGCTGGGCGTGCTGTTCCTGTCCCTGGTGGCCAGCGCCGCGTTCGTGACCATCAAGTACCGCTACACCGCGATTGCCGCCTGCATCCAGGTGCTGATCCAGATCCACCTGCTGATGCCGAACAGTCCCACCGTGGCCGGCGAGCGGCTGGTGGACACGGTGATCGGCGGCATCATCGCCTCGCTGTTCAGCTTTGTGCTGCCGAGCTGGGAATACCGCGCCATTCCCAAGCTGGTGGAGGCCGTGCTGCAGGCCAACCGCCGCTATATCGGCGCCACGCGCGACCTGCTGCTGCGCCGGGCCAAGGACGACTTTGCCTACCGCGTGCAGCGCAAGCAGTTCATGGACAACCTGTCGGCGCTGATCTCGTCGTTCCAGCGCATGCTGGACGAGCCCAAGAGCCGGCACCGCGCGGTGGACAACCTGAACCGCTTTATCGTGCAGAACTACCTGGTGGCGGCGCACGTGGCGGCGGCGCGCATCCAGGTGCGCCAGCACTATGACGAGCTCGATATCCCGGCCGCCGAAGCCGCGATCGAACAGGCCACCGAGGCCGCCAGCCACAGCCTGCAGGTGGCCAGCGAGCGGCTGCATGCCGATGAGCGAGGCGGTGGCCGCGGCGCGGGCTTTATCCGCGGCGTGAAACCGCCGGTGGAACGCAAGGAGGCAGCGCCTGCGGCCGCGGACAAGCCGGTAGCGACCATCGACGGCACCGTCAGCGCCGAAGTTGAAGAGGCCGCCGAAGACGCCGCCGCCGAACGCCGCGCCCGCCTGGCCGATTCGGCCGACAAGCGCCGCACCGATGTGCTGGTGCATGCCGCCGCCGCCGGCGAATCCAGCCACGAGGCCGGCCCCACCGCCAGCTCCACCGGCCGTTCGGCCAACGCGGTGCTGGACCGCCGCTTGCGCGCGCTGCGCGAGGACGCGGCCAAGATCGCGCTGCGCACGGGGGCAATCGGGCGCGCCATGCGCGCGCGCGCCTGAGCGCCCAAAACCGGTCAGTCTTCGGCTGACTGCGCTTCGGGTAGCTCTTCCTCGGGTAGCGTCAGCATGCCGCTGTTGTAGCTGTATTCGTAGATCTCGCCGTAGCGCCCCCAGCCGATCGCCACGCTGAGCACGCGCTCGGCCTCGGCGGGCTTCAGGAACTGCTCCAGCTCGTTCAGCACCTGTTCCTCGCGGATCTCGCCGGCTTCGCTGGCCACCAGTTCGCGGCGGATATGCGCGGCCAGCGCGATGTTGCCCAGCAGCTGCTGGCCGAACATTACCTTGCGCTGCTGCGGCTCGGCGGCATACCACGCACGGCCAGCATTGGTGACGGCAATGTCGCCGCGCTCGATCGAAACCAGTTGCACCAGCTGCAACGCCTCGCAGGCGGGCAGCAGTTCGTCGTCGGTCAGGCCGGCTTCGTCGGCCAGGTGGGGCAGGTCGGCGCGGCCGTCAAAGGGCGCTTCGCACAACAGGTCGAGGATGGCTTCCATCTGGCTGATGTCGGCCTCAGGCAGCCGGTAGGCGATCTGGCGCGCGGGCGCTTGCGCGGGCAGCCGCGCTTCGGCAGCGGGGGCGGTCATCAGCGCGTAGATCTCGTCGACCAGCGCGCGCACCTGCGCGCTGTCGCGGTTGCGCGGGCGCGGCAGCGCCACCCGCACCTCGGCGCGGATGCGGCCCGGGTCGCTCGACAGGATCACGATGCGGTCGGCCATCATCACCGCCTCTTCGATATTGTGCGAGACGATCAGGATGCTCCGGATATTGGCGCGGCCGCTTTCCCACAGCGCCAGCATCTCGTCGCGCAGGGTCTCGCCGGTCAGCACGTCCAGTGCCGAGAAGGCCTCGTCCATCAGCAGCAGGTCGGGCTCGGTCACCAGCGCGCGCGCAATGCCCACGCGCTGGCGCATGCCGCCCGACAGCTCGCGCGGCAGCGCACTGTTGAAGCCGGCCAGCCCGATCATGTCGATCGCGGCCTCGGCGCGGCGCTCGCGCTCGGCCTTCGGCACGCCCTGCGCTTCCAGCCCCAGCTCGACGTTCTGCTGCACCGTCAGCCACGGGAACAGCGCGAACGACTGGAACACCATGGCGATGCCTTCGGCGGTGCCGGCCAGGCGCTCGCCGCGAAAATGCACCTCGCCGCGGTCGGCGCCGACCAGCCCGGCCATGATGCGCAGCAGCGTGGACTTGCCCGAGCCGGACTTGCCCAGCATGGCGACGATCTCGCCCTCGCGCAGGGTCAGGTCCACGCCTTCGAGCACGGCGCGGTCGCTCTGGCTGGCGGTGCGGAAGATCTTGCCGACGCCGCGCAGATCGATCACGGCAGGCGCGGCAGCGGTGGGAGTATGGTTCTCGGCCATGATTGCCTTACAAGCGGGTGCGCTCTTGCGCGAGTTGATACAGGCGGTTCCACAGCAGCCGGTTGAAGCCGACCACGAACAGCGCCATCACGACTATGCCTAGCGCAATGCGCGGGAAGTCGCCGCGCGCGGTGGTCTCGGCAATATAGCTGCCCAGCCCGGTGGCGACGACGGTGCGGTTGCCCCAGGTCACGTACTCGGACACGATGCTCGCGTTCCATGAGCCGCCGGCGGCCGTCACCAGCCCGGTCAGCAGGCTGGGGAAGACCGCGGGGATCAGGAAGCGCTTCCACAGCAGCCAGCCGCGCAGCCCGAAGTTGCGCGCCGCCAGCCTCAGCTCGGTGGGGATGCCGGAGGCCCCCGCGACCACATTGAACAGGATGTACCACTGCGTGCCGAAGATCAGCAACGGGCTCAGCCAGATCTCCGGGTTCAGCCCGAAGCGCACGATCAGCATCACCGCCAGCGGGAACATCAGGTTGGCCGGGAAGGCGGCCAGGAACTGCGCCACCGGCTGGGCGATGCGCGCCAGGTCCGGGTTCAGGCCGATGCGGATGCCGATCGGCACCCACACCAGCGCCGCCAGCGCGATCAGCACCACCACGCGCACCATGGTGATGGTGCCGAGCCACAGCACATGGCCGACCTCGGCCCAGCCCACCTCGCTGTGCACGAAGTAACCCACGCGCAGCAGCGCGGCCAGCGCCACCAGTATGATCACGGCGTCGCGCAGGCGGCCGAACCACTGCGCGCGACGCGGATTTTCCGGCAGCGCCGGGGCCTGCCCGCGGCGCGCGCCCCACGCCAGCGTGCGCCCGGCCAGCGCCGCTGTCTGCACCAGCAGCGCGCCGACCCACGCCGAGCGGCGCATCAGGTCCAGCAGCCATGACTGCGGTGTCTTGTCCTGCGCCAGGGTCTCGAAGCGGAAGCGGTCGGCCCACGCCACCAGCGGGCGGAACAGCAGCTGGTCGTACACCAGGATGCCCACCAGCATCGCCAGGATGGCCCAGCCGATCGCGGCCAGGTCCTGCTGCTGGATCGCCAGCGCGATATAGGAGCCGATGCCGGGCAGGCGGATATCGTGGCCCGACACCGAGATCGCCTCGGACGCCACCACGAAGAACCAGCCGCCGGACATCGACATCATCATGTTCCACAGCAGCCCAGGCATGGCGAACGGCACTTCCAGCCGCCAGAAGCGCTGCCACGGCGACAGCCGGAACATGGCCGCGGCCTCAAGCAGGTCGCCCGGGATGGTGCGGAAGGACTGGTACAGGCTGAACGCCATGTTCCACGCCTGCGAGGTGAAGATGGCGAAGATCGCCGCGCATTCCACCCCCGCGATGTTGCCCGGGAAGAGCGCGATAAAGCCGGTCACGGTGATCGACAGGAAGCCCAGCACCGGGATCGACTGCAGGATGTCCAGCGCAGGCACCAGCACCTTCTCCGCCGTGCGGCTCTTGGACGCCAGCGCGGCAAAGGCCAGCGAAAACAGCAGCGACGCCGCCAGCGCCGCCAGCATGCGGATGCTGGTGCGCATCAGGTAATAGGGCAGGTAGGCCACGTCCAGGTGCACCGCCAGTTGCTGGTCGGGGTGGAACGGGGCATTCATCTGCTGCGCGGCGAACGCGACCATCACGATCACGGCCAGGATGATCGGCAGCAGCGCAAGGTCGAAGCGATTGGGCGGCGCGCGCAGCAGCTGGCTGTCGTAGCCAGGGGCGGGCGGGGCCGCGTGGTGGTCGGCGGGTGGCATCATGGGTGCTTCTCGGGCTTGTATCGAGCTTGGATGGCGGGGCTTGTAACCCGGCCCTGGTTCGCGGCCCCGGCGGACAATGGCAAAGCCCGCATGCCGCCGGCTTCACGCCGGGCGGCGCGCATCCCTTTGTAACGCCCGGCATGGCGGTCTAGTTTACTTGTTGTGGATGACACTTCGCGCAAGCCGCCGGCGTGCGCTCAGAGGAAAGAGCCATGAAGAAAGAAACCTGGCGCCTGGTCGCGCATGGGCGTGTGCAGGGCGTGGGCTACCGCGCCGCCTGCGCCGACGCGGCGGACGACCTGGGGCTTGGCGGCTGGGTGCGCAACCGGATCGACGGCACCGTCGAGGTGATGGCGCACGGCACGGTCAAGCAGCTCGAAGCCCTGCAGGCGTGGATGGAACGGGGCCCGCCGGCGGCGCAAGTGACGTTTGTCGAGGCCGGGCCTGGGGAAGGGGAGTTCGCCGGCTTCGAGTTCCGGCCGACGATTTAAGGGACTAGGCGGCTGTCCAGTCGACCGGCGTGCGGCCGTTCGCTTCCAGCCAGCGGTTGGCTTCGCGGAAGTGCCCACAGCCCAGGAAGCCCCGGTGCGCCGACAGCGGCGACGGATGCGGCGCTTCCAGCACGCAGTGGCCGGCGCCCAGCAGCGGCTTCTTGGCCTGCGCGTGGCTGCCCCAGAGCATGAACACCAGGTTCGGCCGGCTGGCGGCGAGACTCTGGATCAGGCAATCGGTGACGGCTTCCCAGCCGCGCCGCGCATGGCTGGCGGCCTGGCCCTGCTCGACCGTCAGCACGGTGTTGAGCAGCAGCACGCCCTGGCGCGCCCAGCCTTCCAGGTTGCCGGAGGTGCGCGGCGCGCCGTTGCCGTTGGCGCCGAACTCGGCGGCGATTTCCTTGAAGATATTGCGCAGGCTGGGCGGCACCTTGATGCCTTCCGGCACCGAGAACGCCAGCCCGTGGGCCTGCGGCAGCTCCACGCCGCCGACGGTGCCGGTGCCGTGGTAGGGGTCCTGGCCCAGGATCACCACCTTGACCGCGTCGGGCGGCGTCAGGTGCAGGGCGTGGAAGACATGGTGCGGGAATACCGCCTTGCCGGCGGCGCGTTCGCCATCGACAAAGGCGGCCAGTTCCTGCCACGCCGGCACACGGATGCACGGGTCCATCAGCGCGCGCCAGGCGGCGGGCAGGGCGTCGGCCTGGGCCTGCAGGCTGGCGGCAGGGGACGGTTCGCCGGGGGCGCGGGGGGCTTCGGCGGCGAAGAGATCGGCTTGCATGCGTGAGGAGAGCTTGGCGGGAAAACCGCGATTATGACGCCTTGCCCTCGGCGATTCCCGCCAGGCGGTAGCCGCGGGCGGCTTTGCTGAGGTCTGAGGGCGCGAGCGCGGCAACGGTGGTCAGCCGCGCGGCAAAGGCGCGCAGGGCATCGGCCGCATGCGCGGCGTCACCCTCCAGCCATTCCAGTTCGAGTTCCTGGATGCGTTCCTGCGCGGCGCTGGCCGGCGCGGTGATGGTGCCGGTGTCGAGCGCCGCTTCGATGCGCGCGCCGTCCTGCGTGACCAGCCAGGTGCGGCGGACAAAGTCGGTGCGGAACACCGGCGCCAACCGGTCGACCAGTGGTGCCAGCACGGTCTGCGCGTCGGCAGGGAAGCACTGCAGGTCGATGGCCTCGCCGGCGATCTCGGTTTCCCACTCATTCCGCGTTGCCAGGCCGCTTTGGCTGCTGCCGGCAGTCTTCAGCGTCTGCAGCCATTGCTCGCCCTTGCGGCGCAGCCGCAGCGCGGCGCGCGCCTGGGCCAGGTCGTGTTCCGGCGTATCAAGGTAGACGTTGAGCAGCGTGGCTTCGCCCTGTGGCGCGCCGTTGGCGTCGAGCCAGGCGGCCAGCGGGGCCAGGGCGTCGTCGGCGACGGCCAGCTTGAGTTCGATTTCCTGGGCCATCGCTCAGGCAAACAGCCGCGCCAGCTCCACGCCCGGATCCGGCGCCCGCATGAACGCCTCACCAACCAGGAAGGCATGCACGTTGGCATCGCGCATGCGCTGCACGTCGGCCGGCCCGAGGATGCCGGATTCGGTCACCACCAGCTTGTCGGCCGGCATATGCGGCAGCAGGTCCAGGGTGTTGTCCAGCGACACCTCGAAGGTGCGCAGGTTGCGGTTGTTCACGCCCAGCAACGGGGTCTTCAGGCGCAGGGCCGCGTCGAGCTCGTCGTCGCCGTGCACTTCCACCAGCACGTCCATGCCAAGCTCAAGCGCACAGGCTTCCAGGTCGGCCATCAGGCCAGGGTCCAGCGCGGCGACGATCAGCAGGATGCAGTCGGCGCCCCAGGTGCGCGCTTCATAGACCTGGTACAGGTCGACCATGAAGTCCTTGCGCAGGGCAGGCAACGGGCACGCGCCGCGGGCGCGCTTCAGGTAGTCTGCGTGGCCCTGGAAGTAGTTCACGTCGGTCAGCACCGATAAACAGGCGGCACCATGGCTGGCGTAGCTTTCGGCAATCGCCTCGGGCACGAAGTGCTCGCGCAGCACGCCCTTGGACGGCGAGGCCTTCTTGACCTCGGCGATCACGCCGGCATCGCCGGCGGCGATCTTCTCGCGCAGCGCGCGCTCGAAGCCGCGCGGGGCGAGGCCGGCTTCGCTGCGCAGGCTTTCGGCCTCGGCGCGCAGGCTGGGCAGCTCGCGCTTCTTGCGCGCGGCGGCGACTTCGTCGGCCTTCACGGCCAGGATCTTTTGCAGGATGTCGGACATAAGGCGTTCCGTCAGAAAAATGTGGATCAGGCCTTGAACTGCTGGGTGGCGCGCACGAACTGGTCGAGCTTCTCGCGCGCTGCGCCGCTGGCGATGGCCTCGCGCGCGCGGCGGATGCCGTCTTCGACCGAGTCGGCCACGTTGGCGGCGTACAGCGCGGTGCCGGCGTTCAGCGACACGATCTCGCGCGGGGTGCCCGGCACGTTGGTCAGCGCTTCGAGCAGCATTTCCTTCGATTCCGTCGCATCGGCCACCTTCAGGCCGCGGTTGGAGATCATCTGCAGGCCGAAGTCCTCGGGGTGGATTTCATATTCGCGGACCTCGCCGTCCTTCAGTTCGCCCACCAGCGTGGCGGCGCCCAGCGAGACCTCGTCCATGCCGTCCTTGCCGTAGACCACGATGGCATGCTTGGCCCCCAGGCGCTGCATCACGCGCACCTGGATGCCGACCAGGTCGGGGTGGAACACGCCCATCAGGATATTGGGTGCGTCGGCCGGGTTGGTCAGCGGGCCCAGGATATTGAAGATGGTGCGCACGCCCATTTCCTTGCGGATCGGGGCCACGTTCTTCATCGCCGGGTGGTGCGTGGGCGCGAACATGAAGCCGATGCCGGTCTCTTCGATGCACTGGCCGACCTGCTCGGGCGTGAGCATGATGTTCACGCCCAGCGCTTCCAGCACATCGGCGCTGCCCGACTTGGAGCTGACGCCGCGGTTGCCGTGCTTGGCGATCTTGGCGCCGGCGGCGGCCGCGACGAACATCGAAGCGGTCGAGATATTGAAGGTGTGCGAGCCGTCGCCGCCGGTGCCGACGATGTCGACGAAGTTTTCGCGATCGGCGACTGGCACCTTGTTGGCGAACTCGCGCATCACCTGCGCGGCGGCGGAGATCTCGCCGATGGTTTCCTTCTTGACGCGCAGGCCGGTCAGGATCGCGGCGGCCATCACCGGCGAGATCTGCGCCTGCATGATCTGCCGCATCAGGTGCAGCATCTCGTCATGGAAGATCTCGCGGTGCTCGATGCAGCGCGTCAGGGCTTCTTGCGGCGTGATGGACATGGCGTTCTCAGTATCTGAAGTCTGCGGGGCGTGGTGCGTGCTGGCGGGTGCGGAATCGAGCAGTCTCATCGCTGCGCCTTGACGAAGTTGGCCAGCATGGCATGGCCGTGTTCGGACAGGATCGACTCGGGATGGAACTGCACGCCTTCGACGGCGAGCGTCTTGTGGCGCACGCCCATGATCTCGCCGTCCGGGGTCCAGGCGGTGATCTCCAGGCAATCGGGCAGGGTTTCGCGCTCGATTGCCAGGGAATGATAGCGCGTCACGTCAAAGTGTTTGGGCAGCCCGGCGAACACGCCTTGCTGGGTGGTCTCGATGGTGCTGACCTTGCCGTGCATGACCCGCTTGGCGCGGATCACCTTGCCGCCGAAGGCCTCGCCGATGGCCTGGTGGCCCAGGCATACGCCCAGCAGCGGGATCTTGCCGGCAAAGTGCTGCAGCGCCGCCACCGAGATGCCGGCTTCCTTGGGGCTGCACGGCCCGGGCGAGACGCAGATGTGGTCAGGCTTGAGCGCCTCGATCTCCTCGATGGTGATCTCGTCGTTGCGGTAGGTGCGCACGTCCACGCCCAGTTCGCCGAAATACTGGACCAGGTTGTAGGTGAACGAATCGTAGTTGTCGATCATCAGCAGCATGGCGTCTGTCTCCTGTTCTTTCAGATGTCGGAGTCCAGGCCATCCTGGACCTGCTCGGCGGCGCGAATCACGGCGCGCGCCTTGGCTTCGGTTTCCCTCCATTCGGCTTCGGGGTCCGAATCGGCAACGATGCCGGCGGCGGCCTGCACATAGAGGTTGCCGTCCTTGACGATGCCGGTGCGGATCGCGATCGCCAGGTCCATCTCGCCGCCGAACGACAGGTAGCCCACCGCACCGCCGTAGATGCCGCGCTTGCGCGGTTCCAGCTCGTCGATGATCTCCATGGCGTGGACCTTGGGCGCGCCCGACAGCGTGCCGGCCGGGAAGGTCGCGCGCAGCACGTCCAGGTTGCTCATGCCTTCGCGCAGCGTGCCTTCGACCGAGCTGACGATATGCTGCACGTGCGAGTATTTCTCGATCACCATCTTGTCGGTGACCTTGACCGAGCCGGTCTCGGCGATGCGGCCGATATCGTTGCGCGCCAGGTCGATCAGCATCACGTGCTCAGCGATCTCCTTGGGATCGTTCAGCAGCTCGGTGGCCAGCTGGGCGTCCTTTTCCGGCGTATTGCCGCGCGGGCGCGTGCCGGCCAGCGGGCGGATGGTAACGATGTGCTCGCTGCGGGTGTCGCCGTTGGTGCCGACCTTGCGCTCTTCCTGGCGCACCAGGATCTCCGGCGAGGCACCCACCACCTGGAAGTCGCCGAAGTTGTAGAAGTACATGTACGGCGACGGGTTCAGCGAGCGCAGCGCGCGGTACAGCGACAGCGGCGCGTCGCGGTAGGGCTTGACCAGGCGCTGGCCGATCTGCACCTGCATCATGTCGCCGGCCATGATGTATTCCTTGGCCTTGTGCACCGCGGCCAGGTAGTCGGGCTTGGCGAACTCGCGGTAGACCTCGGTCTGTACCGACGGGCTCGTGACCGGCACGTCCACCGGCTGGCGCAGCTTCATGCGCAGCTCGCGCAGGCGCTGGCGGGCGCGGGGGTAGGCCTCGGGCGTGGTCGGGTCGGCGTAGACGATCAGGTAGAGCTTGCCCGACAGGTTGTCGATGACCGCCAGTTCCTCGCACAGCAGCAGCTGGATGTCGGGCAGGTTCAGGTCGTCGGGCTTGTGCGTGTTGGCGAGCTTCTTCTCGATATAGCGCACCGCGTCGTAGCCGAAGTAGCCGGCCAGGCCGCCGCAGAAGCGGGGCAGGCCGGGGCGCAGCGCCACCTTGAAGCGTGCCTCGAACTCGGCGATGAAGTCGAGCGGATTGCCTTCATGGGTTTCCACCACCTTGCCGTCGGTCACCACCTCGGTGCGGTTGCCATAGGCGCGCAGCAGCGTGCGGGCATGCAGGCCGATAAACGAAAAACGCCCGAAGCGTTCGCCGCCCACCACCGATTCCAGCAGGAAGGTGTTGACGCCACGGGTCTGCGACTGGGCCAGCTTCAGGTACAGCGACAGCGGTGTTTCCAGGTCGGCAAAGGCCTCGGCGATCAGGGGGATGCGGTTGTAGCCCTGGTCGGCCAGCGATTTGAATTCCAGTTCGGTCATGTCGGTCCTCTTGTGCGGCCCGCGCTGCGGCATGGGTCAGGCGCGGCGCCGCTTGTCGGCAGATAAGGCTGGAGCGTATGGAATCCCGCCCCGGTGGCGGACCGTGGTGCAGCAAGCTTGCGGACAAGGCTGCACACGGCCGGAGAGAGGGCGTGCGGCGCGTTCTTGAGCTAAACGTAGCAGAGAAATATGGCTACGCTGGCTTTTGGCGGGTTTGGGTGGTGATGCCCGGCATCGGTGGCTACCTTGGCCGGTTGTGGCGACGCCCTCGGGTCGAGAGCGTGTCAGCAGACTCGCGAACGCACTTTACGCCTGTTGGGAGGCGCGCCAGCGACGCCAGGGCCAGGCCTGCCGATCACTGCCAGAAGAGATGCGTTTGCGGTTGAGAAACATTGAAATGTTCAGGGATTTGGTCGAGATCGACGAATTTGGCCGAGATCAACAACCCGGACTATCGATGACCTGCCCAATGTGCTGCAAACAGCGCTGCGGCATGGGCAATGGAGTCGACTATACCATCGGCGTCAACGCCTTGTACAGGGTTGCCATGGTTGTAGCCATAGGGCACCAGCAGCACCCCCATGCCGGCCGCGCGGGCCGCCTGCGCGTCGTTTTCCGAGTCGCCCAGCGCCGCTATCGCCGACGGCTCCAGCCCGAAGGCGGCGGCCACTTTCAGCAGCGGGAAGGGGTCGGGCTTGCGCAGCGGGAAGGCGTCGCCGCCGTAGACCAGCTCGAAGTATTTCGCCAGCCCGGTCTTGGCCAGCAGCGGCTCGGTGAAGCTGTAGGGCTTGTTGGTCACGCAGGCCAGGCGCAGCCCCGCCGCCTTCATCGCCGCCAGCCCCTCGCGCACGCCGGGGTAGACCTGCGAGAACTGGCCGTTGATACGGATGTACTCGCGGTCGTACAGCGCATAGGCGTCGGCGAACAGGCCGTTGGCGTGCAGCGGCGAGAAGCGCGCGTCCAGCACGCGCCGGATCAGGTTCTCCGAACCCTTGCCGACATAGCTGACGATCTCAGCCTCGGACATCGGCGCCACCGGGCCCAGGTTAGGGTGCTGGCGGCCCAGCGCCAGCAGCATGGCATTGATCGAGGCGTGAAAATCGCCCGCGGTGTCGACCATGGTGCCGTCCAGGTCGACGATCACCCCTTCGATGCCGCGCCAGTCGGTGCGGCGCAGGACTACGCCTTCCATTATTGGCCGGCCTGCTGACCAACCTTGGCCAGTTCGCCGCGCAGCGCCGAGATGATGCCGCGATAGCCGCCGTCGGCATCGGGCTTGCCGAACACGGCCGAGCCCGCCACGAAGGTGTCGGCGCCGGCCGCCGCGATCTCGGCGATGTTGTCCACCTTCACGCCACCGTCCACTTCCAGCAGGATGGTGCGGCCGGTGCGGGCGGTGTATGCATCGATGCGCTGGCGCACGGCGCGCAGCTTGTTCAGCGTCTCGGGGATGAACGACTGGCCGCCGAAGCCCGGGTTGACCGACATCAGCAGGATCACGTCCAGGCGGTCCATCACGTGGTCCAGGTGGTGCAGCGGCGTGGCCGGGTTGAACACCAGGCCGGCCTGGCAGCCGTGGTCGCGGATCAGCGCGAGCGAGCGGTCCACGTGCTCGCTGGCTTCCGGGTGGAAGGTAATGATATTGGCGCCTGCCTTGGCAAAGTCCGGGATGATCCGGTCCACCGGGCGCACCATCAGGTGCACGTCGATCGGGGCCGTCACGTGCGGGCGGATCGCCTCGCACACCAGCGGGCCCACGGTCAGGTTGGGCACGTAATGGTTGTCCATCACGTCAAAGTGGATCCAGTCGGCGCCGGCCTCGGTCACGCGGCGCACTTCCTCGCCCAGGCGGGCAAAGTCGGCGGACAGGATGGACGGGGCGATGCGGTAGGTGGGCGTGCTCATGTCGGCGGCTAGGATGAGGGTGCAGGGGAATGCTGTTTGCGTCTCTGGCGCGCCCAGGGGCGGATGCCAGAGGGGATCAGGGCGGGCATCCGGCACGGCCAGGCCCTGAAAGGGCTATATTCTACCGCTGCCCCGCCGCCCGGTGCTCTTGCCCGTGCCGCGGCCATCCCGCACAATGCGGCTACCCTTTTCCCTGCCTGGCGTCCCGCGCCGGCCCTGCCCACGATGAGCGAGTACGCTTTTTCCGTCTCGGTACGCACCCAGTACCTGCCGGACCAGTCAGACCCTGAGCGCGGGCGCCATGCCTTCGCCTACACCATCACTATCCACAATACCGGCGAGGTCGCGGCGCAGCTGATCTCGCGCCACTGGATCATCACCGACAGCGACAACGGCACGCAGGAAGTGGCGGGCCTGGGCGTGGTCGGCCATCAGCCGCTGCTCAAGCCGGGCGAGCATTTCGAGTACACCAGCTGGGCCACGATCTCGACCCCGGTGGGTTCGATGAAGGGCGAATACTTCTGCGTGGCCGAGGACGGCCACCGCTTCGAGGTGCCGATTCCCGAATTCGCGCTGGTGTTGCCGCGCATGCTGCACTGAACGAGCGGGGAACCTACTGGCGCGGTGCGCTGTCCTGATCCTGCGGCGGCGTTTCAGCGGCGCCCTGCGCCGGCTGGCGCGACGGGTGGTCGGACGGTGCGCGCGTGGGGCGCGGGTTCTTTTTCGCCGTGCCCATGGTCCAGACCACGATAAAGATCAGCAGGAACAGCGCCACGCCGGCTTCCAGGGCGAACAGCAGCATGGGATGGGCTTCGAAGAACTTGCTCATGGCGGATGCGGCGCAGCCCGCGGGGGCGCAGGCGGTGGTTGAGGGATGACGGTGGGATTGTAGGGGCATTCCAGGTGAATTCGGCCCTGCAAGCTGCGCCTTCCAGGACTTTGAACAATAGCAAGATGGCATACGCGGACGCTTCCCTGATTTCCCCGGTTTCCCCTTCGCACCCGCGCCGCATGCGCGGCTGGCTCGCGCTGGCCGGCGCGGCGGTGCTGCTGGCCGGATGCATGAGCGGCCCGCCGCCGCGCATCGAGACCGGTCCGTCCGGCACCACGCCGCCGTCGGCGTCGTCGCAGAAGGGCCGGCTGCAGGCGGCCAGCTGGGCCGAGATCGGGGGCTGGGCGCAGGACGACGTGCGCGCCGCCTGGCCCGCGCTGCAGCAGAGCTGCCAGGCGCTGAAGAAGCGCGCCGAATGGAGCCGTGCCTGCGCCGTCGGCATGATGGTCGACGCCGGCGACGTCAACGCCATGCGCGCCTACTTCGAAAGCAACTTCCAGCCGTTCCGCGTGGTCAACGGCGACGGCACCGACAGCGGCCTGATCACCGGCTACTACGAGCCGATCCTGCACGGCTCGCGCACGCGCCAGGGCCAGTATCAGGTGCCGCTGTATCGCAAGCCCGCGCAGTTCGCCAACCGCGCGCTGCCGGCGCGCGCCGAGCTACTGCAGAACCCGGCCATGCGCGGCAACGAGCTGGTCTGGGTGGATGACCCGGTCGAGGCCGCCTTCCTGCAGATCCAGGGCTCGGGGCGCATCCGCATGGCCGACGGCAGCATGATGCGGGTGGGCTTCGGCGGCACCAACGACCAGCCGTTCCGCTCGTTCGGCAAATGGCTGCTTGACCGCGGCGAGATCACGCCGGCGCAGGCCACCATGCAGGGCATCAAGGCCTGGGCGCGCGCCAACCCGGGCCGCATCGACGAAATGCTCAACATCAACCCGCGCTTCGTTTTCTTCCGCGAGCTGCCGCCCAACAATGATGGCCCGGTGGGCGCGCTGGGCGTGCCGCTGACCGCGGAGCGCTCGATCGCGGTCGACCCGGCCACCATCCCGCTGGGGGTGCCGGTGTTCCTGTCGACCACGCGCCCGCTCTCGACCGAGCCGATCGAGCGCCTGATGTTTGCGCAGGACACCGGCAGCGCAATCAAGGGCGGGGTGCGCGCGGACTTTTTCTGGGGCGCGGGCGACGCCGCCGGCGAGACCGCGGGCCGCATGAAGCAGGGCGGCCGCATGTGGGTGCTGATGCCGCGCAGCTGACCGCGGAAAAAGGGAAGAACAAACTGGCGCCATTGCGGCGCCCCAGGTTCTGACAAAGCCAAAACTGCGATTGTTGTCTCCCCTCTCCCGCAAGCGGGAGAGATTGTTGTCTCCCCTCTCCCGCAAGCGGGAGAGGGGAGCAAACCGGCGCCTCTCTTGAAGGCAGATGGCCTCAGCGCGGCCGCTGGTCCACGATCCGCTTCGCTTTCCCGACCGACCGCTCGACGCCGCCCTCCGGCAACACCTCAATCCCGGCGGTGACCCCGATATAAGACTTGATCTCCTGCGCCAGCCGCTCGCGCGCGCCTTGCGCCAGCGCCGGCTCGCTGCCGTGGGCGCACTCCACGCGCACCGTCAGCGTGTCCATGTGGCCGTCCTTGGTCAGCACGCACTGGTAGTGCGGCGCCAGCTCGGCGTGCCTGAGGATCAGTTCCTCGATCTGCGACGGGAACACATTGACCCCGCGCACGATCATCATGTCGTCGGTCCGGCCGGTGACCTTCTCCATGCGGCGGAATGCCACACGCGCCGTGCCCGGCAGCAGCCGGGTCAGGTCGCGGGTACGGTAGCGCACCACCGGCATCGCCTCCTTGGTCAGCGAGGTGAACACCAGTTCGCCGAACTCGCCGTCGGGCAGCACTGCGCCGGTGTCGGGATCGATGATCTCCGGGTAGAAGTGGTCTTCCCAGATGGTCGGGCCGTCCTTGGTCTCGGCGCATTCGTTGGCCACGCCCGGGCCCATGACTTCCGACAAGCCGTAGATGTCGACCGCGGAGATGCCCATGCGTTTCTCGATCGCCAGCCGCATCTCCGGCGTCCACGGCTCCGCGCCGAAGATGCCCACGCGCAGCGAGGTGCCGGCCGGGTCGATGCCCTGGCGCTCGAACTCGTCGGCGATCGCCAGCATATAGCTGGGGGTCACCATGATCACTTCGGGCTTGAAGTCCATGATCAGCTGCACCTGCCGCTCGGTCTGGCCGCCGCCGAACGGGATCGCGGTCAGGCCGGCCTTTTCCACGCCGTAGTGCGCGCCCAGGCCGCCGGTGAAGAGGCCGTAGCCGTAGCTGATATGCACCTTGTCGCCGCGCCGCGCACCCGACGCGCGGATCGAGCGCGCCATCACCGTGGCCCAGTTGTCGATGTCCTGGAGCGTGTAGCCCACCACGGTGGGCTTGCCGGTGGTGCCGGACGAGGCGTGGATACGCGCCACGCGGTCCTGCGGCACGGCGAACATGCCGAACGGGTAGTTGTCGCGCAGGTCCTGCTTGCTGGTGAACGGGAAGCGCGCCAGGTCGGCCAGCGAGCGCAGCTGGTCCGGATGCACGCCCGCCTCGTCGAACTTGCGCCGGTATACCGGCGAATTGGCGTAGGCGTGGTTGAGCGACCATCGCAGGCGCTCCAGCTGCAAGGCCTGCAGCTCGGCGCGGCTGGCGGTCTCGATTGCATCCAGGGGCAGATCGGTCAGGCGCGTGCTCATGTCGTCTCCTGCACGAGGGGGCGTTTGTCGTCAGTGTATGGTTGTTCAGGCGCCTTCCGACCCTTCAGGCGGCGGCACCACGTGTCCCTTGATCTGCGCCGACTTGCCGCGGAACATCGCCACCACCTGGCCTGCGGCATTGGTCACGCGGATGTCGTAGATGCCGTGCCGGCCGGACAGGACCTGTTCGGTGGCCTCTGCGGTCAGCACGTCATCGCCGTGCACGGGCTTGAGGAACTCGATGCTGCAGCCCGCCGCCACGGTGTTGATGTTATGGCTGTTGCACGCAAAAGCGAAGGTCGAATCGGCCAGCGTAAACATCAGGCCGCCGTGGCAGATGCCGTGGCCGTTGAGGAATTCCTTGCGCACCGGCATGGTCAGCCGGGCATAGCCGGGCCGCACGGCCTCGACCGTGATGCCCAGCCAGCGGCTGCAGGTGTCGGCTTCATACATGGCGGCGGCGGCCGCTTCGGCGAGGGCCTGGGGGTCCTGTTTCAAGCTGGTCTCCTATATATAGGTGCGGGGCAGGCCCGCGCGGCTTACTTGCCGGTGAAGTGCGGTGCGCGCTTTTCGAGGAAGGCGTTGACCCCTTCGGCATAGTCGGCGGACTGGCCGAGCTCGCGCTGCAGGTCGCGCTCCAGGTCGAGCTGGGCGTCCAGCGTGGCGGTGGCGCCGGCATACATGGCGCGCTTGATCGCGGCCAGCGCGCGGGTCGGCTGCCCGGCCAGGTGCGTCGCCAGTGCCAGCGCCTGTTCCGGCAGCAGCGGGTCGTCCATGGTCTGCCAGACCAGGCCCCATTTCTCGGCCTCTTCAGCGCTCAGCCGCTCACCGGTCATGGCCAGGCCCAGCGCGCGCGCCATGCCGATGCGCTGCGGCAGCAGCCAGGTGCCGCCCGAATCCGGCACCAGCCCGATCTTGACGAAGGCCTGGATAAAGCTGGCCGAGCGCGCCGCCAGCACCATGTCGCAGGCCAGCGCCAGGTTGGCCCCGGCGCCGGCCGCGGTGCCGTTGACCGCGGCCACCACCGGCAGCGGCAGGGCCTGCAGCCGGCGGATCAGCGGGTTGAACCAGGTATCGATCAGCTCGCCCAGGTCGGTCATGTGCCCGGGCGTGAAATCCAGGTCGGCCAGGTCCTGGCCGGCGCAGAAGCCCCGGCCCGCGCCGGTCAGCAGCAGCGCGCGCGCGCCGCCGGCCTCGACGTGGTCGAGCGCCTGCTGTAGTGCCTGGTGCATCGCGCGGGTGAAGCTGTTGAGCTTGTCGGGGCGGTTCAGGGTGATCACGGCGACCGGGCCCTGCCATTGCAGCAAGACCGGGCCGGCATCGATGCTGACCGGCTGGCCAGCGGAGGTGGACATCGGGGGCATTGTTTGTCTCCTGCCGGATTCTGTTCTTGTGGTCGGCGCGGCGGCTGTTCTCGACGGCGCCCCTTAAATAAACCGACCAGTCAGTCGGCAAATGTTAGCACTAATTTTTGACTGCGGGTTGGCACGTGGGGCTGCCAATGCCGGCAGGGTCCGCAATGCCGGTGATGGGCGTCGCTCTATAATCGCGCTGCCAACAACAATCTGAAACATGCCGGCATCCGCGTGCGGACTCCCGCATGTTCGCCTATTTGCCTCTATCCGCATTGGAAATCTTATGAAGAAGATCGCTGCATTACTCCTGATTTCGTCCGTGGCGCTGTTTGCGGCGTGCGGCAAGAAAGAAGCGGCCCCCGCCGCCGGCGCCGATACGGCCACCGCCAGCAAGATCATTGTCGGCCTGGACGACAACTTCCCGCCCATGGGTTTCCGCGATAACAGCAACGAACTGGTCGGCTTCGATATCGATATGGCCAGGGAGGCCAGCCGGCGTCTCGGCATGACGGTGGAATTCAAGCCGATCGACTGGAGCGCCAAGGAGGCGGAACTCAACGGCAAGCGCGTGGATGTGCTGTGGAACGGGCTGACCATCACCGAAGAGCGCAAGAAGAACATCAGCTTCACCGCGCCCTATATGACGAACCACCAGATCGTCATCGTCGGTGCCAACTCCCCGGTGAAGGCCAAGGCAGACCTGGCCGGCCGCGTCGTCGGCGCGCAGGATGGCAGCAGCGCCGTGGATGCGATCAAGAAGGAAGGCCAGGTCGCCGCCAGCCTGAAGGAGCTCAAGACCTTCGGCGATAACGTGACGGCCCTGATGGACCTGTCGACCGGTCGCCTCGATGCGATCGTGGTGGATGAAGTGGTGGGCCGCTACCTGATCAGCAAACGTGCCGGTGAATACAAGGTGCTGGAGGAAAACTTCGGTACCGAAGAGTATGGCGTCGGCGTCCGCAAGGATGACGCCGAGCTGCTCGGCAAGCTCGACAAGACCCTGGCTTCCATGAAGCAGGATGGCACGGCAGCCCGCATCGCTACCCAGTGGTTTGGCACTGACATCACCAAGTAATCCAGAGGCCGCGTGACGCCCCGCGCCGTTCAGGCAGGGCGCCGCGCCATATCCGGACCCAGGCGCCGGCCCGGTGCCCGGGATCCCACCTTCTTCTGTTTCGCGCGAGCATGGACTACGTCTTATCTCTTCTGGCGCCATTGGCGCAGGGTGCGCAAGTCACGCTCACACTGTTCGCCATCACGCTCGCCCTGTCGGTGCCGCTGGGGCTGGCGCTGGCGCTGGCACGCATTTCGTCATGGCCGTGGCTGAGCGGCCTGGTCAATGGCTACATCTGGCTCATGCGGGGCACACCGCTGATGCTGCAGATGCTGTTTATCTATTTCGCGCTGCCGTTCGTGCCGGTCATCGGCGTGCGCCTGCCCGATTTTCCCGCCGCGGTGGTGGCCTTCGCCCTGAACTACGCGGCGTACTTCGCGGAAATCTTCCGCGCTGGGATCAAGTCGGTCGACCGCGGCCAGTATGAGGCCAGCAAGGCGCTGGGCATGAGCTATTTCCAGACCATGCGGCGGGTCGTGCTGCCGCAGATGGTCAGCCGGGTCTTGCCGCCGGTCAGCAATGAAACCATTACGCTGATCAAGGACACGTCCCTGATCTACGTGCTGGCCCTCAACGATATTCTTCGCACCGCGCGCGGCATCGTGCAGCGCGATTTCACCACCACGCCTTTCCTGGTCGCCGCGCTCTTCTATCTGGTGATGACGCTGATTCTCACCTGGTTCTTCCAGAATCTCGAAAAACGCTATGCCAAACATGATGACTAGCCCGACCGGCGCCACGTCGAACCATGCGCCCGGCATCATGATCGCGGCGCGGGATATCTTCAAATCGTTCGGGCCACTGCAGGTCTTGCGCGGTGTCTCCCTGACTTTGCACAAGGGCGATGTCACCGCGGTGATCGGGCCGTCGGGCTCGGGCAAGAGTACCTTGCTGCGCTGCCTGAATCATCTTGAAGTGATCGACCGCGGCACCGTTGAAATCGAAGGCGAGGCGCTGGCGGCCGCCGGCCCTGACGGCGCGGCCAGATATGTGGCGGACGCGGACGTGCGCCGCATCTGCCGGAAGATGGGCATGGTGTTCCAGTCGTTCAACCTGTTTCCGCACATGACGGTGCTGCAGAACATCATCGAAGCACCCATGACCGTCAAGGGACTGGCGCGCGACGCGGTGGTGCCCAAGGCCGAGGCGCTGTTGCGCAAGGTCGGTCTGCTGGCCAAGCGGGACAGCTATCCCGCGCGTCTGTCCGGGGGGCAGAAGCAGCGGGTGGCGATTGCGCGGGCGCTCGCGATGGAGCCCGACATCATGCTGTTCGACGAGCCGACTTCCGCGCTGGACCCGGAACTGACCGGAGAGGTGCTGCGCACCATGCGGCAACTGGCTGAAGAACATATGACCATGCTTGTCGTCACGCATGAGATGGGGTTTGCGCGGGAAGTGGCAAACCATGTCGTGTTCATGGACGAGGGCAGGATTCTTGAGGAAGGGCCGCCTGAGAAAGTGTTCGGGGCACCAGCCCACGCGCGCACCCGGGAATTCCTGGCGCACATGCTCTAGGCGGCGGCACCCCGCAACCGGTGGCAGAATAGCCCGCAGCCGGTGGCGACGGTGCCATCCGCCCGCTAATACATAGGAGAAGACATGCCGTACGAAAACATCTTGGTCGAGACGCGCGGCCGCGTTGGCCTGGTCACACTGAACCGCCCGAAGGCCCTGAACGCGCTCAATGACGCGCTGATGGATGAGCTGGGCGCCGCGCTGACCGCCTTTGACCAGGATGAGGGCATCGGCGCCATCGTCATTACCGGCAGCGAGCGCGCCTTCGCCGCCGGCGCCGATATCGGCATGATGGCCAAGTATTCCTTCATGGATGTGTACAAGGGCGACTACATCACACGCAACTGGGAAACCATCCGCAAGATCCGCAAGCCGGTGATCGCCGGCGTGGCTGGCTATGCGCTGGGCGGCGGCTGCGAGCTGGCAATGATGTGCGACATCATCATCGCGGCCGATTCGGCCAAATTCGGCCAGCCCGAGGTGAAGCTCGGCACCATGCCGGGCGCCGGCGGCACCCAGCGCCTGCCGCGCGCGGTGTCCAAGGCCAAGGCCATGGACCTGTGCCTGACCGCGCGCATGATGGACGCCGCCGAAGCCGAGCGCGCCGGCCTGGTGTCGCGCGTGGTGCCGGCCGACAAGCTGCTGGACGAAGTGCTGGCGGCCGCCGAGACCATCGCGGGGTTCTCGCTGCCGGTGGTCATGATGATCAAGGAATCGGTCAACACCGCCTACGAGACCACGCTCGCCGAGGGCGTGCACTTCGAGCGCAGGCTGTTCCATGCGACCTTCGCCAGCGAAGACCAGAAGGAAGGCATGGCCGCTTTCGTCGAGAAGCGTCCGCCGAATTTCCAGCATCGTTAAGGCCTGGGCTAGGGAATACCCGAGAGCGGCGAGGGGATATTATCTTCCCCCCCGCGCTTGAGTTTCCGAGGATTTCCTTTGCCGCTCAATGGGTTACGACATAATCGCCGAACCCCTAGCGGATCATCGTGACAAAGTTGTTGCAAGGGCGGTGAAACCGGCCTAATATTCGCCCCCTCGCAACACACAACGCAGCGCTGCAAAGCAGACGGGGCGCGGGTTACGGGGTCGACCGGGAAGGTTGGCGCAGCGAAGTCAGCGCGCCGGCCGCAGCAAAAAAAGATTGCTGAAGCGGTTGACGAAACGAAGAAAGCTCTGCATAATCTCTTTCTCTGCTGCTGACAACGCAGCGACGCAAACGGCAAAGCCGGTGCGGGTCCGGACGGTAACGAACGGACGAGTTCTTTAACAAACA
>NZ_QKWJ01000036.1 GCF_003353055.1 Cupriavidus lacunae
AAACAAGGCGCGTGCCTGGCTGAAACCCGGCAACATGGGCATAACGATGACCCGCTTAATAACCACAAGTCATCGTTTCTCCGCCCACGCCGGGGCCAGTAAAGGCCTTGAAATGCTCTTGAGCATCAGATGTATTTCGTTAGCTACTGGGTGCAAGCGCGCGAAAAGTGCCGCTTCGCCATGGTTGGCCGGGACTAAGGGAAGACCGCTTCCACAGCCACAACCGGCCATTGAGCGAGCCGCACGACCCGCGGTAGAGCGACTGCTTTGCTCCCCAAACTGTCGAAATGCCGGCAAACGCTAGGCAAGCAACAGCAAGGCATCAGCGAGGGATAGCACCGTTGTGCGCGAATCGAACGCCGTTGAAAAAAGATGATCGTGCACGACCTGATCCGGGTCGTAGCAGCAATCCTTGACCGTGAATAAACGGAAGTCCGCATCGCTCGCGTACGCGACCGACGACAGCACCACACCGGTTGACGCAATGCCCACCATGAGCAGGGTATCGATGCCCTGCGCGGAAAGCCGTACCTGCAGGTCGGTACCAAAGAACACGCTGGCACGATGCGCGATGATGAGCGGTTCAGTGGCCTGCTGGCCGAGTTCCGGCGAGATCTGGTCGTCGACGAAAAGACCAAGTTGCTTGATTCCCTGTCCGTTCCTGTTCAACGGACTGACTTCCGGATAGCCTGGACGGAAGTGGATCTTGGCGAAATAGACGCTGACGCCCTTGGCCCGCGCAGCGTCACACAGCTTGCGCGTATTGGAGAGCAAAGTGGGCGCGACCGATGGAAATAACGCCAGGATGTCGGTCTGATAATGCATGACCACCAGAGCGGTTTGCGCTGGAACAATTGCCGGAATCTGCATGGTCACACTGTGCGCATCAGCGGTGCTTTTCATGCCCTGTTGATGGTCTGCTGAATCGATGGGTTAAGGTTCAACGGGTGGCGACATAAGGCTACGCGATAAAGAATGATGATCGACTCTACCAAGACCAATCGGTTGCCCGTTCTGGTCGACTACGGAAGTTGGCCGTGGGATCGTCAGCGTACGACTGGGCACCCGGCTTCGACCTCGGCCAGTCTCAGGCCGCAAAATTTCCGTCAGAAAAGGATCTAGGGATAGAAGGCTTCACCACGGTTCAGCATATTGACGAACTCCTCGATTTTACGCGCCCGGGTTTCTGGCTTTTTGGCATTCTGTATGCGAAACAGGATGGCATAGCGGTTGCGGCTATTCAGTGTTGCAAAAAACTTCCTGGCTCTCGGATTTGCGTCCAAGGCTACCTGTAGGTCGTCCGGCACTATCGAGTTACTTGCTGACGTGTAAGCTGCCTCCCAGCGGCCGTCCTTCCTGGCTCTCTCGATCTGCGTCATGCCAGGTGGGCGCATTCTGCCTGCGGCGATCAGCGCTTCAGCCCTGTCTTTGTTAAGTTTTGACCAGATGCTTTTTGCCGAGCGTGGAGTGAAGCGTTGCAACCAGTACTTCTCGCTCTCGGCCTGTTTCTGACCATCAATCCAGCCATAGCAGAGAGCGCCTTCTAACGCCTGTTCGTACGTTACGGTTGGCTGCTCGGCTCCCTTTTTCGCCAGGCGCAGCCATGCTCCGGCCGAAGTACTGCCGTTTTGTGCTAACCAGCTTTCCCATTCGATCTGGCTGATAAACGTTAGCGGGAATTCAGTCATGTCACTATGCCGAACGGTTGAGTTCTCAGCGGGGGCCTTGGTCCACAGTCTAGCAGCGTTTATACGGACCTCAACATCCAGTTCGGCCGAGGGCCGGTCGCACAGTAGCCACTCGCCGGCTGGCCGCCTTGGGCTGGTGTCGACGTTGATGGGCTTCGTTTTTCTCCTCGCGGCCATCGGCGCATCGCGTATCGGGCTGCGCCACTATGCTTCGACCGGCAGCTAGTTGGTCACTGCCGGTTTGTTGTCTGCTGGATGCGGACTAGCAGCTGCCGACGACGAGATCGGCATCAGCCTGGTGACACATAGGCAATGACTTCGATCTCAATCTTGGTGTCGACCATGTTCTTCGCCTGTATTGTGGAGCGCGCCGGCTTATTCCCAGGGAAGAAATCGCTGTAGACGCGATTGAATTCATCGAAGTCTCGTGCGTCATCGAGCCAGACCATGGTCTTCACCACGTCCTCAAGTGCAACCGGCCAATGCAAGAGCGTGAGCGACATTTTCCAATGTCTGGCGCGTCTGGGCTTCTATCCCGCCCGCGACGACGTGACCGCTTTCGTCTCTGCCAACCTGGCCGGACACAAACACAAAGCCGCCGGCCTTCGTCACCAGCGAGCGCGGCAGCGTACGTGTCGCCGCATTGCTCTCTTCAAAGAACTCAATCGTCATTTTCGGCACCTTTCGCGAAGAAGGGTTCGTCGATGCTGAGCGACCGGGCTAATCATGCCCGCAATAGTCTCAGTTGACACACGTAATGACGTTACATCATTTGGCGCGGCATTGGGAGTCCGCCCAGTTCATCGACCTGGCGGGCACCAACGGCTTTGGCCGGCTCCGCGGCAGTGGGCATGGGCAAGCAAATCGCGACCAGAATGCCATTCGGAGCAGTACTACAAAGTTCTTAAATCATTGGTCAAGCCTGGGTCAAAGGCTGCCATTCCCCCGGGCGTCGGGCGAATCGAGCTTCACTCCAGCAAGGCGAAAATTGACTACCGCGTAGTCGCCAACCCGCTCAAGCGCTATAACCTCAACAACCGGTCGCCACTGGTCAAGGAGTCCGATGGCTCACTGAAGATCGCTATTGGACCGAAGCCTGTGGCTGGCGTGCCAGAGTCAAACTGGCTGCCTTCCGCGGAGGGCAAGCCATTTTCCTTGACGTTCCGCACCTACGTACCTAAGGAATCGGTGAGGCAATGCGACTGGACCCCGCCGCCGCTGGCCTTGGCGAAATAGACAAAATCTCTTTGCATGCTGCTATCAGACACGTAGTCCAATACGGCTGAATCTCTCCGGCCCTTTCAGAAAGCGGGGGAGGGCCAAGCTGCCCGGCAGCTCAAGGTTTGAGCCGCCGGGCAGCAACCTCAATCCAGCGTAATTTTGCCCGCCTTGACAATCTCCGCGTAGCGCTTCGTATCGCGCTCGATCAGCTTGCGGAACTCCTCAGGCGTACCGCCCACCGGCACAAAACCCAGGTCGGTCAGCTTCTTCGTGACCTCGGGGCTGCGCGTGGCCGCGGCGATTTCCCTGGCCATGCGCGCGACGATCGGCTGCGGCGTGCCGGCCGGCGCCATCAGGCCCGTCCACGAACTCATCACGAAGCCCGGGAAACCTGCTTCCTCCATGGTCGGGATATTGGGCTCGCCCGGCCAGCGCTTGGCGGAGGCCACGGCCAGCACGTTGATCTTGCCTGACTTCACATGCGGCATCGGCACCAGCAGCGGATCGAAGGCGACCGAGACTTCGCCGGATATCAGCGCGGGCAGGATCGGCGCGCTGCCGTTGTAGGGCACGTGGGTCATCTTCAGCTTCGATTCCATCGCCAGGCGCTCGCCCGTCAGGTGCGCGGAGCTGCCCACGCCGCTGGAACCGAAGGTCAGCGTATCGGGATGCTTCTTGCCGTAGTCGACCAGTTCGGCGACGGTCTTGACCGGCAGCTTCTTGCTGGAGAACAGGAATAGCGGCAGTTCGGCCATTTCGGCCACGGGCACCAGGTCCGTGGGTTTGTAGCTGAGCTTGGAATACAGCGACATGTTCGCGCTGTAGGCGGCCAGCACCGAGACGAAGGTGTAGCCATCCGGCGCCGAGCGCGCGGCCACGCCAACGCCCAGCGTGCTGTTGGCGCCGGGCTTGTTCTCGATGATGATGGGCTGGCCCAGCCGTTGCGAGACCTGCTCGAACACGACACGGGAGACCGTGTCGGTGGAACCGCCGGGGGTATAGGGCACGATCACCTTGATCGGCTTGACCGGCCACGCGTCGGCGGCGAGTGCAGTGGGGGCGGTGTGAGCGGCGGCCAGGCCGGCAACGGCCATGGCGGCGAGACGCGCGCTGCGCGCGACGCGATGCTTGATGCTGGACTTCAACGACATCTCCTTCCTTTGGCTTCTTCGGCTATCCCCTTTGCGGAGACTCTGCGGCCGGATATTCCGGCCAGCCCATTATGGAGGACGCAGTTTCGAAGAACCGTGGAGGTGCCGCCCAAATCCCCGGCGCGGGCCATCCACTGTGCGATAGCCGCACGAGGCGGACGGCTATCGGCGTCAGAATTCGTAGTTGACCGACAGGTCGAAGACCCCGTTGGTCGATTTGCGGGTGATCGGGCTGTCCGCCGCGTTGCCGGCCAGTTGCGAGATCGCGACGTCGCTCGTGGCAAACCAGTGCTTGGTGAAATACCACACCGCGCTGACGCCGAAGCCGTAGGACTTGATGCCAGCGTGCGCATGGTAGGCGGGCCGCCCGGCCCGGGCCTGCGAGTCGCTGACGCCGTACCAGGCGTTCATGTAGCGTGAGTCCGCCAGCGTCACGGTGGGGCCAGCGAACCAGAAGAACTTCTCGGAGCTGCCGGGTAGCGGCATATAGGCGCCGATGTCGCCAACCCAGCCGTCGCTGCCGCCCAGGCTGCGGCGCGCGTCGATGCGCAGCACCAGCGGGAATTCCTTCGAGACCGCATATTCCGCGAACAGCTTGCCTTCCGGCGCCGGGTTGATATTGCCCATGCCGTCCAGGATCGGGGAATTTTCCTCTGCGCGCCGCCCAAGGTTGTAGGCCAGCGCGATCCCGGCGCGCCAGTTCTTGCCCCGCAGCAGGTTCACGCCCAGCCCTTCGCCGATCGAGGCAAAGGCCAGGTCACGGTAGCGGATATCGACGCTGGGGCCGGCGATGAAGATGTAGTTGGACGAGCCGTCGTAGCGCGGCCGCACCATCCCCGCGGCACCCAGTCGCACCTGCCAGACCGGAATCTCCTCCTCAAACAGCTTTTCCAGGGGGATGCCCGCGGAGAACTGCCATTCGGCCAGCGGCGCCGGCGTCTGGGCGCTGGCCAGGCCAGGGGCCAGGATGGCGCCGGCGGCCAGCAGGAGGGCCATGCTCGACGGCGCACGCTTGGGGTAAAGCTCGGGCACGGTTGTCTCCACGCCCGCGTGGCGGGCAATCAGGTTGGGGGGCGCGGGGCCCGTGGGCGACATTTTTTCATTGGACGGCGGGGCGCGCAACCCATGCGGGCAAAAGAAAAGCGGCGCCTGATGGCGCCGCTTAAACCTGCTGACTACGTTCGGTTGCCGGTTTGTTGTCTCCCCTCTCCCATTTATGGGAGAGGGGCGGGGGAGAGGGCGGGAGTCTCCATGGAGTGAGACGCCACGATGCTTGCCATACGCCTGCCCTCTCCGCCGGCCCCTCTCCCGCAAGCGGGAGAGGGGAGCAAGACACTCAGCCCTTCAGCACACTCCCGATGGCCTTGGCCACGATCTCCACATTGCGCTCGTTCAGCCCGGCCACGCACATGCGGCCCGAACGCAGCAGGTACACGCCGTGCTGTTCGCGCAGGCGCTCGGCCTGGTCGGCGCTCAGGCCGGTGTAGGTGAACATGCCGCGCTGGGTCAGGTAGCGCGACAGGGCCTCGCCGCTGACATGGTCGCGCAGGTTGTGGTGGATCGCCTCGCGCATGCGCGCGATGCGGCCGCACATCTGGGCCAGTTCTTCTTCCCACAGCTGGCGCAGCTCGGGCGTGGTCAGTACCTTGGACACCACGCGCGCGCCGTGCGTGGGCGGGTTGCTGTAGTTGGCGCGCACCGCGCCGGTCAGCTGGCCCAGCACGTTGGCGGCTTCGCCGGCGGTGTTGCAGAACACGCTCAGGCCGCCGCAGCGCTCGCCGTACAGCGAGAAGTTCTTCGAGAACGAGTTGGCCACCAGGCAGGGCACGTCCTGTGCCACCAGCTCGCGGATGGCGAAGGCGTCGTCTTCCAGGCCGGCGCCGAAGCCCTGGTAGGCCATGTCGACGAACGGCAGCAGGTCATTGGCCTTGAGCAGCGCGATCAGCTGGCGCCACTGGTCCTGGTTCAGGTCCACGCCGGTCGGGTTGTGGCAGCAGGCGTGCAGCAGCACGATGCTGCGTGCGGGGATGGTGCGCAGCGCGTCCATCATCGCGTCGAACTTCAGGCCGCCGGTGGCGTCGTCGTAGTACGGGTAGGTATTGACGGTGAACCCGGCACGCTCGAACACCACGCGGTGGTTTTCCCAGCTGGGGTCGCTGATCCACACCTGCGACTGCGGGTAGTAGCGCTTGAGGAAGTCGGCGCCCACGCGCAGCGCGCCGGATCCGCCCAGTGTCTGCAGCGTGGCGATGCGGCCCGCGGCGCGCGCCGGCGAGTCTTCGCCGAACACCAGTGCCTGCACCGCGTTGCGGTAGGCCACCAGGCCCGACATCGGCAGGTAGGGGCGCGGGCCCATGTCGGCCAGCAGCGAGGCCTCAGCCTTGGCCACGGCCTGCATCACCGGCAGGCGGCCCTCCTCGTCAAAGTAGATGCCGATGCTCAGGTTGACCTTGTCGGTACGCGGGTCGCGCTGGAAGTCCTCGTTGAGCGAGAGGATCGGATCGCCGGGAAATGCCTCGATGTGTGCAAACATGGGATGCGATGGAATTGGGTCGGGGGGGGCAGCTGCCGCGACGCGGGGGCGTCGCGCAGCCTGAATTCTAACCGGCGGCGCCCGCAGCCTGCAGGCGCCGCCTTTGCCGCATCAGCGCAGCTGCTGGGCGGCCACGCCACCTTGCAGGGCGGTGCCAGCCTTCTTCTGGCGCACCAGGTAGCTCACGCCGAGCACCACCAGCCACACCGGGATCAGGTAGACCGAGAGGCGCAGGCCGGGCGTCAGGTACATCACCACCAGGATGCCCGCCAGGAACACCAGGCACAGGTAGTTGGTGAGCGGGTAGCCCCAGCTCTGGAACTTCGTGGCCTCGCCGGCGCGGCGCTTGTCGGCGCGGAACTTCAGGTGGATCAGGCTGATCATCGCCCAGTTGATAATGAGCGCCGACACCACCAGGCCCATCAGCAGCTCAAAGGCCTTGCCGGGCATGAAGTAGTTGATCACCACGCAAGCCGCGGTGGCTACGGCCGAGAGCGCCAGTGCCGTCAGCGGGATGCCGCGCTTGTTGACCTTGAGCAGTGCCTTGGGGGCGTTGCCTTGCTGGGCCAGGCCGTACAGCATGCGGCTGTTGCAGTACACGCCGCTGTTGTAGACCGACAGCGCCGCGGTCAGCACCACCACGTTCAGCACATTGGCCACCCAGTTGCTGTTCAGCGCGTGGAAGATCAGCACGAACGGGCTGCCGCCGGTGACCACGTTCTCCCACGGGTACAGCGACAGCAGCACCGCCAGCGCGCCCACGTAGAAGATCAGGATGCGGTAGATCACCTGGTTGGTGGCCTTGGGGATGGTCTTCTCGGGCGAGTCAGCCTCGGCCGCAGTGATGCCCACCAGCTCCAGGCCGCCGAACGAGAACATGATCACCGCCATGGCCATCACCAGGCCGCTCATGCCATTGGGGAAGAAGCCGCCGTGCTGCCACAGGTTGGCCACGCTGGCTTGCGGGCCGGCATTGCCGGACATCAGCAGGTAGCCGCCGAAGCCGATCATGCCGATGATGGCCGCGACCTTGATGATCGAGAACCAGAACTCCATCTCGCCGAAGGACTTCACGCTCGACAGGTTGATCGCGTTGATGACCACGAAGAAGGTCAGCGCGGAGACCCAGGTCGGGATGTCAGGCCACCAGTACTGCACGTAGATGCCGACGGCCGAAAGCTCGGCCATGCTCACCAGGATGTACAGCACCCAGTAGTTCCAGCCCGACAGGAAGCCGGCGAAGTGGCCGCAGTATTTGTCGGCAAAGTAGCTGAACGAGCCGGCGACGGGTTCGTCCACCACCATCTCGCCGAGCTGGCGCATGATGAAGAACGCCACGATGCCGGCGATCGCATAGCCCAGCAGGACCGAGGGGCCCGCCATCTTGATGGTCTGGGCGATGCCCAGGAAAAGTCCGGTGCCGATGGCGCCACCCAGGGCGATCAGCTGGATGTGCCGGTTCTTCAGCCCGCGCTTGAGCGTGCCGTCATTGTTGCTGGAATGCATTCAGTTGTTTCCTCTACCCATTCTCATGGAATGCGGGCCCGCGTCTCTGGCTTTTGTCGGAGTCGGACGCTTGGGCCTGGGGGACGTCGCCGACCCGCGCGGCAGGGTGACTGCCGCGGGGGAGGCGTGCGCGTTTCCTGACCGGCCGTGCCTGTCAAAGGCGGCCAGTCAGAAAGGGGCCGATGCCGGTCAGGCCTCGACCTTGAGCGTGCCGCGTTGGATCTGGTCGCGTTCCAGCGACTCGAACAGTGCCTTGAAGTTGCCTTCGCCAAAGCCTTCGTCGCCGCGGCGCTGGATGAACTCGAAGAACACCGGACCAAGCGCGGTCTTGGAGAAGATCTGCAGCAGCAGGCGGGGCTTGCCGCCTTCCGTGGTGCCGTCCAGCAGGATGCCGCGCGACTTCAGTTGCTCGACGGGCTGGCCGTGGCCGGGCAGGCGCGTGTCCAGCGCTTCGTAGTAGTAGTCGTTCGGCGCGGTCATCAGCGGCACGCCTGCCAGCTGCAGGCGGTCGATGACCTCGATCAGGTTGTCGGTCAGGAAGGCGATGTGCTGGATGCCCTCGCCGTTGAAGGCCATCAGGAACTCTTCGATCTGGCCGGCGCCCTTGGACGATTCCTCGTTCAGCGGAATGCGGATTTTACCATCCGGCGCGGTCATGGCCTTGGAGGTCAGGCCGGTATATTCGCCTTGGATGTCGAAGTAGCGGATTTCGCGGAAGTTGAACAGTTTTTCGTAGAAGTTGGCCCAGTAAGCCATGCGGCCACGGTAGACGTTGTGGGTCAGGTGGTCGATCAGCTTCAGGCCATGGCCGACCGGGTGGCGGTCGACGCCCTCGATGAACTCGAAGTCGATGTCATAGATCGATTTGCCTTCCTCGAAGCGGTCGATCAGGTACAGCGGCGCGCCGCCGATGCCCTTGATCGCGGGCAGGCGCAGCTCCATCGGGCCGGTCGGGATCTCGACCGGCTGGGCGCCCAGTTCCAGCGCGCGGGCGTAGGCCTTGTGCGAATCCTTGACGCGGAAGGCCATGCCGCAGGCGCTCGGGCCGTGCTCGGCGGCAAAGTAGGCAGCGTGGCTGTGCGGCTCGCGGTTGACGATGAAATTCACGTCGCCCTGGCGGAACAGCACCACGTCCTTGGAGCGGTGCTTTGCCACCAGCGTGAAGCCCATCTGCTCGAACAGCGGCTCAAGCACGTTGGGGGTGGGCGAGGCGAATTCCACGAATTCGAAGCCCATCAGCTGCATCGGGTTGTCAAACAGGTCGGCCATGGCTTTCTCGGTAAGAACAAAAGGGGCGGGAAATAATATTGTGGCGGCAGCACTTGCTCGTGAGGTCGGGCCGGTGC
The DNA here is from genome assembly GCF_003353055.1 of Cupriavidus lacunae. GTDB lineage: Bacteria > Pseudomonadota > Gammaproteobacteria > Burkholderiales > Burkholderiaceae > Cupriavidus > Cupriavidus lacunae. The sequence continues at coordinate 9,446 of NZ_QKWJ01000036.1, forward strand.
CATCCGGCTCGGCACAAACCTGTGACAGGACAGGGCTGTAGTGCGCTTGCATGGGATGCAGTGTATATTCCGGACGGCAAAATTGGATTTCGTAAAACAGGCAGGGAAACCCTAGATTATGAAATTTGATTGCATGAATATCTGAGATGAGGAAATCAAAGTGCAAACGATCGAGCTGGACCGTACCGATCGCCGCTTGCTGGGGGTGTTGCAGGAGCAGGGGCGGGCTTCCAACCTGGAGCTGGCCGAGGCCATTGCGCTGTCGCCGGCGCAGACCTTGCGGCGCCACCGCCGCCTGGAAGAGGCCGGGCTGGTCAAGCGCTATGAGGCGCGGCTGGACGCGGCCGCGCTGGGTTTCGGCGTGGTCGCCTTTATCCATGTGACGATGGAGCGTGGGCATATCCGCGACCTGTCCAACTTCAAGCGCCTGGTGGCGGAGCTGGCGCAGATCCAGGAATGCTTCTCCGTGACCGGCGATATCGACTACGTGCTCAAGGTGGTCGCCAAGGACCTGAAATCGCTGTCAGACTTCCTGCTCGATACGCTGATGCGGATTCCGGGCGTCAGCGGCGTGAAGTCCAGCGTGTGCCTTGACGAGATCAAGTGCACCAGCGCGGTGCCGATGGAGGCCTGACGCCGGCGGCTCAGTCCGGCTTCGGGTCGCGCCGGTCGCACTGGACATTCATGGCGCGGCATACGGCGCACCATGATGGCCGCGACCCGGGCGTGACGCCGCAGTGGGGGCCCTGATCGGCCAGGTTGCCAGAGGGGGTGGCTGATCCGGACTCAGGCGCGCTGACCGCTACCGGCACCCGCACGGCCGCCGTGCGCGGCCGGACCCCTCCGGCCCAGGCCTGCGACACCGCGGCATCCAGCGCCTGCAGGCCAACCGGCTTGACGATCACGGCGTTCATGCCCGCGGCCAGGGCCGCGGCGTGGTCGCTGGTGACGGCCGATGATCGGCACGCTGCCGTGCGCGTCTGCGCGCGCCCGCACGGCGCGCGTGAAATCGAGGCCATCCATGACCGGCATGGCGCAGTCGCAGACGATCATGTCGAAACTGTCTCGGTCCAGCCTGGCCAGCGCCTCGCGGCCGTCGCAGGCGGCGCTCACGCGGTGGCCCAGGTGCTCCAGCTGGCGCTGCAGCAGCAGCCGGTTGGGCGCGTGGTCGTCGATCACCAGGATGCTGGCCTGGCGCCGCGCGCAGCCGGCCATGGGCAGGGGCGGCGCCGGTTCCGCCGACTCCGCCGCGACGGCAACCGTGAGCGGCAGCGACACCACCACGCGCGTGCCCTGGCCCGGCTGGCTGGTGAGCGTGATCCGGCCACCCATCGCACCGGCCAGGCGCCGGCAGATCGCCAGGCCCAGACCGGTGCCGCCGGCGCGCGGGTGCGAGCGTCCGTGGACTTGCTCGAACGGTTCGAACAAGCGCGCCTGGGCCTCGGCAGGAATGCCGATGCCGGTGTCGGAGACGGTCAGCATGACGTGCTGTACGCCGTCGTGGGGCGCTTGCGCATCGAGCCTGACATGGATCGTGCCGCTGTCGGTAAAGCGCACCGCATTGGAAACCAGGTTGGCCAGGATCTGCCGGAATCGCAGCGCGTCGACCTGATGCAGCGGCGCGAGCGCGGCGCCGATGCCGCTGGTCAGGGGCAGGCCTTTCTGCGCGGCCACGGAGCCGAAGATCAGCAGGGTGTCCTTGACCAGTCCTGACAGCGATGCGGGCGCCGGGTGGATGCTGAACTTGCCCGCCTCCAGCTTGGACAGGTCCAGGATGTCGTCGATCAGCGCCAGCAGGCCCAGCGCCGACTTGTGCGCGGTGACCAGTTGCAGGCGCTGGTCCTCCGACAGCTGGCAGCCTGCCAGGGTCAGTTCCAGCATGCCGGTGATGGCATTCATCGGGGTGCGGATTTCATGGCTGACCGACGCCAGGAAGGTGGACTTGGCGCGGTTGGCGGCTTCGGCTTCGGCCTTGGCGCGTGCCAGTTCGGCCAGCATGTCGTGGCGCTCGGTCAGGTCCACGCAGCCGCCGGCCAGGCCCTTGACGGTGCCATCGGCGCCGCGCAACGGCGTCAGCCAGTTCAGCACGTGGTGGGTGCGCCCGCCCAGGCGCAGGCACCGGTCCTTGTGCAGCGGCTCGCCGTCTTCAATCACCTTGCGGTAGTCGCGCGCCACTTCCGCCATGTCGACGGCAAGGGGGTGGGCCTGCAGGGTGGCGTCCAGCGGCTGCCCGCGCAGTGTTTCGCGCGTGGCGCCCAGCAGTTGTTCATAGCTGTGGTTGCAGGTGATGAGGCGCAGCGAGGCGTCGCGCAGGTAGACCGGCTGGGGAATGCCGTCGAGCAGCGCCGACTGGATCGCAACGCTGTCCTGCAGTGCAATTTCAGCGGCCCGGCGCCGGCGCACCTCGCGGTACAGGACCAGGATCCATGCCAGCAGGCATGGCGTGACAAGGCAGAGCACGGCGGTGGACCAGCCCAGCAGCCGCATATGCGGATGCGGTCCTGCGGTCGTGGCCAGGGCTGGTCTGGGCGCCCAGTCGGGGATCTCCGGCACCGGCTGCGGCGCCGGTGCCGATTGCATTGCCGCGGATGCCTGCAGCGATGTCGCCGGCGCAGCGCCGGCGCATATCGACAGGGCAACGGACAGCGCCACGGCACATGCCAGGCGCCAGCCACGCGCCAGGCGGTGTCCCGCCGGCGCGATCCAGCCCGTCGGGGCTTGCGGCAGGGCGGATGCAGCCGAACCGGCAGCAGCGCGATGCGCGCATGTGGCGGCCGAAGGCGGCGCGGCGGGGAATGGTTGGTGCAAAGACAAGCGGGTCGGCACGTAAGGAGAAGAATGGGGGCTTTCATCGCATGGGTTGAAGCGGTGAAAGCAGGGTTATCTTCACTCTAGGGGCGCGGCCTCGCGTTCTCATTAAGACGAATCTTAAATTGAGGGGGAAATTTCGGAATCACATCCGCCCGACGCCTGTCACGTCACATATCGGACACAATCTTGGCCTCGCTTCACTTGCGGTCTGCCCCTGCCGGGGATGGCGTTCATGGGTGTAACGGCCGCGCTATGATCTGGCATGCCCGCTGTGAATCACATGACTGCCGGTCTGCCATGGACAGACCGGGTTTTCAGAAGAAACGAACCGCCCCTCGGAAATTTCCGGTGCCCTCCGGCGCAATTGCTGAGCACAATGAGGTGCCCGGTCTCCCGGACACCGAGGCGTTTTGCTATGGAGTTCAAGCTGTGGCCACAATCCTGATCGTCGATGACCACCCACCCGTGCGGGTCGTACTCAAGACGCACCTGTCCCAGGTGCTGGGCGTGACGCACGTGCTGGAGGCCGACAATGGCCAGGCTGCCATCGAGATCGTGCGGCAATACACACCAGACGTGGTGATCCTGGACCTGGATATCCCCAAGATCAACGGGCTGGACGTGATTCCCCGCCTCAAGGCCAGTCATCCGGCGGTGCGCATCCTGGTCATTTCCGGCCAGGACCAGAACACATTCGCCCCGCGCGCGCGCCAGGCCGGCGCCCATGGCTTTGTCAGCAAGACGCAGGAACTGGCAGAGATCGTCCGCTGCGCGGAATCCGTGCTGGCCGGCTATACGGTGATGCCGGAGATCGACCACGGCAAATCAGGGAACTCCGATGAAGCCGAGCGCCTGGCCACGCTTTCCGACAAGGAACTGGTGGTCATGCAGATGCTTGCCAAGGGCATGTCCAACAAGGAAATCGGCGAAGTCATGTTTATTTCCAACAAGACAGTCAGCACGCACAAGACCCGGGTCATGGAAAAGCTGGGGGCGAAATCGATCGTCGATGTCATCGATTTTGCGCGGCGCCACCATATTGCGGTCGGGTAGTGGAGATGCTGCCCATGAGTCGCCCATGAACGGCGCGCTGTTGCTTGCCTCGGCCGGTGACACGCACTGGGTAGGCAGTGTCGCCCGGATCCTGCGTGACCTCGGCTTTGCGGTGCAGACCGGCATGCCCGTGTCGTCCGCCACCGCGGACATTGGCCTGGTGATTGCCGATGCCGATGCCGATACCGGAATCCCTGACACCCTGCTGGGCGCATGGCGAGGCGCCGGCGCGGTCTGCGCCCTGGTGCTGGCGCCCGATGCGGCGCGCACGCTCGCTTGCGGCGAGGCCGGAGTGGCTTGTCTGCGCCAGCCGGTGACCGAAGCGGCTATCCTCGGCCTGCTGATCAGCCAGCATTACGTGGCACTCACCGCGCGCGAGGCCGCGGGTGTCGAGCAGACCATCGCCGAGCAGACCTTCGGCAATCCAGCATTCGCCGCGGAACTGGTGCAGGCCCTCGTGAGCTCGACCCGGACCGACCTGGCGCGGTTGCGCGCGGCGGCGGATGATCTGGATACGGTGCGAGGCGTCGCCCACCGGCTCAAAGCTCCCGCGCACTACGTCGGCTGCCATGCGCTGCGGCTGATGGCGCAGCGGCTGGAAGACGCTGCCCGCGACGGCGATGCCGCCACTGCCGCAGCGCTGGCGGCGATCGTGGGGCCAACAATGGTACGGCTGCTCAGCCTGCTTGCCACGCTGCCTGCGGCGGAATAAACGCTAAATCGCGCTGAAAATATACCGGGCCGGGAATACACCGAATTGGCGCAATGCCGGCGGTTGATTATTCTGGAATGCATGACGGTGCCGACTTTCATTATCCGGGAATAAACGGTGCCGATTAATCTGATTCGGGACTGATTCAATGCGGGGTTAATGTGGCGTGGATACTGGCGGCGCCGCATGTGGCCGGATTTTCAATTTCGGCAGCTGCTGGTATTTTCCGGGGAGAAGGGCGTGGCCCAGATCATGGCATCGATGCCGGACTCGGCGTTCTATTTCCACCTGGCCGCGGTGGCGTTGCTGCTGCTGGGGCTGGCCGCGTTTCGCGCGGTCTGCTACGTGATGGCAACCGCCGACGGGCGCAAGGCCCGGGCCGGGCATATGGTGCTGGTCAGCGCCGGGCGGCTGCTGGCCCTGGGCGGCATCTGGACCGCCATCGTCTACGGCCATGGCGCCTCGGAGCGGGCCAGTGCGCACAACTGCCGCCGCTTGCCCGCGGTGGATGCGGCCGTCCGCTACGCTGCGGAATACTGCTACCTGGGCCGTGAGCGGGTGTTGCTGCGCATCTATGGCCCGGAGCGCGACCGCTTGCTGGCCCATCGCACTTTCACCAGCGCGGGGCCGGTGCAGCTCAGCTGGGACGGCCAAGCCGTGGTGTTTGACCCCGCCGCGCCGGGCAGGAAAGGGCGGCTGGCGTTGCCGCCGACGCTGGGCGACCGGTTGCTGGCGCGGCTGCCCTGAGCGGCTTCAGTGGGGCGCCGCCTCCGGGATATCGGCGCTGCAGCTGGGCGTCGCTTCGTCATGCGAATGCGGCGCCAGCGCGCCCGGTATGCGCTGGCTGTCCAGGCCCTTGCCTTGCAGCCACTCCGCGGTCGTGGCCGCGGCACGGTCGATCAGTTCGCCGCACTTGGAGTAGTCGTAGGGTGAGATATCGAGCGGGCACAGCGGCGGCACCACACTGATCTGCGCGCGGTCGGCGAAGTGCTGCAGGTCGTTCACGAGCTGGCGCGCCACCAGCAGCGAGAGCGCATTGAACGCATGCTCCAGCGCGCCGCGCGGCGGGCGGCGCTCAGCACAGGTGAAGCCCGCGGGCAGCACGATCACGCGCGTGGCGCCCAGTGCGATTGCGGTGGACACCGGGGTATTGTTGGCCACGCCGCCGTCGATCAGCGTACGGCCCTCGAACTGCACCGGCGGGAACACGCCGGGGATGGCGGCGCTGGCCAGCACCGCATCGACGATGCTGCCGCTGGACAGCAAGACTTCGTCGCCACTGTGCATGTCGGTGGCCACCACATGCAGCGGCAGTTCCGCCGCTTCCAGCCGCCGCGGCCCGAAGTGCTGCGCCAGCAGCCTGCGCAGCCCGGCCGCCTCCACCAGGTGGCCGCGGTTGCCGCCGAACATGCTCCAGACGCTGCGCCAGCCCCACGGCAGGATGTCCGCGCGCCGGATGCCGCGCCACAGCGCGTCAAGCCGGCCGGCGCCGGCCACGCCCGGATTGCAGGCAAAGTAGGCGCCGTTGATGGCGCCGGCCGAGGCGCCGATCACGATATCGGGCATCACGCCCCAGGCCACCAGTTCGCGCAGCATGCCGACCTGGATCGCACCGAGGCTGCCGCCGCCGGCAAATACGAAGGCTGTCTTGTCCATGGTTGTCGAGGCGGGGCCAGGATTCGGCGCCCCTTGTTCCTTTCCGTGTCCGGTGTCCTGAGCAAAGCATAGGCGACATCCGGGTCGTTGTGCAGGGCGGCGGCAAAGTGACTGACGCGCTGCGCGCGTCCAGGTGCGGCGGCCATGGTGATGGCACCGGACACCGGCGCCGCTTCGTTAATTACGCAATTAACCGCCAAAAATTTCCCCCGACCGCCTGCCTTGGCCAGCAGCGGCCTGGTCGGGATTGCGCAGGGCTGCGGTTTAATCGAGAAACTCGTCTACGGAAATGCCGAGTTGCCCGGCCATGTGTTCAACCAGGCTTTGCAGCTTCGCCACCTTCTCGGTCAGCGCCTGCTGCTCGGCGCGCAACTGTTCGATTTCGCCCGGTGAGGCAGTGGCGGCATCCATGGCGCGCACGGCATCGTCGGCGGCCGCTGCGGCGCTGACTTCGCCGCTGAGCAGGTGCATCCAGCGGCTTTCACGCGCGCCCGGGGCACGCTGCAGTCGCACGACGAAGGGCGGCGCATGGCTGGCCAGTTCGTCGAGGAAGGCCTCGACCGAAGAGATATCGGCAAAACCGTGCAGGCGCGCGGTATTCAGGCGCAGTTCCGCCGCGGTCTGCGGGCCGCGCAGCAGCAGCATCGCCAGCAGGGCAACGGACTGGCTGGGCACGGCCAGCACACGCTGCATATTGTGCTCGAAGCGCGGCACGCGGCTGCTGCTGCCCTCAAAGACCAGGCTCAGGCCCTTGAGGCCGTCGATGGCCTCCAGGATCTCGGCCTCGCTGACGTTCATCACCGGGGTGCGGGCGGTCTTCTGGTTGCACCCCGAGGCCAGCGCGTTGAGCGACAGCGGGTAGGTATCGGGCACGGTGTGCTGTTTTTCGACCAGAACGCCAAGCACGCGGCCTTCGACGGGCGTCAGGGGGCGCAAGGCCGGGCGGACGGGGCGGTCGCCGGTCTGGCTGGCGTCGGATTCAGGGTTGGAATGCATCAAGGCTGGTTTTTTGCTGAAGGTGGCGGCGGATGCCGACACGCCGAGGCGCTCATTCAATCCGAAGCGGGCGCAATCCGCAACTGTGCCGTCTTCCGGGGCCTCGCATTCTGCGCCGTGCCGACTACTATCGATAGGCCGCGCCGCGGCAGCCGGGAAGGGGCAATCGAGCAAGCGCGGATCCACACGGGGAGGCAGCATGGCGATTTCGCAGTCGGAAGCAATGACACCGGAAGAGGAGCCTGGCCCGGAGGCCGGGGGTGGACTGGAGGCGCCGTACTCCACACTGGAGTCACGCTCGCACCAGATGTTCCCGCAGCTCAGCGCCGACGACATGGCGCGCGTGCGGCGCTTTGGCACGCCACAGAACTGGCGCGCGGGCGAGAAGCTCTTTGCCATCGGCGACACGGGCCGGGGCATGTACCTGATCATCAGCGGGAGCGTGCGCCTGGTGCGGCGCGACGGCCTCGGGCGCGAGCACCAGATCACTGAGCAGGGGCCGGGGCACTTCCTGGCCGAGGTCGGCACGCTCAGCGGCCGCCCGGCGCTGGTGGACGGCGTGGCCGTGACCGATACGCAGGGCTATACGATCACACCGGAGCGGCTGCGCGCCCTGCTGGTGGCCGAGGCCGAACTGGGCGAGCGCATCATGCGCGCGCTGATCCTGCGCCGCGTGGGGCTGATCGAGTTCGGCAGCGGGCCGGTGCTGGTCGGCCACGGCACCGAGCCGCAACTGGTGGCCCTGCAGGCCTTCCTGCGGCGCAACGGCTACCCGCATACCGTCATCGACATCGACGCGGAACGCGACTGTTCATTGCTGCTCGACTATGCCAGCGCGCCCGCCAGCGACTTCCCGCTGGTGATCTGCGCCGATGGCCGCGTGCTGCGCGCGCCGGACGAAGGGCAGCTGGCTTCGTGCCTGGGGCTGTTGCCGGAGTTCGATCCGGCTCACGTCTATGACGTGGTGGTGGTCGGCGCCGGGCCGGCCGGGCTGGCCACGGCCGTGTATGCGGCGTCCGAAGGCTTGTCGGTGGCGGTGTTCGATTGCCGCTCGCCGGGCGGGCAGGCAGGCGCGAGTGCCCGGATCGAGAACTATCTTGGCTTTCCCACCGGCATCTCCGGGCAGGCGCTGGCCGGGCGCGCGTTCGTGCAGGCGCTGAAGTTCGGCGCGCACATCGCCATCCCGCTGGAGGTCAAGGCATTGCATTGCGGCGCGGACCCGATCCGGCTGGAGCTGACCGATGGCCGCATGATCCCGACCCACACCGTGGTGATCGCCACCGGCGCGCAGTACCGGCGCCCGGACATCGCCGCGCTGGAGCACTTTGAAGGGCGCGGCGTCTACTACTGGGCCTCGCCGGTGGAGGCCAAGCTGTGCAAGAACGAGCCGGCGATGCTGGTGGGCGGCGGGAATTCGGCCGGGCAGGCGGCGGTTTTCCTGGCTTCGCATGCCGCGCACGTGCATATGCTGGTGCGCGGGCCGGGGCTGGCGGCCACCATGTCGCGCTACCTGATCGACCGCATCGGATCGCTGCCGAATATCACGCTGCACACGCATGCGCAGATCAGCGCGCTGGCGGGCGAAGGGTGGCTCAGTTCGGTGCGCTACGAGTGCCGGGAAGAGAGTCCGACCCCCATCACGCTGGACGTGCGGCACCTGTTCCTGTTTATCGGCGCCGATCCCAATGCGGCGTGGCTACGCACCTGCAAAGTGGAGGTCGATGAGAAGGGCTTCGTGCGCACCGGCGGGGGCGCGCTGGGGTGCGCGGCCGCGGTGCCGTATCCGCTGCAGACCAGCGTGCCGGGCGTGTTTGCCATTGGCGACGTTCGCGCAGGTTCGACCAAGCGCGTCGCAGCGGCGGTGGGCGAGGGCGCGGCCGTGGTGGCACAGATCCACGACTACCTGGCGCGGGTCCAGGCAGCCGTGGCGCGCTGAGCGCGGGGCCGCTCAGGCCTGCGCCTCGCGCTCCAGCAATTCGCGCTTGCGCGCCACGCCCCACCGGTAGCCAGACAGGTTGCCGTCGCTGCGCACCACGCGGTGGCAGGGGATGGCCACCGCCAGGTGGTTGGCCGCGCACGCCTGTGCCACCGCGCGCACCGCACGCGGCGCGCCGATGCGGGCCGCGATCTCGGCGTAGCTGGCGGTGCTGCCCGCAGGGATCTCCTGCAGGGCCTGCCACACGCGCTGCTGGAACGCGGTGCCGCGCACGTCCAGCGGCAGCGCCAGGCCGATCGACGGCGCTTCGATAAAGCCCACCACCTGCGCTACCAGCTGCTCGAACCGTGCGTCGCCGCCGATCAGGTTGGCGCGCGGGAACTGGTCTTGCAGGTCCTGCAGCAGCGCTTGCGGATCGTCGCCCAGCAGGATCGCGCAGACGCCGCGCTCGCTTTGCGCCACCAGGATCGCGCCCAGCGAGCACTGGCCGATGGCAAAGCGGATATCGGTGTCGGCCCCGCCCGCGCGGTAGCGCGACGGGGTCATGCCCAGCACCGCGTCCGAGGTCTCGTAGAAGCGGCTGTTGGAGCCGAAGCCTGCGTCGTAGATCGCCTCGGTCACGGAGTCGCTGGTGCCGAGCTGTTCGCGCAGCTTCCTGGCGCGATGCGCGGCGGCATAGGCGCGCGGCGTCAGGCCGGTGGCAGCCTTGAAGAGGCGGTGGAAGTGATAGGGGCTGACGCCCGCCGCGCTGGCCAGCTCTGGCAGCGTGGGCAGGGTGTCGGCAGCCTCGATGCGGCGGCAGGCATCGGCCACGATGGCCGCGTGCTGTGCCGCCAGCGCAGGTGCGGCGGCACGGCGGCTGGGCCGGTAGCCCGCGGCTTCAGCCGCGGCGGCGTTGTCGAAGAACTCGACATTGGCCGGATGCGGCAGGCGCGACGGACTGCTCGGCAGGCAATACACGCCGGTGGTCTTGACCGCATAGACAAAGGCACCGTCGGCGCCGGGATCGCGCGCCAGCACGCGGGCCCAGCGCGGGTCGCGTTCGATGGCGCTGGCTTCAGGCTGCTGTGTGGGGCGGATCATGGATCGGGTCATGGGATACCTCACGTGGCGTCGTGGAAGATGATGCCCAGCGTGTAGCGCTGGCCCGCATGCAGCCGGCTGACGCCATGCCTCAGGTTCACGCGGTAGCTGCCGCGGCTGCCCTGCACCGGGCGCTGGCTGACGGCGAATACCACCGCGTCGCCCTGGTGCAGCGTCACCACCTCGGCCCGCGACTGCATGCGCGGCCGCTGCTCGGTCATCACGAATTCCCCGCCGGTAAAGTCGCGGCCCGGTTCGGACAGCAGGATGGCGACCTGCAGCGGGAACACGTGCGCGCCGTACAGGTCCTGGTGCAGGCAGTTGTAGTCGCCGGGGCCGTAGCGCAGCAGCAGGGGCGTCGGGCGCAACTGGCCGGACTGGTGGCAGCGCTCCAGGTAGTCCTTGTGCGCGGCCGGGTAACGCACGTCGATGCCCATGGCGGCGTTCCAGCGATTGGCCACAGACACCAGGTGCGGGTACAGCGCCGCGCGCAACGCACCCACGGGGCCGGGCAGTGGATAGCGGAAGTACTTGTACTCGCCCTGGCCGAAGCCGTGCCGGCGCATGTCGATGCGCGAGCGGTACAGGGCGTCCTCGGCATAGCCGGCAGCGATCGCGTCGCATTCGGCCGCGGACAACAGGCCCCGGATCGCGGCGCATCCATGGTCGTCGAGATCGCGTGCCACGGCGGCCCAGTCCGAGCCATCGACGCGGGTGGCGATATCGGTTTCGGATCCATGCTGCCGCGCCGTGCCGCGCCCCTGCGGTATCGGCCTGCGCGGCCCTGCCACGGCCATTTCCGGACGTTGTATCTGGCTGGTGCCCACTGCGAATCTCCTGTCTCTCCCTTGCATGGTGCCAACTTTAGGCCGTCCGCATGCGCCTCACACTCCGGGTCTTGCTTTCGAATTCTGCCCTCCATCCTGCCTTGACAAGACAGATCTGTCTACAAATAATGATACAGGTCTGTATCATCATGAGCAGGCTGTTCTTACCTGACCCTTCCCATTTCCAGCAAAGGAGCATCCGCATGTCCGCGCAAGCCGAAATCCGTCCCCCGTTGCCCCCGTTCACCCACGAATCCGCCATCGCCAAGGTCCGTGCCGCCGAGGACGGCTGGAACAGCCGCGAACCCGAGCGCGTGGCGCTGGCCTATACCGTCGACAGCGCCTGGCGCAACCGCGCGGAGTTCGTCAATGGCCGCGCCGATATCGTCGCCTTCCTGCAGCGCAAGTGGCAGAAGGAGCTGGATTACCGCCTGATCAAGGAGTTGTGGGCGCACGATGGCAACCGCATCGCCGTGCGCTTTGCCTATGAATGGCACGACGATTCCGGCAACTGGTACCGGTCTTATGGGAACGAGAACTGGGAGTTCGACGAGGCGGGGCTGATGCGCCGGCGCTTTGCCTGCATCAACGATGCGCCGATCAAGACGGCGGACCGCAAGTTCCACTGGCCACTGGGCCGGCGGCCGGATGCGCATCCGGGGCTGAGTGAATTGGGGTTGTGAGGCTGTTGGGATATTGGCTCGGGCGCTGACGCTCGAACCACTAGGGGCCAGTCCCCTCTCCCGCTTGCGGGAGAGGGCTAGGGAGAGGGCGGGCCGTTGCGGACCAACGCGCTATATCGCGAGGCACACGCCTGCCCTCTCCCCCGGCCCCTCTCCCGCAAGCGGGAGAGGGGAGCAACCAAGCGGTGCAGGGACACGCTGCAAGCCCTTACTGCATCTTGTCCAGGTTCCCGATCCGCACCAGCATCTCGGTGAACATCTGCATATCCAGGTTCAGGTCGGCCACTTCCTTGTACTCGCGCGCATTGTGCGCGGTGTACCTCTTGCCCGGCATGGCCGGCCCGAAGTTGATGGCATTGGGCATGAGCTTGGCGGTGGTGCTGCCGGCGGTGGAAACCGGCTTGGCTTCCAGCCCGGTGGTATCGCCAAAGATGTTCAGCAGCGTGGACAGCCACGCGCCCTTGGGATCGCGCGCTATCCAGTTGCCCTGGTCGTACTTGATCTCGACCGGGCCATGGGTGGCGGCCCAGCCGAAAATGCGCTTGGTGATCTTGCCGCCCAGCTCGTCCGGCGTGCGGCCGCGCGGCATGCGCACGTTGGTGACCACGTCGACATATTCGCCGCGCTCGCGCACCAGCGTTGGCGACATGGTCAGCGGGCCCATGAACGGGTCGCGGTAGGCCACCTCCATCCTGGTGCCCAGGTAGTCCAGCCCGTACAGGTCGTTCAGGTAGCGGACCGCATGCAGGTAGTGGTTCTCCACAAACTTCACGCCGCTGGCCTGCAGGAACAGCGCCAGCCGCGGCAGCGGGTTGACCCCTTCCTCGGGGCGCGATCCATGTGCCGAGGCCCCCGTGACCTTGACTTCCACGTCGTTGCCGTCGCGCTTCACGTCGATCGAGAACTTGCCGCGCGGCGTGTAGTGGCGCAGGAATTCCGTGCGCGCCTGTTCCAGCGCGGCAGCCACCGCCGCGGGGTCGCCGCCGGCGATGCGCGCGGTGGCGGTTTCGGGGATGGCGTTGGCCGAAGCCGCGCCGCGCATGGCGACGATGGCCGGCCCCTTGTAGTCGGTCTTGCCTTGCGCGCTCTTGTCGTCCGCCGCCTTGATGCCGAACGAGACGGTCAACGTACCGGAGCCTTTCTCGGCGACCACGGCCGGGTATTTACTGTCGAGCACCACGTTGTACTCGGGCAGCGCGGTGTGCTGGCGGTAGTACTTCATGCCGTCGCCACCGGTTTCCTCGGTGGTCTCGATCATCAGCCGGATGGTGCGCTCCAGCGGCACGCCGCTTTCCTTGACGGTTTTCATCGCGTACATGACCGCCGCGATCGAGCCCTTGTCGTCGATGGTGCCGCGTCCGTACAGGACATCGCCCACGCGTGTCATGCGGAACGGATCGAGCCTGGTGCCGTCGTCCAGCACCCATTCCTCGGCCACGGCCGGCACCACGTCGGCGTGGGTCAGGATGCCGAAGGTGTCCTTGCCGCCGCCGGGCAGCGTCACTTCAAAGACTCTGTTGTCGACATTGCGGTAGGCCAGCCCGAAATCACGTGCCATGGCCTCGATCATCTTGCCGAACTCGATGATGGCGGGGTTCTCGTGTGGCGGGATCTTTTCGTCGCGCACGGTGCGCAGCGCCACCATCTTGCCGATGGCATCGATCACCGCGGCCTCGTTGTGCACACGGTTGTAGACACCCAGCAGCCGGGCGATATTGACCAGGTTGTCGCCCGACAGCGGCGCCCTGGACTGCCACGCGGCCACCGCCGGCGCGACCGCGGGTTCGGCCCTGGCCGCGGCGGCCATGAAGGCCTGCAGGTCGGGCTGGGCAGCGGTCTTGCTACTGCTGGTCAGTGCGTCGAGCGCCGGCTTCTTGAGGGTTTGCGCCAGCGCGGGCTGGGCCAGCACGAGCGACAGCGCGAGCATTGGTGCCCACCGGGAGAGGGACGGCAGGCGGCAAGGTCGGGTCATTGCGGACAAAACGGAGTCTGAGGGGATGCCGCATGATAGGGCACTCCCCGCGGTTTTCCCGAAAAAATATGCCTTTACGTCCGCGCGGACGGCTGCCCTGTCGGCGCGATAGGCGGCGCCTATCCCTGATCGATAGTCTAGGACAATCGCGGCAGTTAAAACGATGAATTGTACAAATCACATCCAGGTCGACAGAATGGGGCCTTCGCTGCAACCCGCAGCTGAAACCAACCCGATCCAGACCAAGGAGTGAACTGATGCTGCAATCCCGTGAAGGCCAACGCGTTCCCAATGTCGCTTTCCGCGTACGTGAAGACAACGAGTGGAAGACCATCACCACCGGCGAGCTGTTCAACGGCAAGACCGTGGTCGTGTTCTCGCTGCCGGGCGCCTTCACGCCGACCTGCTCCTCGACCCACCTGCCGCGCTACAACGAGCTGGCGCCGGTGTTCGCCAAGCACGGCGTCGACGACATCCTGTGCGTGTCGGTCAATGACACCTTCGTGATGAACGAATGGGCCAAGGATCAGGAGTCCGAAAATATCACCATGATCCCCGACGGCAACGGTGAATTCACCGAAGGCATGGGCATGCTGGTGGACAAGGCCGACCTGGGCTTCGGCAAGCGCAGCTGGCGCTATGCGATGCTGGTCAAGGACGGCGTGGTGCAGAAGATGTTCATCGAGCCGGATGAGCCGGGCGACCCGTTCAAGGTGTCCGACGCCGACACCATGCTGGCCCACATCGCCCCGAATGCGCGCAAGCCGGACCAGGTGGTGGTGTTCTCCAAGGTCGGCTGCTCGTTCTGCGCCAAGGCCAAGCAACTGCTGGACGACAACGGCTTCGACTACATCGATGTGCCGCTGGACAACAAGGTGCGCGGCAAGGTGCTGGGCGCCGTGTCGGGCGAGATGACCGCTCCGCAGGTCTTCATCAACGGCAAGCTCATCGGCGGCGCCGAGGCCCTGCAGCAGTACCTGGGCAACTAAGCCATTTCCCCTCTTTTTTCCCCATCCGGGGACCGGCAGTCGCCGGACCCGATGGCGCCCCCTTATCCGCGAACCAGCGCAGGGCGGCGCCATCCAGCCCGCTGATTGACACCAGTCTGACACTTCAGAAGACAAAGGAACCGACCGCCATGACCACCATCCAGACCGACGTCGCCGTGATCGGCGCAGGCACCGCCGGCCTTGCCGCCTACCGCGCCGCGATTGCCGCGGGCAAGCGCGCCGTGATCATCGAAGGCGGCCCCTATGGCACCACCTGTGCCCGCGTGGGCTGCATGCCCTCCAAGCTGCTGATTGCCGCCGCCGAGGCCGCGCACGAACTGCGCCACACCGCGCCGTTCGGCGTGCACGTGGATGGCCAGATCCGCATCGACGGCCGCGAGGTGATGGCCCGCGTGCGCAGCGAGCGCGACCGCTTTGTCGGCTTCGTTGTGCGCGGCGTGGAGAGCATCCCCGAAGCCGACCGTATCCGCGGCTACGCCCGCTTTATCGACAACACCACGCTGGAAGTGGACGGGCATACCACCGTGCGCGCCAGCCGCGTGGTTATCGCCACCGGGTCCACGCCGACGCTGCCGCCGCCGTTCCAGGTGTTCGGCGACCGTTTGATCGTCAATGACGATGTGTTCTCGTGGCAGGACCTGCCCGCCAGCGTGGTGGTGTTCGGCCCCGGCGTGATCGGGCTGGAACTGGGCCAGGCCCTGTCGCGCCTGGGCGTGCGGGTGCGCGTGTTCGGCGTCAGCGGCTCGCTCGGGCCGCTGACCGACCCGGCGATCCGCGCCTATGCGGCCAGGACCTTCAACGACGAGTTCTGTCTCGACCCGGACGCCAGGGTGACCGAGATGGGCCGCGACGGCGACCAGGTGGTGGTGACCTACCTCGACCGCGAAGGCCGCAGCGTGACCGAGCGCTTCGACTACGCGCTGGCTGCCACCGGCCGCACGCCCAATGTGCGCGGACTGGGCTTGGAGAACACCGGCCTGGCGCTGGATGCGCGCGGTGTGCCGCTGTTCGATGCGCAGACGCTCCAGTGCGGCAATGCACCGGTCTTCATCGCCGGCGACGCCAACAACATCCTGCCGCTGCTGCATGAGGCCGCCGACGAAGGCAAGGCCGCCGGCGAGAACGCCGCCAGCTACCCGCAGGTGAAGCCGCTGGCGCGCCGCGCCCCGATCGGGGTGGTGTTCACGGACCCGCAGATCGCGATGGTCGGCCAACGCTTCGCCGACCTTGCCGAAGGCACTTTCGTGACCGGTGAGGTCAGCTTCGAGGACCAGGGCCGCAGCCGGGTGATGCTGAAGAACCGCGGGCTGATGCACGTCTATGCCGACAAGGTCACGGGCCGCTTCCTCGGCGCCGAATGGACCGGCCCGCGTGCCGAGAACATCGCCCACCTGCTGGCGTGGTCGTACCAGCAGGGCCTGACCATTGCGCAGATGCTGACGATGCCGTTCTACCACCCGGTGGTGGAAGAGGGCCTGCGCACCGCACTGCGCGACGCGGCGGCAAAGCTGGAGGCCTGACCGGGCAGCGTTTGCTAGACAGGTCTGTCTGTCATAGTATCGACCTGCAGGGGCCGGGCGGCGCGAGGGCGCTTCCCGGCCGCGCCCACTACCGACTCTGCCGCCACCATGGCCACGCCTTCCGCCCGCGACCGCATCCTCGACACCGCTGCCCGCCTGTTCTACCAGGAGGGCTACCGCGCCACCGGCATCGACAAGATCATTGCCGAATCCGGCGTGGCCAAGATGTCGCTCTATCGTCATTTCGCTTCCAAGAACGAGCTGATCTCGGCGTTCCTGGCGCGCCGGCATGACGAGTGGATGGCGTGGTTCCGCCAAGACGTGGAAGCCCGCCTGGCGGAGCGCCCGCACCTGGACGTGATCGCCGATACGCTGGCCGACTGGTTCGGCCGCGACTTCCGCGGCTGCGCCTTTATCAACGTGGTGGCCGAGGCGGGCGGGGACGCGCGTGCGGAGGAGCAGGCGGCCGCCCACAAGGCCGAACTGGAGGCGTTCATCGCCGAGATTGCCACGCGCCTGGGCCTGGAGCAGCCGCAAGCGGTGGCCGGGGAAGCGATGCTGTGCATCGAAGGCATGATCGTGCGCTACCAGATGCGGCCGGATGCGGCGGTGGTCGAGGCCGGGCGGCGGTTGCTGGGCCGGCTGCAGGGCTAGCCGCGGTGGCGGTCCAGAAAGGCCTGTGTGCCTTCCCGGGCGCCCGTTGATGCCGCAGCCACGCGGAACTGCATCGCCTCGATGGCGAGGCCTTCGTCGATGGGCACATTGATGCCGCGCGTGACGGCGCGCAGCGATGCTGTCACGGCAACTGCCGAATGTTGCGCGATGCGGTCCGCCAGCGCCAGGCAAGCCGGCAGCAACCCGTCGGCGGGCACGACCCGATTGACCAGGCCAATGTGCTCGGCCGTGGCCGCGTCGATGGCATCGCCAGTCAGGATCATGGCGTTGGCGCGCTTGCGGCCCACATGGCGTGGCAGCCGCTGGGTGCCGCCGAAGGTGGGCGCAAAGCCCAGCCGGATCTCGGGTTTGGCAAAGGTGGCATGGTCCGCCGCGAGCGCCAGGCTGCAGGCCTCCACGATTTCACAGCCGCCGCCAAACGCCAGGCCATTGACCGCGGCGATCACGGGCTTCGGGAAGTTCTCCAGCTGGCGCGTCAGCGCCTGGCCGCGTCCAAGGAACTCGCGCAGGGCGCGCTCAGGCGAAGCGGCGATGTCCGGCGCAAAGCCGGCGATGTCCGCCCCTGCGCTGAAGGCTCTACCCTTGCCGGTCAGGATCACGCAACGGACGGTGTCATCCGCCTCGCATGCCTGCAGGTGCGCGGCCAGCGCGTCGATCAGCGCGTAGCTGAGCGCGTTGAGCTTTTCAGGGCGGTTCAGTACCAGCAGGGCATGCTGGCCCACGCGTTCGGTTTCGATCAGTACGGTCATGCGTTGGCTTCCAGTGGTTGCGTTGAACATGGTGGCAGGGTGGCGACGGCGTGCGCCGTGCCGGACACGACGATCCAGGCCGGCTTGCCGCACAGCGCGGAGACAAAGCAGGTGAGCGGCTCCGCGGCGCTCAGGCGAGCGCGCGGCCCCAGTACGAAGTCGTCGCAGCTGCGGTCCGGATCGTGGCCCGGTTTCACGGGTGCCTGGGTAACCCACGCCAGCCCTTGCACGCAACGCAGCTGGTCGCCGGCGGCAAGGCGGATGACAATGGGCGCGCGGCCCTCGATGCGCCAGCGGCAGAATGGCTTCATGGCGTTCTCCTCGAAGCGCCTGACGCGATCGTCAGGCCATGACATCATTGTTGTCGCACGCTGGCCGTGGTGGCCGGAAGTGTTTTCAACCCGGGTATTCCTCGCCGTCATGCCACATCTGAGTCCTGCTTCTGCCAACGCCCTGCGCGCGATCTCGCTCGAGGCCCTTCGCGGTTTTGAATGCAGCGCGCGCACGCTGAGCTTCACGGCCGCCGCGCAGGAACTCTGCCTGACGCAGTCCGCCGTCAGCAAGCAGGTAAAGAGCCTGGAAGATGTGCTGGGCGTCGCGCTGTTCCTGCGCGGCGGCAAGGGGCTGAGCCTGACCGCAGAGGGCCGCCAGCTCTACGATGCCACGCGCGCGGCATTGGGCCAGTTGGGCGACGCCGTGGATCGCGTGCTGGTCGCCAGCCGGATCTCGATCGCGGTGACAACCACGCCATCGTTTGCCTCGCTCTGGCTGGTGCCCAAGCTGGCGCGCTTCCAGGCGCTGGCGCCGGACATCGACGTGCGGGTGGATGCGTCGGAGGCCTACGCCAACCTGGAGCGCGAGGGCTTCGACCTGGCCATCCGGCTTGCCGCGCCTGTTGCTAATGAGGCGCCGCTGCTGCAGGAGCGCCTGATGCTGGTCGCAGCACCGGCGCTGGCCGCGCGCATCGCCACCACCGCAGATCTCGCGTCAGCGCCGCTGCTGGTGTTCCACGATCCGGCCGGGCGCTTTCCCTGGATGTCATGGAGCGAATGGCTGACGCGCCTGCAACTGGCGCGTTCGCCGCGACAGCCATGCCTGTACTTCTCGCAGTACGAGCACGTGCTGAACGCCGCGGCACAGGGTGCGGGTGTGGCGATCGGGCGTACGCCGCTGGTATTGCCGCTGTTGGGTAGCGGCAAGCTGGGGGTGGTACTGCCCGGGCACGTGGAGTACGGCATGACGTACCGCATTGTCGAGGCGCCGGAAGCGCGGCCCGGCGTGCGGCGCTTCCGGGAATGGCTGGAAGCGGAACTGGCAGCCGAGGTTCTGGGATAGCGGCCGGTTCGTCAGCTTGGCCGTCCGGTATCGTCAGTAACTTCCGGTGCGCCTTCGTCCGGCTTAGCGCCGAGGCAGCATCCGGTGCGATTTCGCGTAATCACGCAGTGCGTCGTTCATCAGCGTTTGCCAGCCGCTGCCGGTTGCCTTGTAGGCCTCCAGTACATCGGGATCGATCCGCAGCGTCTGGTTGATCTTGCGCTCGCCAGCCGGCTTGGCCGGCCTGCCACGGCGCTTCACCAGCGCGTCCGCTTTTTCTTTTCCCACGACCTGCTCGAGTACCTCGCGCGCCGGGCGCATCCGCTTGATTTGCTCTGTCGGCAACGACACCGCATCGGGGTCTGCGGCAATGCCGCGCGCAATGGCGGCGTCCTCCGCGGGCGTGGGCAGGGTGAGGTCAGATTTCCTGTTCATAGTCTCGCACCTCTCGGGATCACTCTGCAGTGGCCCGTCCAGACGCGCGAAGCCAGCTTAGTCCGCATCCGGAACTGGCGCACCCTGCACTTTAGGCGCCGGCTCGGCCTGCATGGCGGCCGCGGGCAAGAGTTTCAGGAAGGTGCGCGCGACTTCCGGGTCGCGGCAGGCGAGCCAGTCGTCCCACTGTTCACGCGGCACGATGACCAGCGACCGCTTTTCGTCGCCCGGCTTGTGGAAGCGCTGCATCACCGGGTGCTGCGCCGAGTTGATGGTCAGCATGGTGAAAGAGAGCGCCTGGTCCGGCCAGCCGCGCCACAGGCCGGCGATGCCGAAGGCGGGCTCGCCGGGCAGCCAGATGCGCCAGCGCACCGGCTTGCCGGGCGGGCCACCAGGCACCGCCTCCTCGGGATATGCAAACTCATAGAACGCCGTAGCGGGTATCAGGCATAGCTGGCCCTGGCGCCAGTAGCGTGCAAAGGCCGGGCGCTCGCCCACGGTTTCGCTGCGGGCATTGGTGGTGTCGTAGCGCCGTGCGCCGGCTGGAATGCGCTGGCGCGGCACCATGCCGAACGAGGCCAGGTCGGCGCTGCGTGCGCCGTCGTCCGTGGCGCGCAAGATCGGCGCGGCGTAGTCGGGATAGGTCTCGGCCTTGTATACGCCCGGCGGCGGCTCCACGCCGAAGATTTCGCGCAGGATACGACGCTGGACCGGAGCGTAGTTGGTGCACATGCGCTGTCTCCTGACGGTGATGCCGGTATCGTCGGCGGCGCGCGGCGCCGCGTCAAGGGCGCCTCAGCGCTCGCGGCAGGGATGGCAAAAACCGTCAGCCGCGCTGGCGGAATCGGTTATTGCGCACGCGCTGGGGCCTGGCGCACACTCTTGCGGCAGCCGTTGCGCGGCACTGCCCGCACACTGGCCACCTACTACAAGGCACAAGCCCGGATACAGGAGACACCATGCGCGACTACGCCCAAGCTTTCGACGGATTTTCCTATGACGACGCCGTGGCACGGCAGCTGCAAGGCAGCCTGGCGGCGATGAACGCCTGCGTCGAATGCTGCGACCGGCACGCGCAGCCCGGCCGCATCGCGTTGTACTGGGAAGGGCGCGACGGCAATGCGCGCAGCTGGACCTTTGCCGAACTGCAGGCGTTGTCCGCGCAGTTCGCCGGCTTCCTGAAGGCACAGGGCGTGCAGCCGGGCGACCGCGTGGCAGGCTTGCTGCCGCGCAACGCGGAACTGCTGGTGACGATCCTCGGCACCTGGCGCGCCGGCGCCGTGTACCAGCCGCTGTTCACCGCCTTCGGTCCCAAGGCGATCGAGCACCGGCTCAATGCGTCCGGCGCCAGGGTGGTGGTCACCGACACCGTCAATCGTCCCAAGCTGGACGAGGTGGCCGGCTGTCCCGCCATCGTCACCGTGGCCGGCACCCAGGGCGACCCCGCAAGCCACGGCGTGGGGCAGGGCGACTTCAGCTTCTGGGCCGAGCTGGCGCGCCAGCCGGCGTCGTTCGAGCCGGTGATGCGTCGCGGCGAAGATCCTTTCCTGATGATGTTCACCTCCGGCACCACCGGCCCGGCCAAGCCGCTGATGGTGCCGCTCAAGGCCATCGCCGCGTTTGCCGGCTATATGCGCGACGCCGTCGATCTGCGCGACGAAGATGCGTTCTGGAACCTGGCCGATCCGGGCTGGGCCTACGGCCTGTACTACGCTGTCACCGGCCCGCTGTCGCTGGGCCATGCCACGACCTTCTACGACGGGCCGTTCAACGTCGACAGCACCTGCCGCGTGATCCGCAAGTACGGCATCACCAACCTGGCCGGGTCGCCCACGGCATACCGGCTGCTGATCGCGGCAGGCGAGGCCGTGTCCGGCCCGTTGCGCGGCCAGCTGCGTGCCGTCAGCAGCGCGGGCGAGCCGCTCAATCCGGAAGTGATCCGCTGGTTCGCCAGCGAGCTGGGCGTCACCATCCACGACCACTATGGCCAGACCGAACTGGGCATGGTGCTGTGCAACCACCATGCCCTGGCGCATCCGGTGCGCATGGGGGCGGCCGGCTTTGCCAGCCCGGGGCACCGCGTGGTGGTGGTCGATGACGAACAGCGCGAACTGCCGCCCGGACAGCCGGGCACGCTGGCGCTGGACCTGAAGCGCTCGCCCATGTGCTGGTTCGGCGGCTATCACGGCACGCCGACCAGCGCGTTTGCCGGCGGCTACTACCTGACCGGCGATTCCGCCGAACTGAACGACGACGGCAGCATCAGCTTTATCGGCCGGGCCGACGATGTCATCACCACCTCGGGCTACCGCGTGGGCCCGTTCGACGTGGAAAGCGCCCTGATCGAGCATCCGGCCGTGGTCGAGGCCGCGGTGATCGGCAAGCCCGACCCCGAGCGGACCGAGCTGATCAAGGCCTTCGTGGTGCTGGACCCGCAGTACAAGGGCTCGCCCGAGCTGGCCGAGACGCTGCGCCTGCATGTGCGCAATCGCCTGGCGGCCCATGCCTACCCGCGCGAGATCGAATTTGTCGCCGAACTGCCCAAGACCCCCAGCGGCAAGGTCCAGCGTTTCATCCTGCGCAACCAGGAAGTGGCTCGCGTACGCGAGGCGGCCGCCACCTGAGCCAGGGCCTTGCGTAGAACCCATTTCACAATGAAGAAGGTCCCCTTCTTCATTGTGAAATGGGTTCTTAGGCCGAACCCGCGGCGGACCGCTTCCTATAATGAGGAAGCGGTTGCCAGGGGCCCCGGGGGTGAAGGAGGCTGCGGCGCCGCCCCAGGCGCGCCTGCAGGCGGGCGCGCATCCTCCATCTCCAGACCATTCCGGCGAGGCGAACAAAATGCAGACTAGCGAAGCGGTGCTGACGCAGGCGCGCGCGGCCTTGGCGCATGTGCCTTATCAGGGTCATGTCCTCCATCCCACCATTCAGTTGCGGCTGTCCGACGGCGCGTTGATCCTGGAAGGCGAAGTGGCCGATATTGTCGACAAGACCCGGGCCGCGGCGACGTTGCGGCGCGTGGACGGCGTGACCAGCGTGATTGATCATCTGCGCGTGGCCGACGGCGGCATGCAGGTCGGTGACGGCGAACTGCGCGACGCGGTGTGCGAGCGCCTGCTCAATGCCGTCGATTTCCGCAATTGCAAGATCTGCGCGCGCGTCAAGGGCAAGCCTGAGGCCATGCGCGAGGCCGTGGGCGAACGCAGCGGCTGGATCGAAGTGGAAGTGCACGACGGCGTGGTGACGCTGTGGGGGCAGGTGATCAGCCTGTCGCACATGCGTCTGGCCGGGGTGCTGGCGTGGTGGTCGCGCGGCTGCCGCTGCGTGGTCAACGAGCTGGTGGTGGCGCCGGCCGAGGCCGACCGCGACGATGAAATCACCGAGGCGCTGATGCTGGTGCTGGAGACCGATCCCTTTGTCGATGCCGGCCAGGTCAGCGTGCGTACCGAGAAGCGCGTGGTGACGCTGGAGGGTTGCGTCAGCAACGAGAACACGCGCCGCCAGGCCGAGCGCGACGCGTGGTATGTGCAGGGCGTGGAGGACGTGGTCAACCACATCTCGCTGCGCACCTGAGCGCTGGCACCAGCGCGGCTATCCGCGCGCGCCGCGCTGTGCCGCGGCGTCTTCCATGCGCCAGTAGCGTCGCCGCGCCCGCAGCGCAAAGCGGGCGCGGTAGTCTGACATCGACATCCCCGCAGTGCGCTGGAACAGCCGGCGGAACGCGGCCGCGTCGCTGTAGCCGCAGGCTTCGGCAATCGCCTGCGTGCCGTGCAGCGTGACTTCCAGCAGCATGCGGGCGCGCTCCACGCGCAGCGTGTGCAGGTAGTCCAGCGGCGTCATGCCGGTCACCTGGCCGAAATGCCGCAGCAGCGTGCGTTCGCTGACCGCCGCTGCCTGCGCCACCGCGGCCAGCCTGTAGGGCTCGGACACGTGGTCTTGCAGCCATTGGATGGCGCGGTACACAGGGCTGTCCGCGGTGCGGCTGAGCCAGCGCTGCGACACCAGCGCCGGCACGCTGCGCTGGCGCTCGGGCTGGAACAGCATCAGCCGCGACGCCGCCTGCGCCAGGTCCGGGTCATGCAGGTGGCCCAGCACCCGCAGCATGAATTCCACCTGCAGCGCCGGCGCCACGCATGAGAACACCTGCCGGTGCACGCTCATGGCGTTGTCGCTGCCCAGGTCGCAATGCGGATATTGGCGCATCATCCAGCTCTGGAACATCCACGGCGCGCCCACCCTTGCGCCATCCAGCAGTCCCAGCTGCAACGCAAACACCATCCCCGACGAACACGCCGCGATCCAGCCGCCGGCCTGCGCATGGCGTTCCACCAGGCGCAGCGCCGTGGCATGGCGCTGCACGATCTCGCCGAGCTGCAGCGCATTGCTGGCCAGCAGGGCCGGGATGACCAGCAGCGTGCGGCTGTCCGCGACGCGCGTGCGCCGGGTGGAAGGCGCCAGCCCGGGCAGGACCGGTGCCAGCGTACGGCCGTTGGCGCCGCACAGCTGCCAGCTCAGCGTGGGCGCGGCGTCGGGACGCTGCAGGCTGGCCACGCCGGCCACCGTGCGCAGTACGTCGAGCGTGGTGAACAGGCTGCCCGGCATGGCTTCCGGCAGCCATAGCAGGCGGACATGCAGCGGGATGTTCTGTGACGGCGGTTCGATGACGGGGGGCGTGCTCGGGTGCATTGGCGATGGGCGGGGCAGGATGGCGGGGCAAAACACCGTGGCGGGATCGGCATCCGGATTGGCGATATTGATCCTCCCCTTCGGTTCTGGCAAGGACTAGGATCGTGCAGTTGTGCCGTGGCGCCGCCAGTGCGCCACGGCATGACCCCGACAAGACCAAACCGAGGAGATTCCATGCCGTTTTTCGTTCGCCACGTTGCCCTTGCCGCTGCCCTGACGCTTGCCGGGGCGGGCACCCTGGCCAGCGCCGCGCAGCCAGATACCGCGCTGCTGTCCGCCGCGCAGGCGGCCCAGCCCGCTGTCGTGCACTCGCTCAAGGAGATGGTGTCGATCGAATCCGGCAGCGCCAATGCGAAGGGGCTGGCGCAGATGGCCAGCTATACCGAGAAGCGCCTGCAGGCGCTGGGCGCAAAGGTTGAGCGCCTGCCGGTGACTAGGGGCCCGGGCACCATGGTCAAGGCGACCTTCACCGGCACCGGCAAGCGCCGCGTCATGCTGATTGCCCACATGGACACCGTCTACCCGGAAAACACGCTGGCCACGCAGCCCATCCGCGAGGAGGGCAACCGGCTCTACGGCCCCGGCATCGCCGACGACAAGGGCGGCATCGCCGTCATCCTGCATTCGCTGGAGATCCTGAAGAACCAGGGCTGGCGCGACTACGCGCAGATCACTGTGCTGTTCAACCCAGACGAGGAAGTCGGCTCGGTCGGCTCCGGCGAAGCCATTGCCGCGCTGGCCGCGCAGCACGATGTGGTGCTGTCGTGCGAGCCCACCGCGGCCAAGGATGTGGTCAAGGCCGAGTCGCTGTTGCTGGGCGCCTCCGGCACTGCCACTGCCACTATGCAGGTCAAGGGCCGCGCTGCCCACGCCGGCGCCGCGCCGGAGCGCGGCCGCAATGCGCTGCTCGAACTCGCCTACCAGCTGCAGCAGACGCGCGACACCGCCAGCCAGGTGCCGGGCTCGCAGCTGAACTGGACCCAGGCGCAGGCCGGTACGGTGCGCAACCAGATCCCGGAAAGCGCTGTTGCCTACGGCGACGTGCGCACCACGGCGGCCGGCGCCGCCGAGAAGCTGAAGGTGGCGTTGCAGGACAAGGTCAAGGCCAGCCAGCTGGTGCCGGAGACGCAGACCACGGTTTCGATGGAAGAGGGCCGTCCGCCGTACGTGGCCGACGCGCGCGGCCGCGCGCTGGCCAGGCGCGCGCAGGAGATCTATGCCGAGCTGGACGGCCGCACGCTGGCACTGGCCGAAGGCACTGGCGGCGCCACGGACGCCGGCTACGCCGCGCGCTCTGGCAAGCCCGCGGTGGTGGAAAGCTTCGGGCTGGCCGGCTTCGGCTATCACGCGCGCGACGAGTACGTCGAGCTCGACTCGATCGTGCCGCGCCTGTACCTGATGACGCGCATCCTGCAGGATATCGGCCGCAACTGAAGCGGCAGGGCAAGGCGGCGCAAGGCTGGCGTCGCCAGCGGCCCGAGCCATTCCCGGCAAGCCTGCTACAGTGTCATGGCCGCCCGCATGCGGCGGCCATGACAAAAGAGAGATTGCAGGGGAGACCGAGATGAACCGCAAAGGCTTGCTCGACGCGGCCACGGCGCTGGAAGACCTGGCGGCGGGCAACACGCCCGCGGCCGCGCAGGTGGTGGCGGGGGCTGCCGCGCTGGAGAAGATCCACGCCGACTTTCCGGGTTGGCGCGATGTGGGCGATGCGTTGTTCGGCCTGAAGGCGCTCGCCGGCGGCAGCGGCATGGCGCTGGACGTCAAGGGGCGCCAGCGCGCCGCCCGGCTGGCCGACGTGGTGCGCAGCCTGATCGATCAGATCTGAACGGACGCGCCTCCGGGAACCGGTTCTACAGCATCGACTCGATCGGCAGGATCGACAGGAACCAGATGCCAAGCCGGCGCAACCAGCTGGTGTTCGGCTCGGTGTCATGGCGGATGACTTCGTCGCCGCGCCGTTCCAGCCAGTACAGCTTGCCGGTCTCATCGAGCTTGACCTGGTAGGCCGCGCGCGGCACCACGCTGGCGAAGGTGGATTCGATCTTGCCTGCCAGTTCCGGGCTGTCGATGACGAAGCCCAGTTCGGTGTTGATCGTCGCCGAGCGCGGGTCGAAATTGAACGAGCCCACGAAGATCCGGTTGCCGTCGACCGCGAAGGTCTTGGCGTGCAGGCTGGAGCCCGAGCTGCCGAAGGGGCCGGCGCGCTCTTCCTTCCTGCCAGGCGCGGCCGAGCGCCGCAGCTCATACAGGTCCACGCCGGCTTCCAGCAGCGCCTTGCGCCGCTTGGCATAGCCCGAATGCACGGCGGCCACGTCGGTGGCTTCCAGCGCATTGGTCAGCACCCGCACCGCCACGCCGCGCCTGGCCATGTCCGCGAAATAGGACGTGCCGCCCGTCGTCGGCACGAAGTAGGGCGAGACCAGGTCAAGCTCGCGCTGCGGGTCGCCCAGGATATCGCGCAGCTGGTGCGCCACCAGGGTGTTGCGCGACGCCTCGCCCAGCGCCTTGTCCGGGTTGTCGCTGACCAAGCGCGCTTTTGCCCACTGGAACGGCAGCGTGCCGTCCAGCATCCGCTGCACGTCGGGCAGGTTGCGCACCGCGCCAAGGTAGGCGGCGGCAGCCGGGTTCTGTTCGACGGCGCGGGCGTTGCCGACCAGCGCCTGCAGCCGTTCGACGCTGACCGGCGGCACCAGCCGGTCTACCGGGTAGGCCGAGGCGCTGGACCAGTAGCGGTCGAAATCGAGCGCCACGTCGCCCGCCGCGGGGCCGACAGCGATCACGTCGAGGTCGGCGAACAGCACGCCATCGGTCGCGCCGAAGTATTCATCGCCGACATTGCGCCCGCCGATGATGGTGGCGACGCCGTCGGCGGTAAAGGACTTGTTGTGCATGCGCCGGTTCAGGCGCCGGAAATCAGTCAGGAAATTGAGCGCCTTGGGGTGGCGGATCACGAACGGGTTGAAGATCCGCACTTCGACGTGCGGATGCGCATCCATGGCCGCCAGCAACTCGTCCATGCCGGCGATGCCGTTGTCGTCCAGCAGCAGGCGCACGCGCACGCCGCGGTCGGCGGCTTTATGCAGCGTCTCCAGCAGCAGCGTGCCGGTCAGGTCGTCGCGCCAGATGTAGTACTGCACGTCGAGCGTGCGCTGCGCGGTGCGCGCCAGCTGCACGCGCGCGGCAAAGGCGGCGTAGGCGTTCTCGAGCGGATGGATGCCGCTCAGGCCCGGATGGCGCGCCACTTCGCCGGCCACCGCCTGGCCCAGCGGCGTGGCCTGGGACTCGGCGGGCGTCAGCGCGTAGGATTCAGTTCGGGGATCCAGCGGGGGCAAGGCGCAGCCGCCGAGCAGGGCGGCGCACCACAGCAGCAGCGAACTGGCGCGCAGGCGGCGGTGGGGAACGAACGCGGCGTCTGTCGGCGATGGCATGGCGGCATTGAGGTACGGAAAGCGCTCCCGTTGCGCTGGTTTGCTCCCCTCACCCGCAAGCGGGAGAGGGAGAACACCGGCGCGTTTGCAAGGCTTCGTGGTTCGCAACCACCTTACGAAGCCGCCACCACCCCGCATGCGATCCGCCCGCCCGAATTCCCGGTGGGCTGCGTCTTGTAGTCGTCCGGATCCTTGTGCACCACCACCGCACGTCCGATCACCCCGTTGGCGCCCGTGCCAACCGTCAGGTCCGGCAGCAGCATGCTGACGCGCGCATTGCCACTGGCGTCTGCGGTGACATTGTTCATGTCGCCGGCATGGTGGTCGGGCACGGTCATCTGGCCATGGGGCTTGCCGGTCGGGTTGAAGTGGCCGCCCGCGCTCATCGCATCAGGCGCGGAGCAGTCGCCCTTCTCATGGACGTGGAAGCCATGCACCGAGTTCGGCGGCAGGCCCGTGATCGCGGCGGTCATCATCACGCCGCCAGGCTGCTGCTGGAAGGTCACGGTGCCCGCGGTGTCGGTGCCGCTCTTGGGCTGGAGCTTTGCCGTCGCCCTGGCGTCGGCGCCGGTGTTTGGCGCTGCGGTCGCGCCCGCTGCAGACGAGGAGGTCATGCCGGAGCCGGCGCAGCCGGCCAGTGCAACTGCTGCGGCAATGCACGCCGCCAGGGGGGTAAGCACTTGTTTCATCGGAATCCTCTTCTTGTCGTGATTTCGGAAGAAACAGTATAGAACGGCGGGCGTTGAACCGATTTCCGGTTTTGTCCTACATACCGCAGAGAACAGGCGCCGCTGGCTGATCGGGCCAGATCAGGCCGCCACGGCCAGCCGCTGCTGTGCCGCACCAAAATGCGGATGGCGGGAGAACAGTTCCGCGGCCCAGTTGACGAACACCCGTACCTTGGCCGACAGGTGCCGGTTCTGCGGATACATCGCCGAGATCGGCAGCTCATCGGTCTGCCAGTCGGGCAGGATCTCCACCAGCCTGCCGCTGGCCACGTAGGGCTCGGCCATCGCGCGCGAGATCCGGGCCACGCCATGGCCCTCCAGCGTGCAGCCCAGGTAGACGTCGGCGTCGTTGGTGGAAATGGCGGAGGGAAGCAGTACCTCGCTGCGCTCCGCGCCGTGGGCCATCGGCCAGGGCATTTCGCGGCCGGTGCGGTTGGACAGGAAATTGACCGCCTTGTGCTGCGCCAGCTCGGTCAGGTCGCGCGGGGTGCCGAAGCGGTTCAGGTAGATCGGCGAGGCGTAGAACGCCAGCTTCACGTTGCCGATGCGGCGGGCCACCATGGCCTCGTCCAGTGGCACGCCCACGCGCAGCACCACGTCCACGCCCGCCTGCAGCAGGTCGATCGGCTTGCCGTTGATGGTCAGTTCCAGCTTCAGGTCCGGATAGGCCTGGAAAAATTCATGCAGGTGGGGCACCAGCACCAGCTGCGCCAGCACGGCGGTGGTATCGACCGACAGCGTGCCGCGCGGCGAGTTGTTCTGGCGCGTCAGCGACTGCTCGGCCTCGTCGACATCGGCCAGGATGCGCACGCAGCGTTCGTAATACGCCGCGCCGTCGTTGGTCACGCTGATGCGGCGCGTGGTCCGGTGCAGCAGCTTGACGCCCAGGTGGGTTTCCAGGTTCTGGATCAGGCGGGTCAGCGTGGCCTTGGGCAAGTCCATCGATTCCGCGGCGCGTGCAAAGCTGCCGACGTCCACGACCCGGGTGAATGCCTGCATTGATACGAGACGGTCCATGATGAGGTTCCGACGATAGATCCGAACGGCGTGCCGCCCGCGCTCGTGGCGCACGCGGCCCTGCTGGTTGTTGTTATGGGGAGTCTGCCGGCTGGCTGGCACTGCGACTGCGCGCTGGCTGGGCGCGGGTTCCGGCGTGGGTTTGTCAGGGCGTCCGGCGCCGCGGGAATCTCCCCGCTTCGGACCGGGCGCGCACCGGCCTTGGTGTCCTGTGGACCGCTGCGCGTGCCGAGAGGCGGAGTGAATCACAAAACACAAAACCTTGTCATGCGTGGGGATTCTTCCTTCCGGAGGCATGACAGGAGGGGGTTTGCGATTATTCCAATCCCGGAACGGTGCATTAGCGATCTCTCGCTTTATCCCATCCTCGTCAATCACCATAATTCGTTCCATCGCAACACTCAAGCGCATTGTTTCCGTCGTGCGCCGACGCCATGTCCCAGAAGCCAGGCCAACGCCCCAATGCAGCCAGCGCCGCCACTGCCCTCACGGCAGCCGGGCCGGGGCAGGCGCGAGTGGCTGAGCATACGGTGACGAGCGACGGGCGGGAGATCCTGGTGCGGGTGTGCTACCCGGCGGGCTATCCTGCGCCGGGCGCCGAGGGCGAGGCCCTGTTGCCCTGGCTGGTGTACCTGCATGCCGGCGGCTTTGTGGAAGGCGGCGTGGAACATGCCTGCCAGCTGGTGCAGGACCTGGCCACCACGGTGCCGGCGGTGGTGATAACGCCGGCGTATTCGCTGGCGCCGGACCATCCGTTCCCGGCCGCGCCGGAGGACGCACACAGCACGGTGCAGTGGGTGCTGCGCAATGCCCGGCGCCTGAAGCTGGACCGGACCCGCTTTGCGCTGGTTGGCGAGGAAGCCGGGGGCAACCTGGCGATTGCGCTGGCGCAGATGCTGCGCGACCGCGGCACCGCGCAGCCGCGCGGGCAATGGCTGATCCGTCCGGTGACGGACCCGTGCCTGCAGCACGCCTCCTGCGCGGGGTTTGGCGGCGGGCAGGTGCCGATGGAAACCCTGAAGCGCCTGGCCGACAACTATCGCGATTACCTGCCGACGCCTGCGGCTACGGTGCATCCGTATGCCGCCCCGGCGCTGGCCTCGCGCCTGGCCGGGCTGCCGCCCACGCTGGTCCAGGTGGCTGAATACGACGCGCTGCGTGCCGAAGGCGAGGCCTTCGCCGGGCGCCTGAGCAAGGCCGGCGTGCCGGCCCAGGCCATGATCATGCCCGGCGCCTGTGGCGACGGCGTGGAAGAGGCCCATGACAGCTGTCAGGCATGGGTCGACGAAGGTGCGCGGTTCCTGCGGCGATGTCTGGCCGCGGCCGACGATACCTCATCCCTGACTGAACGCCGTGCTGGTGCCAAGACCAGCCGGCCTGGAGCCAAGCCCGCCGGCTGAGCCGCTCCAGACAACCGCCAGCCGGCTCTGTTTCGGCCAGAGCCAGGACCGCCGCCATACACAGGCGGTCCTAAGTCCGACCATCAGTTTGGCCATGGTTCCGGTCCGCCCACGCGGACCGGCAGGCGGCGTTCGGCCATTTGCTTTTCCGGTTGAAGAAAACCCGATCCAGGAGTTTGAGAAATGCAGCAGCAGAAACGACGTACCCTGATTGCCCTCGCCATCGTCGTGGTGCTGGGCGCCGGCGTGGCCGGTTCGATCTTGCGCCCTTGGCACAGCGGCGAAGCCCACGCCAACACGCCGCCGCCCGCGCCGGCGATCGAAGTTGCCGCGGTGGTGGGCCAGACCATCACCGAGTGGGACGAATTCTCCGGCCGGCTGGAAGCCGTGGACCGGGTCGAGATACGCCCGCGCGTCGGCGGCACCATCGACGCCGTGCACTTCCGCGAAGGCGCGCTGGTGAAGAAGGGGGATCCGCTCTTCACCATCGACCCGCGTCCTTATGCGGCAGAAGTTGCCCGCGCCGAAGCGGACCTGGCCGCGGCGCAGGTGCGCGCCGCCCACGCCCAGAGTGAGCAGGCACGCGCCCAGCGGCTGCTGGACGACAACGCGATCTCGCGGCGCGAGTTCGACGAGCGCATCCATTCCGCGCGCGAAACCAGTGCGAACGTGCGCGGCGCCCAGGCGCAGCTGGAAACCGCCCGCCTGAACCTGGCCTACACCCGCATCACCGCGCCGGTGGCCGGGCGCGTGTCGCGCGCCGAGATCACTGTCGGCAACCTGGTGGCGCCGGGCACGACCTCGCCGGCGCTGACCACGGTGGTGTCGGTGTCGCCGGTCTATGCCAGCTTCGAGATCGACGAGCAGAGCTACCTGCGCTACACCGCGCCGGGTGCCGGCGGTGGCCAGGCCAACCTGCCGGTCTACCTGGGCCTGGCCAACGAGGACGGCAATCCGCATGAAGGCAAGATCCAGTCGGTCGACAACCGCCTGGACCCGCGCAGCGGCACCATCCGCGTGCGGGCGGTGTTCCAGAACGAAGACGGGCGCCTGCTGCCGGGCCTGTACGCCAAGGTCAAGCTGGGCGGCGGCGCGCCGCATGCGGCGGTGCTGGTCAATGACCGCGCCGTCGGCACCGACCAGGGCAAGAAGTTCGTCCTGGTGCTCGACCGCGCCAACAAGCTGGTCTACCGCGAAGTGGAACTGGGGCCCAACCATGATGGCCTGCGCGTGATCCGCAAGGGCCTGAAGCCGGGCGAGACCATCGTCGTCAACGGCCTGCAGCGTGTGCGCCCGGGTGACACGGTCCAGCCCAAGCCGGTGGCCATGGCCTTCCGCAGCGAGCTGGAGCCGCGCGGCGTGGCGCCCGACCGCAAGCAGGCCGCCAGCGAGAAGGCCAGTGCCGAAGGCAACGACGGCAAGCCCGTGAGCTGATCCCCGGACCCCAGACCGCACAACCAGCCAGACAACTCCAGCGCTCCCCGTGATGTGGATGGCGCCCGCTTCGGCGGGCCGCCAGGGGACCCGCTACGCCAACGCAGGCAGAGACCAAGATGAATCTCTCTAAATTCTTTATCGACCGCCCCATCTTCGCGGGGGTGCTGTCGGTGCTGATCTTCCTGATTGGCGCCATATCGATGTTCAAGTTACCGATCTCGGAATACCCGGAAGTGGTGCCGCCGTCGGTGGTGGTGCGCGCGCAGTATCCGGGCGCCAACCCTAAGGTGATTGCCGAGACGGTGGCCTCGCCGCTGGAAGAGCAGATCAACGGCGTCGAGAACATGCTGTACATGTCTTCGCAGGCCAACAGCGACGGCCTGCTCACGCTGACGGTGACCTTCAAGCTGGGCACCGACCCGGACAAGGCCCAGCAGCTGGTGCAGAACCGCGTCTCGCAAGCCGAGCCGCGCCTGCCGGAAGACGTGCGCCGCCTGGGCATCACCACGGTCAAGAGCTCGCCGGATCTGACCATGGTGGTCCACCTGGTCTCGCCCAACGACCGCTATGACATGACCTACCTGCGCAACTACGCGGTGATCAACGTCAAGGACCGCCTGGCGCGCCTGCAGGGCGTGGGCCAGGTGCAGCTGTTCGGCTCGGGCGACTACGCCATGCGCGTGTGGCTCAACCCCGACAAGATGGCCGAGCGCCAGCTTGCCACCAGCGACGTGATCAAGGCCATCCGCGAGCAGAACGTGCAGGTTGCGGCCGGCGTGATCGGCCAGTCGCCGGCGCTGCCGGGTGCTGACCTGCAGTTGTCGGTCAATGCGCAGGGCCGCCTGAGCACGGTGGAGGAGTTCGGCGATATCGTCGTACGCACTTCCGCCGACGGTGTGGTCACGTACCTGAAGGACGTGGCCCGCATCGAGCTGGGCGCGTCCGAATACGCGCTGCGCTCGCTGCTGGACAACAAGCCCGCGGTGGCCATCCCCATCTTCCAGGCACCGGGCTCCAACGCCATCCAGATCTCGGATGACGTGCGCAAGACCATGGAAGAGCTCAAGCAGAACTTCCCGGACGGCATCGACTACAGCATCGTCTATGACCCCACGCAGTTCGTGCGCCACTCGATCGAGGCGGTGACGCATACGCTGTTCGAGGCCATCGCGCTGGTGGTGCTGGTGGTGATCCTGTTCCTGCAGACCTGGCGCGCATCGATCATCCCACTGCTGGCGGTGCCGGTGTCGATCGTCGGTACCTTCGGGCTGATGCATGCGTTCGGCTTCTCGATCAACGCGCTGTCGCTGTTCGGGCTGGTGCTGGCGATCGGTATCGTGGTCGATGATGCGATCGTGGTGGTGGAGAACGTCGAGCGCAATATCGAGGAAGGGCTGTCACCGAAGGAGGCCACCTACAAGGCCATGCGCGAAGTCAGCGGCCCGATCATCGCCATCGCGCTGACCCTGATCGCCGTGTTTGTGCCGCTGGCCTTCATGACCGGACTGACCGGGCAGTTCTACAAGCAGTTTGCGCTGACCATCTCGATCTCGACCATCATCTCGGCGTTCAACTCGCTGACGCTGTCGCCGGCGCTGTCGGCACTGCTGCTGCGCGGCCATGATGCGCCCAAGGACTGGCTGTCGCGCGGGATGGACCGCGTGTTCGGCGGCTTCTTCAAGCGCTTCAACCACTTCTTCGGCCGCAGCGCCGAGAACTATGGCCGCGGCGTGAAGGGTGTGATCCGCCGCAAGGGCTCGGTATTCGGTGTCTACGCGGTGATGCTGGTGCTGACCTGGGGCGTGTTCCAGATGGTGCCCAAAGGCTTCGTGCCGGCGCAGGACAAGCAGTACCTGGTGAGCTTTGCCAAGCTGCCTGACGGCGCCACGCTGGACCGCACCGAGGACGTGATCCGCAAGATGAGCGATATCGCGCTCAAGCATCCGGGCGTGGAATCGGCGGTGGCCTTCCCGGGCCTGTCGATCAACGGCTTCACCAACAGCCCAAGCGCCGGCATTGTGTTCGCCACGCTCAAGCCGTTCGAGGAGCGCAAGACCAAGGAACTGTCCGGCGCGGCGATTGCGGCCGACCTGAACCAGAAGTACGCGGCCATCCAGGATGCCTTTATCGCGGTATTCCCGCCGCCGCCCGTGCAGGGCCTGGGCACCATCGGCGGCTTCAAGCTGATGATCGAGGACCGTGCCGCGCTGGGCTATGACGCGCTGTTCGAGGCCACCAACGCGTTTGCCAACAAGGCACGCGCCACGCCCGAGCTGACCGGCATCTTCAGCAACTACCAGGTCAACGTGCCGCAGCTCGACGTCAAGCTGGACCGCGTCAAGGCCAAGCAGCTGGGCGTGCCGGTGACCGAGGTGTTCGACACGCTGCAGACCTACCTGGGCTCGTCCTATGTCAATGACTTCAACAAGTTCGGCCGGACCTATCAGGTCAAGGTGCAGGCGGACGCGCCGTTCCGCGCCCATGCCGAGGACATCCTGCAGCTGAAGACGCGCAACGCCGCCGGCGACATGGTGCCGCTGTCGTCGCTGGTGCAGGTCAAGCAGGGCTTTGGTCCCGACAGCGTGGTGCGCTACAACGGCTTTACCGCCGCCGACATGAACGGCGGGCCCGCGCCCGGGTTCTCGTCGGGCCAGGCCCAGGCCGCGGCCGAGCGCATTGCCGCCGAGACCCTGCCCAAGGGCATGAAGTTCGAATGGACCGAGCTGACCTACCAGGACATCCTGGCCGGCAATGCGGGTGTGTGGATCTTCCCGCTGTGCGTGCTGCTGGTGTTCCTGGTGCTGGCTGCCCAGTATGAAAGCCTGACGCTGCCGCTGGCGGTGATCCTGATCGTGCCGATGAGCCTGCTGGCGGCGATGACCGGGGTGTGGCTCACGCATGGCGACAACAACATCTTCACGCAGATCGGTTTCATCGTGCTGGTGGGGTTGTCGGCGAAGAACGCGATCCTGATCGTGGAGTTTGCGCGCGAGCTGGAGCATCACGGCCGCACCGTGGTGCAGGCCGCGATCGAAGCCAGCCGCCTGCGCCTGCGCCCGATCCTGATGACCTCGTTCGCTTTCATTATGGGCGTGGTGCCGCTGGTGATCTCCACCGGCGCCGGCGCCGAGATGCGCCATGCCATGGGCGTGGCGGTGTTCGCGGGCATGCTCGGCGTGACTTTCTTCGGGCTGTTCCTGACGCCGGTGTTCTACGTGGCGCTGCGCCTGCTGGCCACGCGCGGCCAGCGCCGCGCGGCTGCGCAGGAGCAAAGCGCGCAACTGACTGCATCGGCTGAATAATGGTGATAGACATGAATGCCCCTGCATTTTCGACAACATCCTGGCTGCCTAAACTGGCGACATTGGCCGCGGCGCTAGTCCTGGCGGGCTGCTCGCTGGCCCCGACCTACAAGGTGCCGGAAACGGCCACCGTGCCGGCCTTCAAGGAGGCCGAGGCCGCCCAAGCCGAAGGCGCGCAATGGAAGACCGCGACGCCGTCCGAAGGCCAGAATCGAGGCGACTGGTGGAAGATCTTCGGCGACGCCGAGCTGGACCGCCTGATCGACGCGGCTGGCAGCTCCAACCAGGACCTGGCGATTGCCGCTGCCCGCCTGAAGCAGGCACGCGCCTTCACAGGCGCCACTGAGGCGGACCTCTACCCGCAGTTGAGCGTGGGCCTGGACCCGACGCGCAGCCAGCCGTCGGCGGCGTCGCAGGGTCTGCCCGACGGCACGCGGGTCTCGCCACAGACCGTGCTCAAGGCGCGCGCCTTTGCCAGCTATGAGCTGGACCTGTTCGGCCGCGTCGCATCCAGCGTCAATGCCGCCCGGGCGGACGGCGAGGCCGCGGAGGACCTGTACCGCTCGGTGCAGCTGGCGCTGCAGGCCGATGTGGCGCAGGCCTACTTCGCGCTGCGCACCCTGGACAGCGAGCGCGACCTGCTCAATGCCACCATCAAGCTGCGCGAGGATGCGCTGTCGCTGCTGAGGAAGCGCTATGACGCCGGTGAAACCACCGACCTCGATCCCGCCCGTGCCGAAGCAGAACTCGGCACCGCGCGCGCCGACCTGGCCAGCATCGAGCGCCGCCGCGCCAGCCAGGAGCATGCGCTGGCGGTGCTGACCGGCGTGCCGCCGGCGGCGTTTTCGCTGGCGGCTCGCCCGCTGGACGCCGCGCCGATCGCGGTCCCGGCGGGGCTGCCGTCCGAACTGCTGGAGCGCCGGCCTGACATCGCCGCGGCGGAACGCCAGATGGCGGCGGCCAACGCGCGCATCGGCGTGGCCAAGGCGGCGTTCTACCCGCGCATCACGCTGTCGGGGCTGTTCGGCTTTGAATCGGGGGATCTGTCGAATCTGTTCAAGTGGTCGTCGCGCACCTGGGCACTGGGACCGCTGATCGGCTCCACCATCGCACAGACCGTGTTCGACGGCGGCCGCAACCGCGCCAACCTTGCCGGCGCCCGCGCCGCGCATGAGGAAACCGTGGCCAGCTACCGGCAGACCGTGCTGGTGGCCTTCCGCGAGGTGGAAGACAGCCTGGCGGACGTGCGCTGGCTCAGCCAGCAGGCCGGCGCGCTGGACAGCGCACTCGGCGGCGCCCGGCGCGCCGCGCGGATCTCGCGCAGCCGCTATGACGCCGGCGCGGTCGATTACCTGACGGTGATCGATGCCGACCGCACCGTGCTGCAGTCGCAGCGCGACGCCAACCAGGTGGCCGGCCTGCGCGCGGCCGCAACGGTGTCGCTGGTGCGCCGGCTGGGCGGTGGCTGGGGCCCGCTGCCGGAAACGGTGGCGGCCGCGCCGGCGCCAGCCGCGGACGCGCCAGCTTCCCAGACGCGTTAAGCGGGCGGGACTGAAGCGGGCGGGACTGAAGCGGGCGGGACTGGCGCGATGCTTCCCAGTCACTACACTGGAAGCATCGCGCCACGCGTATGGGATGCACGGGTGCCCCCCGGATGCGTCCCGTCCCGCCGCCATGCTTGTTCGACACAGGAAACCGTTCTGGGGACT
The DNA here is from genome assembly GCF_003353055.1 of Cupriavidus lacunae. GTDB lineage: Bacteria > Pseudomonadota > Gammaproteobacteria > Burkholderiales > Burkholderiaceae > Cupriavidus > Cupriavidus lacunae. The sequence goes on from NZ_QKWJ01000036.1 coordinate 46,588, forward strand.
GATCTTCGCAGCGATCACCGTGGGCACGCTGCTGGCGCCGCTGCCCTGGTCCGACCGCACCGCCATCCATGACGAGGTGGTGATTGCCCGCCCGCCGGCCCAGGTCTTCGACTACGTGTCCACGCCGCTGCACTGGCCCAAATGGCAACCGGCCTCGCTCGCCGTGACGGGAGCGACCGATCATCCGCTGGGACAGGGCGAGCGGGTGACCGAGACCTTCATGCTCGCGCAGCGCGGTGGCGCGGTGGTCTGGACCGTCATCGAAAGCCAGCGGCCGCGCACGTGGTCGATCGAAGGCGTGGCCGAAGGGCGCCGGGTCGGCACCATCACCTACCGGCTCACGCCCGCCATGACGCCGTCGCTGACCCCGTCGGTCGGGCGCACGCGCATTGAGCGGGAATTCCGCTACCGGTCGCCCACGCTGCTCTTTGCGCTGATCAACCGCCTGATGCTGCGCGAACAAGTCCAGGCCGAGTCCACCGAAGCCGTGCGCCGGCTCAAGGCGCTGCTGGAGGCGCCCGCTGCCGCCATCGCCTTGCGCGGCGTGGAGATCCGGCCTAAGTTGGAGCCATCCCACAGTGCGTCCAGCGAGGCCCGTATGCCATTCCAGCTGCAATCGACCGCATTCGTCCCGGGTGGCGAGATCCCCGCACAGCACACCTGCGAAGGCGCCGATATCTCTCCGCCGCTTGCCTGGACCGGCCTGCCGTCCGGCACGGTCAGCCTGGCGCTGATCGTCGACGATCCCGATGCGCCGGACCCCGCCGCGCCGAAAATGACCTGGGTCCACTGGCTGCTCTATAACCTGCCGGCCCAGGCGGAGGCGCTGCCGGCGGATATCGGCAAGGCCGGGCTGCCCGCCGGCACGCGCAGCGGGCTGAACGACTGGCACCGCACCGGCTATGGCGGCCCATGCCCGCCGATCGGCCGCCACCGCTATTTCTTCAAGCTGTATGCGCTGGACGTGGCGCTGCCTGACCTTGGCAAGCCCGACAAGGCGGCGCTGGAGCGCGCAATGCACGGCCACGTGGTGGCCAGCGCGGAATTGATCGGCACTTACCAGAAGCTGCAGCGGTAGGCGAGGCTGCCGGAGGGCAAGACATGTCGCACCGAATGCTGCGCATCGATGCCGGCGGGCTATCATGGCGGCTGGCGGCGGCGGCCCTGGTGCTGCTGGCCTGGGCCGGCCCGCTGCACGCCCAACCCCATGAGTCCGGGCCGATCACCATCGGTGGTTCGGCGCAGGTGCAGGGGCCGCTGACCGTGCATGGCAAGCTGATTGTCGCCGGCAACGTCTTTGCCAGCGGCCCGCTCACCGCGGCGTACTTCACCGGACCGGCCAGCGCGCGGGGGTTGCCATACGGCAGCGGCTATCTCAAAGTCTTCAATGGCCCGGTGACGGTGCATGGCGACATGGTGGTCCAGGGCGACCTGACCGTGGCCGGACCGCTGACCGTCGACGGCCCCATCGCTGCCAGCGGCGGCATCGATGCCGACGGCCCGATGCGCGAGCGCGAGTACGGCCGCTGAAGCCAAACCTGAGGCTCATTTCCCGCCTGTGCGGCACAATACCGGCTTTGCAGTTCTTGCATCGACCGGAGACATCGCATGGCAAAGCAGGGCGCGCTGGGCCTGAAAGGGATCGCATTGTTCGAGGCCGCCAAGGGCCTGCTGGTGATCGTTGCCGGCCTGGGCCTGGCAGCGCTGCTGCACCGCGACGCCCAGGCGCTGGCGGAGGCCGTCATCCAGCGCCTGCACGTCAATCCGGCCAGCCGCTATCCCACCATCTTCCTGTCGCTGCTCCAGCATCCGGGCAACGGCCGCCTGTGGGCCATCGGCGGTTCGGCGGCGGTCTATGTGCTGATGCGCTTTGCCGAAGCGTACGGGCTGTGGCGCGGCCTGGCATGGGGTAACTGGATCGGCGTGTGGTCCGGCGGGATCTATATCCCGCTGGAACTGTACGAGGCCTTTGTCCACCCCAGCTGGCTGCATGGCGGGCTGGCGGCCGCCAACCTGCTGGTGGTGCTCTACCTCGCGCGCGGGCTGCTGGCGAAGTCGACTACCAACGGATCATGATCTGACGAGCGATAGGGGCCGGGTGCATAGTGGGCCGCTGCTGCTGGCGCGCCCGGTGTCGGGGCGTAGGAGAAGGCCCCGGGTTCGTCGGCATTGATATGCCACGCATCACCTGCCGGGCTGCGGCGGCATCGGCAAGCGCGTGGTCGAGATACCCGGCCTGGCCGTTGTAGACGTAGCTGTAGGCCTGCCCTCCGGCAAACTGCGCGACCATGTCGGCATAGCCGCGGCGCGCCAGCACGCGCACGGGGTCTTCCATCGCGTAGCTGTTCAGGTCGCCGATCACGAGCACGGCTGCGCCGGTTACCCCGGTCGGCGTGGTCCCCAGCCACTCGGCCAGTGCCTCGGCCGCCTGCACGCGCGCGGGATTCCAGCAACCCTGGCCATCGCCCTGATCGGCCTGTGCGCCGGCCGCTTCCATACAGTTCTTGGACTTGAAATGGTTCACCACGACCGTGACCGGCGTGCCGCCGGCCATTGCGCGGAAGGTGCCGGCCAGCGGCTGGCGGCTGCGCTCGCCCAGCCATGTGGTGGCCGCGCGGCCGGCGGGTATGGCGGTGCTGGCGTTGTACAGCAGCCCGACCGCGATGGCATCCCTGCCAAGGGCCGGCGTGCCGGGATCGAGCACGCGCCAGCCTGGCCCGAGCCGTGACGCCAGCTGGCGAATCGCGCTGTACTGGCCGTAGCCGTTGTTTTCCACCTCCATCACGCCGATCACGTCCGCGTCTAGTCCATACAGCGCGGCGGCCAGCTTGGATTCCTGGCGCGCCAGCGCGTCAGCGTTCTGCGCGCCTCGGTTGGCGGGAGCCCCGAAGCCGCCACCCTGGCCGTCACCATTGAAGTAGTTCTGCAGATTGAAGGCGGCCACGCGCAGCGTGGTGGCCGGATGGCGCGGCGGCGCACCGCGGCGTGGATTGGTGGCCTGGAACACCGGCGCACCCGCACCGGGCACCGGCTGCAGGCGCCACTGTCCGTGCCGTTTTTCCAGCACCCCTTGCACGCCGGTGACCGTGTCGCCTGCACGTACCGGATGGTCCGCAGCCAGCTGCGGGGGCGGGTAGGGCACTACGGCGGGATACTGGCGCGTGGAGCCATCATCGAGCAGCAGCCGGTTGCGCGCATTGGCGGCGGTGGCTTGCAGCGCGGTTGTGCCGGGCATGGCCATTTGCGTGGGCGCGATGGGGCGCCCCTCGCTCAGCGTTAGCGTGCCATAGCGGCCCAGCTCATGCGTATCGGCGACCGTCAGCGTCTGCGGCAGGCGCAGCAGCATGCCTTCACGCGCGGCCAGGTCGGATTCGCCGACGACCGGCAATGTCAGCGACTGGGGCGTCACCGTCATGCCGCGCGCGCAGACCGCCAGCGCGCCTGACAGTACCAGCTGCGTTTGCCCGAATTTCTCTTCGACCCTTCCGGATACGCGCACCATGTCGCCGGCGCGTGCCGTTGTGCGCGGAGCGTAGACGAACAGGCCTTCGGAGACGCCGGGCCGGTGCAGGCGCTGCGCGTCCGCGGTCTGCAGGAAGCCGCGCAGCCCGCCGTCGCCGCTGAAATCCGCGGTGACGATTGCCTCGACCTCCACCACGCGGCCGGCGAGCGGCGATGCCGCGGCGTCGCCCTGGATCTCGGCGATCGGTGTCGCGGGCGTGCCGCATGGCTGCGATGCAGCACGCGCGGCTGGCAGGCAGGTCAAGGCGAGGGCCGGGAAAATGGCTCGGGCAAGGTGGCGCTTAGGCAGGGCAATCGCATGGCGTGGTCGGCAGGTAGTGGCAGGGTGGACGATGCTAACCCCCGCGTGTAACGGAATGCTTGCAGCCGGCATGTGGCGCCGCGATCGTGCTAAGGTAGCAGACACCCGCCGGTGCGCCGGCATCTACTCCATTGGTAAAACCGCCATGATCAAGGAAATCGCACAAATCACCATCAAGCCCGGCATGGACAAGCAGTTCGAGCAGGGCGTGAGCCAGGCCACGCCGCTGTTCCTGCGCTCGCGCGGCTGCCACGGCGTACAGCTGTTCCGCTCGATCGAGCAGCCGGAACACTACACGCTGGTGGTCGAATGGGAGACCGTGGAAGACCATATGGTCCATTTCCGCGAATCGGCCGAGTTCGAGCAATGGCGCGGCCTGGTTGGCGAGACCTTTGCCGCCCCGCCGAATGTGCATCACGTGGCCAAGGTCCTGTAAGCGCGCGCCATGAGCACCCGGCCGGAACGTCCCCGCCATTTCTCGATGCTGCGTGAACTGCAGCTGGCCGATGTCTTCACGCTGGGCAACGCGGCCTGCGGCATGGGGTCGGTGTTCTTCGCCATGTTCTTCGTGGCCGACCAGCAGCTGTCGCATTTCTTCACGGCGGCGGCGCTGGCGCCGCTGGCCTTTATCTTCGATGTGCTCGACGGCCGCATCGCGCGCTGGCGTCATGCGCATTCCGCGCTCGGGCGCGAGCTGGATTCGCTGGCCGACGTGATCTCGTTCGGCGTCGGGCCGGCCACGCTGGCCTTCGCCGCCGGCATGCGCGGCGGCTGGGACCTGGCCGTGCTGATCTACTTCGTCTGCTGCGGCGTCAGCCGGCTGGCACGCTTCAACGTCACCGCCGAATCGCTGGCGGAGGGCAGCGACAGCGGCAAGGTGGCCTACTTCGAAGGCACGCCGATCCCGACCAGTGTGCTGCTGACCGCAGTGCTGGCATGGTGTGCGTGGCAGGGCCAGCTTGGCGGCGAATTGCCGGGCGGCGCGTGGGTGCTGGGCCCGGCGGTGCTGCATCCGCTGGTGCTGCTGTTCGCGCTGTCGGGCACGCTGATGGTCAGCAAGACGCTGCGCATCCCGAAGTTCTGACCGGCCGGTGCCGCGCGCGCCGGCTCGGTGCCGCGACGTCAGGCCGGCGTCGCGCCGGACCCCGGCGACAGCAGCTGCCAGGGCTGCATTGCCAGGCCGTCCTCGCGGAACTCCGCGAGTTGCGGCGTCGCCGCCATGAACGCCGGCCATGACTGTGCCGGTCCTGGCTTGCCATCGCGGACGAACCCGACAATGGGGTTCCGGAACGCCGCGCCAACGCGTTCGAACACCGGCTCCGGCACTTCCATGATCATCGGCGCGTCGGCCCACGCCGGCCGGTTGCCGAACAGGAACGGCAACTCCATGCAATGGGGACTCATCAGGCCCGGAACCTGGCTCTGCACCGCAAAGCGATAGGGAAACACCGGTATGCCGCGCGCGCCGAAGGCGCCGGCGATCTGCTCCGTGCCGGCCATGAAGACCTTGTAGCTGCTGCCGTCGACCAGTTGCGTGTAGGGCGTGGGGGTGGCGCGTGCCGCGGCGAGCCGGTCGTAGACGTGCCCGGCCCGCGCGCCGAATGCACGGTCGAACCAGGCCCGGACCTCGGCTTCGCTGGCGCCGGTCACTGCCGGCTGCGCGAACAGGAACGCCGTGTTTTCCTCGGCCGTGAAACCGAGCAGCGTCGCGTCGACATGCGCGGCCGCCGCTGCACGCGGCACATCGAAGAGCCAGCCAGGCACCAGGCCCTCTTCCTCCACCGGGCGGAAGCCAACTGAAATCTCTCCGAAACCTGCGCGTGAGCGCATCAGTTCGCCCTGCGCCGCCAACACCTCGGCAACCGGTATCGAATCAAACGGGGGTCCGCCGGCGTGAGCGCGGAACGCCTCGCTGGTGGCACGGGCCTCCTGGGGTGTCTGCGGCGGCACGGCCGGAACGCTGAGTAGCAGGTTCCGGCGCAGCAGGCCGCGCGCGGCGGGGCTGATGCCCAGCAGCCAGGCATACCAGGCGCCGGCGGACTGGCCGCCCACCGTCACCGCGGCAGGGTCGCCGCCGAACGCGTGGATATTGCGCTGCACCCACGCCAGGGCGTGGAGCAGGTCGCGCACCGGCCGGTTGCCGCTGGCCGTGTCGTCGCCCTCCACGTAGTGCCCCAGCGCGCCAAGGCGGTAGTTGACGCTGACCACCACCATGCGGCCTTCACGGGCCAGCCGTTCGCCGTCATACCAGGTCGCCGAGCCTCCGCCAGACATGAAGCCGCCGCCGTGGATGAACACGAACACCGGCATTGACTCCGCCTCGGCACTCGCCCAGACATTCAGGACGAAGGCATCCTCGGATTGCGCATTGGCATCGATGCCGTTGCCCATCACCGCGGCCAGCCGCGACCTGGCCTGCGGGAACACCGCCGCCAACGCAGTCGCATCGCGTTCACCTGGCCAGGGTGTGGGTGCCCTGAGTTCTGACAAGCGGCTCGACGGGTCGATGCGTTCGCCATAGGGAAGCCCCCGGAACACGGCCACGCCATCGCGGACTTCTCCGCGGGCCAGGCCACTGCTTAGCGATACCACTGCTGTCTTTTCGTTCCAATTCATTAGTTCAGCCTCCTGAGGCCCGCATGGAGCGGGACAAGAACAACACGATCAGCGCACTGGCCAACACCGTCACGGCCATGCCGGCAATCAACTGGTGCAGGGCCAGGCCATGCTGCACCAGCCAGCCGACCGATCCCGCGCCTGCAAACGAGCCCAGCCGGCCGGCGCTACTGGCCCAGCCTGCGCCGATGGAGCGCACCGGCGTGGGATAGGCCATCGCCATGACGGCGTTGACCACGACAATCGGGCCGCTGACCAGGAAACCGGCGCAGAACACCAGCACGGCATAAACAGGCGTGGCGGCGGGCGCTGCGATCCACAGAGGCAGCGCGGCACCCAGCAGCCACGCGGCACCGACGTAGCGCAGCGGCGGCACCCGGCGGATCGCCAGCGCGGCGACCACGGCACCGGCGAGTCCGCCGGACTGGAACAGCGCGGCCGTGCGCGAGGCCGCCGCCACGCTGGCGCCGCCTTCGCGGATCAGCGTTGGCAGCCAGCTGGCGATCACGTAGAAGCTGCCCAGGATCAGGAACATGATTGCCCATAGCAGCACCGTGGTGCGGATCAGTGCAGGCGAGAACAGGCCGCGCACGCTGCCGTTTGCCTGGCCCGTCTGTGTGCGCGGCGCCAGGAACTGCGTCGCCGCGTCGACCGCGATGCCGAGCCTGGCCAGCGCCTGGCGCACGCGGGCGGACTCGGCGCCGCGGTGGGCGAGGTACATCGGGGACTCCGGCACGCGGGCCAGCACGGCGGGCAGGCACAGCAGCGGCGCGACACCGCCCAGCACGAACAGGCCCTCCCAGCCGATGCGCTCAATCAGCAGGCCGGTCAGCAGCCCCGCCAGCGCCGAGCCGAGCAGGAAGCCGCAGAACACCGCGGTCAGCGTCGACGCGCGCCGCCCGGAGGGCAGCACTTCGGCAAGCAGCGCACCGATTGGCGGCATGGCGATGCCGATCCCGATACCGGTCGCCAGCCGCCATCCGATCAGCTGTGGCAGCGCGGCGCTGAAGGCGCAGCCGATGCACGCCAGGCCAAACAGCGCCGTGCCGGCCGCCAGCGCCGGCCGGCGCCCGCGCTTGTCGGACCATATGCCGCCGGCCAGGTAGCCGATCAGCAGCCCCAGCATGCCAGCCCCGATCGCCGCCGAAGTCTGCCCCGGAGTGCTGTGGAAGTGCGCGGTGATCTGGGGTGCCACGAAGCCGATGATGGCAGCATCGAAACCCTCGATCGCCACGATGGCAAAGCAGATCAGGATGACCAGGGTGCGCCGCCGGTTTGCGGGCGCGCTGTCGAGTACGGCGGCGACGTCGGCCAGGGTGGATGCAGGTGGAGGCATTGTCATGGGTTGCCCTCCGTCAGAACGTATGTTCCACGAACAACCCGGCAACGGTCTGCTGCTTGCCATCGGCAGGCCCGGCCACGCCGTTTATCCACGCTTTGGCATCGGCGGTGCCGCCGGCGCGCTGGTATGCGGCTTGCACATAGACGCGGGTGCGCTGTGACAGCGAGGTCTCGGCGCGTGCCAGGAACTGGTGTGCATGGCGGTCCTGCAGCACGCCGTTGCCTTTCATGTACTGATAGTGGAAAGTCAGGCCATAGCGGTCACCGAAGGATCTGGTCACGCCGATGCCGAAGTTGTTGATGACGCCGTCGGTGGCGGCGTTCTCCGTGCGCGAGTAGCTGCCCGCGAAGGTCCAGTCGCGCGTTCCCCATTTGAGCCCGCTGCCCAGCGTGCGGATATGGGCATTGCTGGTGGGCGTGCTGCTGTCGCTGAAGTCCGTGAAGGCCACCGTGGCACCGAAGCGCCCCGATTCATACAAGGCCCCGGCGCTGTAGGAGCTGCCATCGCGGACCGAGCCAGGGCGTTCACCAAAGGCGTACATGACTCCGAGCTTCAGCGGCCCGAGCTGTGTGGCGTACTTGATGCCATTGCCCAGCGCTTCGCCGTTGGACCGGTCGTAGTCGGCCGAGCCGCCGCGAACACCGCCATACACGCCGCCAAAGTTCTGGAATGGTCCCTGGCCCGCTCCCCACAAGCCGCCGTACCATGAACCACTGAAACCCCCCACGGTGAAATACTCGAACATGAAGTCGCGCATATTGCCGAGGGAGATATCGCCCAGGTCGCCGCGCAGGCCGACGATCGAATAGGTGTTGAACAGCTGCCCGATGGTGTTGCCGTTGTCCAGCAGGTAGCGGCCGGCCAGCCGGAAGTACGCCGAGGTGCCGGCGGCGATGGTTTCGGAGCCGTTGAAGGCCAGATAGTTTGGACGCAGCGGAGCGGAATCCACGCCATAGCGGGCCGAGCCGCCGACATTGGACGTATAGGTAATGCCGCCGGCTGCCAGGCCGCTGACGCTCAGGCCATCGGCCTGCGCCGCAGTGCTCACGGCAAACAGGCCGAGCGCGGAAATTGCCCGGGCGCCGCGACGGCCCGCCAGATAGCCCGTTGCCGCACGGGCGCAAGTGCCCCTTCCTGCAAACTGCAAGTTCATGCGTCTCCTCCGTTCCACTTTTATCGTATTGGCGCCATGCTCTGCGGCATGACGGCCTTGCGCCGCCATCCGTTGCGCCAGGTTGCGCGACGGTTGCGCGGTGACCCGATAGTAGCGTCAGGAGTGAGGCTTAAGTCATGACAGTTCTGAGAATTGCCATGCGATGTACGCATGACCCGCCGACAGTGGGCGCCGCACGCTTTGCGGCCGCTGATGAAGCGGATGGGGAAGGCCGGCGATCAGCTGCCGTGCGTCGCGCCGACAGCGTGCCGCAGCGCGACGATAAAGGCCCGGGCGGCGCGCGTGCTGCTGCGGTCGCGGCGCCAGATCGCCGCTATGGGACCAGGATTCAGGGCGAAGGACACGGGCAATACCGCGACTTCTCCAAGCGAGGCCAGGTGGCGTGCCGTGCTGCCGGCGAGGAGCCAGAGGAATTCGCCGGATAAGACCAGCTCGCGGCCAAGCTCAAGCGACAGGGCGCCGAGGATCTCGGGCGGCTTCAGGCCGGCCTCGCGAACTTCGGTATGGATCAGTTCGTGCATGAGGCTGCCAGGCGGCGCGGAAATCCATGGGTAGCGCACGCAATCCGCCATGGTCACGTCCGGCAGCCGTGTCAGCGGATGGTCGGGGGCGCAGGCCAGCGCAACGCCATCTTCAGTCAGCTCCACGGTGCGGTAGGTCTGCCCGTTCAGTGAACGCGGACTGCGGCTGATCAGCAGGTCGATGGCTCCCGTGTCGAGCCGCTCGATCAGGGACTCGTGCCTGCCGACCTCTACCGTGATCTGCACGCCGGGGCTGGATTTGCGAAAGGCCAGGATCGCCTCGGCGACCGGCCAGCGGGTGAACATCGAGAAACACCCGATTACCAGTGTGCCGGCACCGCCGCCGGCGACGGCGGCCAGGTCCGCTTCGGCCTTGTGCATGTCGCTGAGCAGGAGCGCCGCGTAGCGGCACATCACGGCACCCAGCGCGGTACTGACCATGCCTTTGGCGGAGCGTTCGAACAGCTTGCCGCCGACAATGTCTTCGACCTCTGCCACGGCGCGCGACAGCCCGGATTGCGTCATGTGCAGTTGCCCGGCCGCCTTGGACAGGTTGCCAAGGTCCGCCACGGACAAGATGACCTCCAGGTGTCGCGGGCGTAATTTGCCTTTGAATGGCGTCATGGCGGAATCGGGTGGTGGCAGGGGGGCGGGTGGCCGGGCAACAGCCGTGGCGCGCCAGCATGGTAACCCAACCGCGCCCCGGTTCTGTCAGCGTCGCAGCCGATCCCGCCAGGTGGCCGCAGCGCTATGCCCGCTGCGCCTGTAACGGCTGCGATGCCGCGCGACTGACCATCAGCGCCAACAACGCCGCCACCATGCACGCCGCACCCGCCGCATACAGCGCCGGCGTATAGGTCAGCAGCAGCGTGCGGCTCAGCCCCGCGCCGAACGCCGCCACGGCCGCGCCGATCTGGTGGGCCGCGAAGATCCAGCCGAACACCATCGGCGCGCGCTCGCGCCCGAAAGCAGTTGCCGCCAGCTTGACGGTGGGCGGCACCGTGGCGATCCAGTCCAGGCCGTAGAACATCGCAAAGATCGACAGGCCGTACAGCGTGAAGGTCGAATGCGGCAACCAGAACAGCGACAGGCCACGCAGCGCGTAGTACCAGAACAGCAGCTTGCGGCTGTCGTAGCGGTCCGACAGCCAGCCCGACAGGATGGTGCCGACAAAGTCGAACGCCCCCATCATCGCCAGCGCCGAAGCGGCCGGCACCGGGCCCATGCCGAAGTCGCCGCACAGCGCGATGAAATGCGTCTGGATCAGCCCGTTGGTGCTCAGTCCGCAGATGAAGAAGGTACCCGCCAGGACCCAGAAGGTCTGGGTACGGGCAGCATCGCGCAGCACCCGGAACGGCCCACTCAGCGTGAACGGCGTGACGGGCTGTGCGGCGGGCGGCGTGCCTGGATGGGCCGGAACTTCACCGAACGCAGCCAGGCCGACATCGGCGGGCCGGTTGCGCATTAGCCCGAACACCAGCAGTGCCAGCGCCGCGCAGGCAGCCAGCACCGGCAGCACGGCCACGCGCCAGCCCATATGCTCGATCAGCCAGGCGGCCACCGGCAGGAAGGCCAGCTGCCCGGTGGCCGCGCTGGCGGTCAGGATGCCGATCACCAGGCCACGCCGCGCGCTGAACCAGCGGTTGGCGACCACCGCTGCCAGCACCAGCGCGGTCAGCCCCGATCCGACGCCCAGCATCAGGCCCCACGCGACAAAGAGCTGCCACAGCTCGGTCGACACGGTGGCCAGCGCCATGCCGCCGGCAATCAGCGCCAGCGCGGCGCAGACCACGTTGCGCACGCCGAAGCGGTCCATCAGCAGCGCCGAGAACGGTGCCATCAGCCCGAACAGTGCAAAGCGGAAGGCCAGGATCGATGAGATCTGGTCGGTGTTCCAGCCCATCTCCCTGGTCAGTGGCTTCAGGAAGGCACCGGGCAGGCCAAGCGCGGCCGAGGTGGTGAGCATCACCAGGAAGGTCAGGGTGGCGACCAGCCACGCGTAGTGGATGCCGCGCCGGTCGAGCCGGCTGGAAAGGGCTTGCGCGAACATAGGTGTCTCGTGATCAGGGTCTGGTGGATTCAAAGGGCAAAACGCGGCCATCTCCGCTGTGTCTGGCGGCGGGGGGGTAAGGCTTGGGGGAAAGCTCGGAACTAGCCAGTGCTGCCCAGCAGGCGGGTCCGCACGGCGTTCAGCATGTCATCGGAGAGCGCATCGCCATCGGTGGCGCGCGCCAGCGTGAGGGCGCCGACCAGCAAGGCCATGCGCACCAGTGCTTCGTCGTGGCGTTCCTGCGGATCGTCGGCATCCACGGTCTGCGCCATGCCATCGACCATGGTCCGCAAGCCTTCCACATAGGCCTGGCGCACGGGCTTGCCGGCGGGTTCACGGGCCACGTCCACGGCCAGGGCCGAGGCGGCACAGCCCACGCCCGGGTTGGCGCGATGCGCGGCGGTCAGGTAGGGCTCGACCAGGTTGGCCAGCATTGCCTTGCGGTCGCCCTCGGCGCGGGCCAGGCGGCGTTCCCAGCGGGTATTCGATTCTTCGAACGCGCGCTTGCAGGCCTGCGCAGCCAGCGCGTCCTTGGACGCGAAGTGGCCATAGAAGCCGCCATGGGTCAGGCCCGCGTCGGCCATCAACTCGGCCACGCTGACGCCGTTCAGGCCGCGTTCGCGGAACAGGCGCGACGACGCCTGTTCGATCGCCTCGCGATTCTTGTCGGTTTGTTCGCGTGATGCCCGTGCCATCTGAAGACCTCTTCGTGATTTCTGCCTTGACCGCAGTTTAGATGATAGTCATACTTTATTCAATAGATGACAGACATCATCTATTTATAGTGTTCCTTTCGCCTCATTTGTGCCGATGTGCCGTCCAGGCGCCGGCTCCCCAATCCTCACAGGAGTGATCAGTCATGCAGAACCTATTCGACCTAGGCGGCCGCGTTGCCGTTATCACCGGCTCCACGCGCGGCATGGGCCTGGAAATGGCGCGCGCGCTTGGCGCGGCCGGCGCCGCGGTGGTGGTGTCCGGGCGCGATGCAGCCACGTCGCGCGAAGCCGCCAGGCTGCTGGAGGCCGAGGGCATCCGCGCCACCGGCATCGCCTGCGATATCGCCGACGTGGACAGCGTGCGAGCCTTCGCCGAGCAGGCGCTGGCCGCGTATGGGCGCGTCGATGCACTGGTGCTCAATGCCGCCGCGAGCGGCCAGCCCGGGTCGATGCTGAGCCAGGGGCCTGAGGTGTTCGATGCAGCCATGGCGGGCAACGTGCGTGGCAACCTGGTGCTGGTGAACGCGCTGGCCCCGCAGATGATCGAGCGCCGTGACGGATCCATCATCTTCATGTCGAGCATTGCCGCCAAGCGCGGCTCTGCCTTCCTGGGGATGTACAGCGTGACCAAGGCTGCCACCGACCAGGCAGTACGCAGCCTGGCGCTGGAACTGGGTCCGTCCGGAATTAACGTCAACGCGATCAATCCCGGCCCGGTGCGCACCGAGTTCTCGCGCGAGGCGCTGTGGGGCGATCCGGAGCGCGAGGCGCGGCTGGCGGCGGGCATACCGATGCGCCGCATCGGCGAGGCCGGCGATGTCGCGGGGCTTGCCGTCCTGCTGGCGGCACCGGCCGGGCGCTTTATCAACGGGCAGAGCATCGGCGTGGATGGCGGGCTGTCGGTGCAGTAACGCCAGGAGTGTGGTAACCGGCCAGTGCCGCAGCGGCATTGGCCAGGCAGGGGGTAGACAATTTGCATACATATGAACGCGTCTTCAGCACGTTGAAGCGTTTTCCCGTATCGTCTTGCCTGACGATCGCCATGCCAGCGTGCAGCCCTTGCACCACTGATCCCGGCCGTGGCGGCAACCGGTAAAGACAGTGTCCAGCACAGCACCCCTCCAGTCCGCTTCCACCGTGGACGCTGCCATGACTTCGCGCGAGCGCCGCGGCATGGCAGCCATCCTCATCGCCGTCGCCCTTGCCACCCTCGATACCGCGATCGCCAATACGGCGCTGCCGTCGATCGCTGCCGACCTGCGCGCCACCCCGGCGGCGTCGGTGTGGGTGATCAATGCCTACCAGCTGGCGATGGTGTCGACGCTGCTGCCGTTCGCGGCGCTGGGCGGCGTGGTGGGCCACCGGCGCATCTACCTTGGCGGCGTGGTGGTGTTCACCGCAGCCTCCGTGGTGTGTGCGCTGGCGTGGTCGCTGCCGTCGCTGGCGGCGGCGCGGGTGCTGCAAGGCATTGGCGCGGCGGCCATCATGAGCGTCAACACGGCGCTGATCAGCGCCATCTTCCCCACGCACCGGCTCGGGCGCGGGCTCGGGCTCAATGCGCTGGTGGTGGGCGTGTCGTTCGCGGTAGGCCCCACCGTAGCCTCGGTGATCCTCTCGTTCGGCACCTGGCCGTGGCTGTTTGCCGTGAACCTGCCGATCGGCCTGCTGGCGCTGGCGATCGGACGCGGCGCATTGCCGCAGACGGCGCGCAGCACGCACGGCTTCGACCGAGTCGCCGCGGTGCTCAGCATGATTGCCTTCGCCGCGCTGATCCTTGCGCTGGGCGAAGGCGCGCAGCGCGCGCCACTGCATCTGTCGCTGGCCGCGGCGGGCATCTTCGTGGTGACGTTCGGCCTGCTGCTGTGGCGCGAGCGTGGCCATCCGGCGCCGATGCTGCCGGTGGACCTGTTCCGGCGGCCCATGTTCGCGCTGTCGACACTGACCGCCGTGTGCTCCTTCGCGGCGCAGGGCCTGGCCTTCGTGTCGTTGCCGTTCTACTTCCAGCACGTGCTCGGGCGCGGGCAGGTCGAGACCGGCTTCCTGCTGACCCCATGGTCCGTCGTGGTGGCGCTGATCGGGCCGCTGGCCGGGCGCCTGTCTGATCGCTATCCGCCGGCCGTGCTCGGCGGCGTGGGGCTGGCTGTGCTCAGCGCCGGCATGCTGTCGCTGGCCATGCTGCCGGCCGACCCCAGCGCGTTCGATATCGGCATCCGCATGTGCATCTGCGGCGCCGGTTTCGGCTTCTTCCAGTCGCCCAACCTCAAGGCGCTGATGACGAGCGCCCCGCGCGAGCGCAGCGGCGGCGCTAGCGGCGTGGTGGCCACGGCGCGGCTGCTGGGGCAGGCCACCGGTGCGGCGCTGGTGGCGCTGTGCTTTGGCATCGCCGGGAATCACGGGCCGGGGTTGGCCCTGGCACTGGGCGCGGGGTTTGCCGGGGTCGCGGCGGTGGCGAGCTGGATGCGGCTGGCGGCAAAGAAGCCGCAGGCGTAAGGAGTCGGGGAACAGGGGAGGGTCTCATATCCCTCCGCCAGCCCGCCGAAGCACCCCGGTGCGTATCAGTTCAGGCGCGTGATCCGGTTCGTCGCGCTGGGGCTGACCGGGGATTTTGCCTTGAAGTAGGCCTCGAAGACATCGATGTCGACGGGCCCGGCCTGCTGGTTCGTGCCTTGGTTCAGCACCGTGTAGTTATCGCCCCCCGACGCCATGAAGTTATTCACCGTGACGCGGTAGGTCTTGGCCGGATCGATCGGCACACCGTTGAGCTTGATCGACGCCGGGTCGACACGATTGCCCTGTCCCGCCACAGCGCCTTCCGGCTTGCTGGCGTCCCAGGTATAGGTGAAGCCGCTGGAAACCTGCAGCACGCGGCCCCCCGCAGGCTGCGGTGCCTCCCATTGCTGTTCCAGCAGGCGCAGGATCTGCGCGCCCGTCAGGCTCATCGTCACCATGCTGTTGCCGAACGGCAGCACTGCATAGAGCTGGCCAAAGGTGGTCTGCCCATTGCTGGCGGCGTCGTACACCAGGTTCTGGCGCAGGCCGCCCGGATTGGTAAATGCCATGACCGCGGGCCCGAACGATGCGTCCGAGGTGCCGGCCAGGTAGGCGTCTGCCACCAGGTCGCCCATCGCCGACTCGCCGGCGGTGGTTTGGGTGCGGTCGATGCTGGCGGTGATGGCGCCTACCACTGCGTTCTTGATCGGGGCGGTCAGTCCCACGTATCGGGCAACCATAGCATCGACGACACTGTCCCTGGCCAGCGCCGTGTAGCCGGCAGGCAGCGGGATCGGATTGCCTTTGCTGTCCTTGATCACCAGATCGTTCACCGCCACGCGGTTGTTCGCCACCTTGGATGAGATCTTGCGCGTCACCGGGTCGAGGGTGATATCGATTTCCGAGGCAATACGCCCATAGAAGCCCGTCTGGGTCAGCAGTTTGCCGTCAGGCCGGGTGCACACATACTCCTGGTGGGTGTGGCCGCTGATCACGATATCCACCGCCGGATCCAGCTTGTCGGCAATCGACACGATGGCGCCGTTCAGTCCCGGGCAGCTCTTGTCATTGACCGTGCTGGCCGTGGTCGATCCGCCCTCGTGGATCAACACCACGATGGCGTTGACGTTCTGCTGCCTGAGTTCAGGAATCAGCTTGTTGACCGTGTCGGCCTCGGCTTCAAACGTCAGGCCGGCCGTTCCCGCGGGCGTCACGACCGTGGGCGTATCCTTCAGCGTCATGCCGATAAAGGCCACCTTGGCCCAGCCAAAGGTCTTGATCTTGTAGGCCGGCAACAAGGGCTTGCCAGTAGCCTGGTCGATGACATTGGCCGCCAGGTACTGGAACTTCGCCCCAGCGTAAGCGTCGTTGGTCATGCAGGTATCGACCCCGACGATGCCCCGCCGGCCGTCCGCCGACTTGGGGAAGCAGCCGCCGTTCTGCAGCCGCAGCAATTCATCCCGGCCCTTGTCGAACTCATGATTGCCGACCGACGAGATCTCCAGGCCCATCTGGCCCAGCACATCGATGGTCGGCTCCTCATGAAAGGCCCCGGAAACAAGCGGAGAAGCGCCGACCATGTCGCCAGCCGCCACCACCACGTTGTTGGGATTCTTCGCGCGCAGCGCTTGGATCAGCGTCGACAGATAGGCCGCGCCGCCAGCCGAAACCCTGGTGCCAGCGGCATTGGCGGCATCCTGCACCACCACGCTGCCGCCAGGAGCTTCCAGATTGCCGTGGAAATCGTTCAGCCCGATGATCTTGACCGAGACCGCGGCATCAGCTGCCGGCGCCAGACTGCCGTCGTCACTGCTGGATCCGCAGGCGGCAACAATCCCGGCGAGCGCGCTCAGGCTCGCGATGAGATACCGTTTGCGTGTCATGTGGGGCTTTCCTTTTTCAGAGGAGGCAGCAGGCCGCCACTCTATGGGCCCATCGTGACTGCATCATGACGCCTGGATGTCACGCAAGGACGTTACCCTGAAGCGTGATAGAACCCATCGAGTGACCTCACATGCGTCAATACCTGATCGCTTGCACACTGGCCTGTTGCGCGGGCATCGGCCAGGCTGCCACCACCGAACTGCCGCCGGCCGTCGCTCAGGCGGCCCGGCATGCCATGTCGGCGTGCCAGGAATACATGCATGAAGATGCAGACGAGTACCAGTCTTGCATCGACGCAGTGGCGCGCGCGATTCCGCGGGGGCAGGGCGATACTGAGGCCCGGTTGCTGGGGCATTACTACTATGCGTGGGCAGGCGCTAATAATTCAGCCCGCTTGTCGTTGCCTGGGGCTGAGCGTGCGGCTCAGGTCTATCTGGGCAAGTTTCGTGTTCTGCAGCGCAAGCTGAAGGTTGATGATAAGGCGCTGTGCAAAGCGGTGCCGGGGGATTGTGTGCAGCGGGTGGCGATTATTGAGCAGATGGAAGCCGAGATGCGCGCGGGGGTGCGGCGGCGCTGAAGGAGGCCGCCTGCACCAATTCCGCCATCGGCCTAGAATCTCAGATTCAGGCCCAGACGGGCCACCCTGACTCGCCAGGAGCCCCCGCATGCCCCACCTCTTCGACCCCCTTGCCATCGGCAACCTCACCCTCGCCAACCGCATCATCATCGCCCCGATGTGCCAGTATTCCGCGCAGGACGGCGATGCGGGGGACTGGCACATGATCCACCTCGGTTCGCTCGCGCTGTCAGGCGCAGGCATGCTGATCGTGGAAGCCACCGCAGTCTCGCCGGAAGGGCGCATCACGCCACAGGATCTGGGCCTGTATTCGGACGACAACGAGGCGGCGCTTGGCCGCGTGGTCAAGGCGATGCGCGCGCATTCGCCGATCGCCATTGCAGTCCAGCTGGCGCACGCCGGCCGCAAGGCGTCCAGCCAGGCGCCGTGGGATGGCGGGCAGCAGATCGCGCCAGATGCGCCCGGTGGCTGGCATGCGGTGGCGCCCTCTGCGGTCCCGCATGGCGCGGAAGAAGTCCCGCCTGTCGCGCTGGACCGCGCCGGCATGGACAAGGTGCGCGATGACTTTGTCGCGGCGGCAAGGCGCGCGGCGCGGCTGGGGCTCGATGGGATCGAGATCCATGCCGCGCACGGCTACCTGCTGCATCAGTTCCTGTCGCCGCTGGCCAACCATCGTGACGACGAATACGGCGGCAGCCTGGAGAACCGCATGCGTTTCCCGATCGAGGTGTTCGACGCGGTGCGTGAGGCTTTTCCGGCGGAGCGTCCGGTATGGATGCGTATTTCGGCAACGGACTGGGTGCCTGGCGGATGGGATATCGAAGGAACGGTGGCGTTGTCGAAGGCGCTGAAGGCGCGCGGTTGTGCGGCAATCCATGTAACCACTGGCGGCGTGTCGCCGCAGCAGGCGATCAAGCTCGGGCCGGGCTACCAGGTGCCCTACGCGCAGCGCGTGAAGGCCGAGGTTGGCCTGCCGACCATTGCGGTGGGCCTGATCACCGAGCCGGAGCAGGCCGAGGCCATCATCGCCAACCAAGAGGCCGATGCGGTATCGCTGGCCCGTGCCATGCTGTATGACCCGCGCTGGCCCTGGCATGCGGCCGCGCGGTTGGGCGCCAGCGTGCAGGCGCCGAAGCAATACTGGCGGTCGCAGCCGCGCGAGCTGAAGGACCTGTTCGCCGACGCGGCTTTCGGGCAGCGCTAGGCTGCCGATCGCAACAGGAGATAGCCGCCATGAAACCCCGGATTACGCTGATCACGCTGGGTGTGGACGACCTGCAGCGTGCGGTGCGCTTCTATCGCGACGGCCTGGGCTTGACCACCGCCGGCATCGTCGGCGAGCAGTTCGAGCACGGCGCCGTGGCATTTTTCGACTTGCAGTCCGGTCTGAAACTGGCGCTCTGGCCGCGCACCAGTCTTGCGCATGACACCGGACTGCCCGTGACGCCGCGCGCACAGACCGATTTCTCGCTGGCGCATAACGTCGGCGACAAGGCAGAAGTGGATGCGGTGATGGCTCAGGCGCTGGCCGCGGGCGCCAGCGTGGTCAAGCCGGCGCAGGACACTTTCTGGGGCGGATACGCCGGCTATTTCCAGGATCCCGACGGGCATCTGTGGGAAATCGCGTGGAATCCTGAGATGCTGCCCGCGGATTGAGACCGGCCAGTGCGTGCCGCTGCGCACGCATGGATCCCTTGTATCAAGACATCCGTGCGGCATCGCACCATGACTGTTGCGGTGCCGCAAAGGGATTTCCATGATTGCCGCGCTCCGTCGAAGTGGTGACTATGCTTCCAACAGACAGCCATAGCATGCTGGCGACGGAGCGCCCCACGCAGTCCCGCAAGACCCCCGCATCACGCCCCGTCGGCAGCCCACCGAAGTAAAGCAATAAGAACAATGGCAAGGGAGACATCCATGCAAGTCTATGACAGCCTGCTGTATGTGACTGCGATGGTGCTGGTGTGTTTGTACGTGTATCTGGGCTCGCTGTCCCGCAGCGCGGCGATCCGGCTGGGTTCCCCGGCGATCGTGGCGGGACTGGTGCTTGCCTATTCGCTGTCCCCGCTGCACTCGGGCGGCTGACGCCGCTGGCCCCGGACTGAACCGGGGCGCCGCTTACTTTGCCACGGCCGCCTGACGGCCGCGGTTGTCTTCGCCCTGCGCGGCCGCTTCGTGCAGCAGGGTATCGATCGCTGCCTGCAACTCCTGCGGCACCACTGGCTTGTGCAGCAGCGCGGTGCCTGCCGCGTGCGCGGTGCGCAGGCGGTCTGCCGCCGTGTCCCCCGTGATGATGATTGCCGGCACCTGGCGGCCCAGCCGCTGCCGGATCGCGTCCAGCGCTTCCTGGCCGGTGCGGTGTCCGCGCAGGCGGTAGTCCGCCAGGATCAGCGCTGGTGTGAAGGTGGCCAGTGCCGCCAGCGCTTCTTCGTCGGATTCGGCCGTACGGCATTCGCAGTGCCATGCCGCCAGCAATTCGGACATCGCGGTGCGGATGGCCACGTCGTCGTCGATCACCAGCACATGCAGACCGTCCAGCCCGCGCGCTGCCGGCGGGCGTGGGGCCTCCTCGGGGGTGCCCCATGCCTGCGGCATGCTGAAACGGAAGACTGAGCCCCGCCCGGGCAGCGAGCCCAGTGTTACGCGTGTGCGCATGGTGCGCGCCAGGCCGTCGACGATGGCCAGGCCCAGGCCGAGCCCCTTGCGCTGGTCACGCTCCGGATTGCCCAGCTGGTGGAATTCCCGAAAGATGTCGCGGTGCTGCGCGGCGGGGATGCCGATGCCGGTGTCCCACACTTCGATCATGGCGTGCAGCCGGCGCTTGCGGCAGGCCACCAGCACGCCGCCTTGCTGCGTATAGCGGATGGCATTGGCGATCAGGTTGCGCAGCACTAGGAGGCTGCGCGGCAGAGCCGTGTGACCGGTTTTTTGTAGAGCGCTGACGATGGCGGCGGCGCTCTCCGCAATTGGCAAGGCGTCGGCGCCCAAGATGCCAATCTTACGGCGCGCAGCGT
>NZ_QKWJ01000037.1 GCF_003353055.1 Cupriavidus lacunae
GGTCGGGTAAGGACCCGATGTTGCCACCGGGCCCTCCCCTAAGAACGAAACGTGCGAGTTTCCCCGCATTTCGCTCAAGCCTTTCAAAGCCCCGTCGCCGGAGCCGGTTTAACCACTGAGAATCGTCGGCCACGCGCGATCCCGTGGCAGTCCGGATGCAGCATCAGCAGATTGCGACTCGCGTCCGTGCCACCATCGATCACCCGTTCCAGATGGGTTAGACGCCACCCGCTGGACTTCGTAATCATTTGGTGACAGACGGGACACGTCCGCTCCTGGCTCAGCCACAGCCGGATAAGCCGCTTCCGCCCCTTGAGTGAGTCCATCATCGCGAGGCCAAGATGTTCCTCGAAATAGCTTTCCCACTGCGGGTCGAACGGGTTGGCGGCGGCCCTGATTTTCCGGTGCCGCCGTATCGGCGTGCTGGCGATGTCGTACAGCGTCAGAAGTTTGGGC
The DNA here is from genome assembly GCF_003353055.1 of Cupriavidus lacunae. Classification (GTDB taxonomy): domain Bacteria; phylum Pseudomonadota; class Gammaproteobacteria; order Burkholderiales; family Burkholderiaceae; genus Cupriavidus; species Cupriavidus lacunae. The sequence continues at coordinate 457 of NZ_QKWJ01000037.1, forward strand.
TCTCCTGTGCCGGGCGTCCTGCTGGTTTCGATGCCGAAGACCCAGTGATTCGAGCCAACGACCCGGAAATACTTCGCCCTGATCCACCGAGCGTTCTTTCGTGGATGCCGTCGCCGTGCCCAGCGCCACAGACATTGCCAAATCGCGTGACTGATGTTGCTGAAGATACGTTTCGATACGACATGCCGGTGATAGTTGGCCCATCCCTGAATGAGCGGATTGAGTTTCCTGATCAGCCAGTCCTGCCGCGCCGTCGCGTTGTTCTTCACAATGTCCCGCAGCTTGCGCAGGAAGCGCTGAACGCTCGTTCTGGCCGGCTTAATCAACAACTTGCCGCCATATTTGCGCACGTTCATGCCGAGGAAATCGAACCCATCGTCAATGTGTGTGATCCGGGTCTTTTCTGGCGATAACGACAACCCCCGTTCCGCCAGGAACTGCTCGACCATCGGTTGCACTTCATCCGCCAGTACTTCACGCGTTGCGCCGGTGACAATAAAGTCGTCAGCATAACGGACGATGTGGACCTTCGTTGGGTTACGGCCCCGTCTGCCAAACTGCGCATGTAAGGCTCGCTCTAGTCCGTCGAGGGTCATGTTCATCAGCGCAGGAGAAACGATACCGCCTTGCGGTGTACCAGCCTGCGTTGAGTGAAGAACACGGTTATGAAGGTAGCCTGCCTTCAACCATTTTTGCAGTATCGCCTTGTCCGTAGGGATGTTGGCGACAAGCCAGTCGTGCGAAATTTCGTCGAAACAGCTGCGGATATCAGCCTCAAGGATCCACTGCGCACAGTCCGATCGTGCCAGCGCCCGAAAGCACTGTTCGATCGCATCCGCAGTTGACCGGACAGACCTGAACCCGTACGAGTTTGGGTCCGCCGTTGTCTCCGCGACAGGCTCCAGAGCGAGCAGATGCAATGCCTGCTGAGCCCTGTCGACCATGCAGGGAATGCCTAAGGGCCGCTGTTTCCCGTTGGCCTTCGGGATAAAGATCCGTCTCAGCGGACGCGGTTGGTATCCGCGCCGTTTGAGCGACAACACTGCTTCGAGCTTGGACTTTGGCGTAGACCAAGTGATGCCATCTACGCCGGGAGTCCGCTTTCCGCGATTCTCAGTCACCCGTTTAACGGCGAGTGCCTTGCCGCTAAACGAGTGGGTCAGCAACCACTGCAGGGCTTTCAGCCTGCCGTACTTGCCGGCCTGTTGGGCCTTCACGATACGCGCCTGCAGCCGTCGAACCTCGCGATGACATCTGGCCCAATCTATGTCGTGCCAGTGTCGTGCGCGGTCGGAGGACGCACCCGCGCCGAACTGCTGCACAGTCATCTGCTTCTCCTCCTTTGAAGGTTAGTCAAGCTCTCTCGTGACGAAAGACCATGCGGAAGTCTGCCCGCTTTCGCGTGGGATGATGTTGCCTTGCAGCGCAATCCCTGTCCGCCCGATTACAGGGTGGCATTCGCTTTCTCCGCACTCCCTTGCCCGCACCGCCAACAGCCTTCCTCACGGTCGGCCTGCCCGGATGGGCAGCGATACGGGTTTACCGTGTTCCACCAGATTCGCACGAATGGTTTAGATCCTGCCTCTTCACCGGTAGTGTGTCTGTCCGTGCCGCCCCATAAACAAAAGGGCGGGCCTCACTACGTTCCCATTTTGGGTAAGGCCTGTCAGTGCCTTTGGCCTTTTGACAATGACGGTGTTTAACAGCAGTTCAGATATCTTGATCATGCCATCCAGTCTAGCGCCCCCTCCGCATCGACACTCGCAGAGGAGCCTTGGTCTCGCGACCCAGACTCGGCTTGCGCCGGGCTACATTGTCCCGGTGGCTTCATACAACGCCGTTGCCAGCATCGCATGCACCGGTAGACTACGGGCGACGGAACGCCCGGTTTCCTCCCGCCGTTTCCGGCGGTGAAACAACGAGTCTGGCGACTTTCACGTCGCACTGTTCAGGTTGTCCCAGACGACGTGCACCTGTTTGCCCGGGTACGCGGTCGCCACGCGCTCCATGAAGGCCACCAGATCCTCCTGGGTGCGCCGGTCGCGGCATTCTGCCAGCACCTGTCCGGTATGCACGTTCAGCGCGGCAATCAACGCCTGGGTGCCGTGACGAACATATTCAAACTCACGCCGACGCAGCCGTCCGGGCGCAGGTGCACGTCCCGGGTACTTACGCTCGATGGCCTGAATACCAGTCTTCTCGTCGATACTGAGCACCACCGCGTTTCGCGGAGCCTTGCGGTACAGCTTGCAAATTCCGTTGACCTTCTCGCGAAAGGCCGGATCCGGGCTGTGTAGCCATTGCTGGATCCGGTGTGGACGCACGTCGCCGGCTTGCAGAATGCGCTGCACCTGGCTGCGGCTGATCTGCCCGACGACCCCGCGCTCCACGGCGCGCGCCACAATCTCGTCGAGCGTCGGTGTGACCCGTCCCTCAGGTTCCTGCGTTTCACACGCTAGCGCGATCAACTGCAGTCGCGCCTCCTGCGTGATGCGTGGCGGACGGCCACTGCGCTCACCCTCGCGAATGCCTTGCGCACCTTGCTGAGCAATGCGCTTGCGCCACAGGCAAACAGTTTGCACCGATACACCCAGTTCCCGCGCAATGACCGTATTAGCGTGGCCCTCGTGGGCCCACAACGCGATTCGCGCACGCATCACATCTCGCTGCGCCGCCGTCTTGCGCTCGATTAGCGATAGCAGTTCCTGTCTTTCCTTCTTGGCCAGCTTCACTGGCATTGCTTGGCGGCCTCGGCTCATCCCGCCATCATATCCGAGGCGATTAATTATTCAAGCTATTTACGGGATGTTGTACTAGNAAGCAAACAGTTTGCACCGATACACCCAGTTCCCGCGCAATGACCGTATTAGCGTGGCCCTCGTGGGCCCACAACGCGATTCGCGCGCGCATCACATCTCGCTGCGGCGCCGTCTTGCGCTCGATCAGCGATAACAGTTCCTGTCTTTCTTTCTTCGCCAACTTCACTGGCGTTGCATGGCGGCCTCGACTCATCCCGCCATCATATCCGAGGCGATGAATTATTAAAGCTATTTACGGGATGTTGTACTAGCCCGCAGTGCAGCGTGGTAGGTGACGCATGCGTACCTTTATTTCTCTGTACATGTTAAGTACGGTCATCATGTACAGCGAAAAGCGTGTCTCCTGTTTCTTTATTGCCACTTTCATGCGTTAAAGTGGCGATCGGGGCGCCCGCCGCGGCTAAAATCCCAAGCGACCTGCGACCGTGCGGCCTGCGGTGGTTGGGCGAGAAAAGGCATCCATAAGCCAGGGACGGGAAAATGATGAAGGGACTAAAGCCTGCCTGTGTGGCCGCAGCGTCGCTTTGGGTCGCGACCATGAGCACCAACTCAACCGCACAGACCGACGTACTGGCCCTGAGCCCTGGCGTCGCCTCGTCACTTTCCAAGTTCGGCCTATCTGTTTTCGTCGGGGCTGCCCAACTGGTCTCCGATGGGGCTAAGACAAACGTCAACCCGGAAGATGCCGAGGTGCTCGGTCGTGACCTGACCGGGCTCGTGGACCGCTACCGGGATACCGTCAGCGCCGCACGAGTGACCAGCAGCCTCATATCCTCGAATGGCGAAGTCGTGATCACCGCGGCGCAAACGCTCGCAACGGGAAGCGGCGTGGGCGCGCTCCCTGCAGCGGCTGCCGCCAGCTTCGCGCGGTACGGCAACGAGCAGTTTGCCAATTGGATTGCGGATGAAGGAATCGGGAAGGCGAGGGGCGTCCTGAGCGCTGGTCTGCAGAGCATGACCAAGTGGGACCGTAACAAGTTCGATGCCCTCATTAGCGACGGAAAATACCCGGAGGCTGGGCAGCTGTTTGAGAAGCGCACGCGACGGCTGTCCACGCTCGAACAGGCCCTCAAGGACGATCCGCAGGCAGCGGCGGCCGCTCGCCAGCTCGTGTTAGCCACGATGCAGCAGACGAACTCTGCAGCACTGATTGTGTCGGGCAAGTCGTACGCGGAAGTCCAGCGGGTCGAGGGTGCGCTGGCAACTCATGTCAAGACCGCGACAGCCTTTAACAAAGCGGTAAAGGACAAGCTGGAAGTCCTTGAAACGCGATCTGCGCAGCTCAACGCTCAATTGCAGGATGTGCAGAACGACGTCCAGGCGCTTCGCCAGGATCAACAAGCCACCGGCCAGCAAGTTGCGCTGATCCAGGACATCTTGTTCGAGCAGCAACCTCCGGCTGTGAAGCTCGCGCTACTGGAAGGCGGTGCCAAGCCTGGCCTCACCGGCGCTCAGCGCGAAAAAGCAGTCAACTACCTAAAGACGGAGGTCAAGAAGCAGGAGATTATCGCGACAGCGAGTTCCGTGGTAACTGCGGCACGCGATGTGACGACCATCATGAGCAACTTCGGCATGAAGGTCGATCCGAAAGTCTCTCAAGCGATCGAGTATGGAACCGTTGCCACCGATGCTCTGGGTCAGGCCTTCTCCGGCAACTACCTGGGCGCGATTTCAACCGTGTCCGGGCTCTTTGGACGGAGGGGTGGCTCCGACCCCTACCGCGCGCAGTTCGCGAAGATTTTCGCCGAACTCGCGGTGATCCAGGAAAAGCTGGATCGAATCCTCGAGCTGCAGACGAAGACGCTCGAGGCGATCGACCAACTCTCGGTCCAGCTGGCACAAACGGAAACCCGTCTGCATCAGCGGTTGGATAACATTGAATTCGAAGTCAAGTCTCTGACCGAGAACACGCGGACTGCGTTGTTCGCGGACTACCAGCCGTGCATGACGGCCTGGCGGTACCGCGATGCTGGCGCGACGGGTGGTTCCAATGGATATGCCTTCGATCGAGAGACGCTCTCCTTCCGCTCGCCAGGTCAGATGCTCAGTTACACGGCCCAGTGGGGCGTGAACGCTGCGTTTCCATGTGCGATCGCGCTGCGAGGCATGGTCAGCCAGTTCACAAGTGGAACCGACCTCGGTAACCCTCTCCGCTTGGAACTTGCTGCGAGCAAGTTGCCCGAGACACCTAGTGAAGATCCCAAGGTCACGTTTGCGAGTCCGGACTTGGCCAGGTACCTGAAGGATGTTCATGAGCCAGCCTTCCTTCTGGTCAGGTCCGGGTGGGAGATCAGGGCTCAGCAGTATCCAGGGTGGGGGTCTTTCGCTGGCGCATTCGCGATGCTTTCGTCCCCGGCTGCGACGGGTCCCGAGTTGCTAGCCCGGGTTCGAAAACTGGACGGTCGCGGCGCTTCTGGTCGCCTGACAGCTTGTGGCAGTAGTTCCCTTCTCGCTGCTCGGGCCAAGACTCTTCTTTGCTCGGATGGCGCGACATTCGACCCGGTGGCGCATGGGTCCAACGAGGAGCAAGCGCTTAGCAGGACACAACGCTTCCTCGGTGACGCCATCTTGCGCGAACAAGTCGGTGCGATCGTGGAGTGGTCCGCCCTCGTATCAGCGCCAGCCAACTTTGCACCGGGCGGAGGGGTGGGGATTCCCCTGACTTTGCAGCAGCTTGCGGACCAAACCGCCGGGCTGCCCGTCGCGTACGGCAAGGACTTGCTTTTCGGCGCCCTCACAGTTTCGGATGTCGCAGTCGCGCAGCAGGCTATGGTCTATGGCGATCTCACCGCATATTTCGTGTATGACGCGCTTTGGGATGTGACTGCTAAACGATTCCGTCCGGCGGTGACGTCCCAGCAGAAGCGTGCTGACGACTTGCTGCGCAATGCGAACAACCCGTGGCTCCGGCAAAACGTTGCGACTCTGATTCTGATGGCGACGCAGAAATGTGCGGCGACGCCTTGTGGCGCGAACGAGTTGGGTTACCGGGCCGTGCTTGCTCCGTTCGCTGAACTCGAAACCAAGTCGGATGGCAGCGCCCTTGCCCCGATCAGTGAGCTGCGGCTAAGCCGCTCGCGCGAGATTCTGCTGGGCCAGTTTCAGCTGCCGAATGAAACGCAGGTATTCGCGGCGGACGGCCCACTTGGCTCCAGTCGCACAGTGTCATTCAGGCTGGGGGGCTACGACCTCCCGCTGCCAACACTCGCGGACTGGAGCGCGAGACGAATGACCTACCCCGTCGGGACCATGGCCCGCGTGCGCGACCGAGAAGTGCTCGCCGAGCGCTATGCAGACTATTCGGTCTTCACTGCCATGGACAAGTCGCAGGCCATTCGCGTTGTTCGTATCCTTGCTAACGGAGAATGATTGTCATGAAGAACTGGATTGCTGCAGGTTTGACGTTATTCGTCATGTCGAATGCCTTGGCTGTCGACCCGTGCCCGGAGCTATACGCTCAACCGTACCAGCCTTATAGCTTAGTAACCACTTCGTGCAGGAACTCCTGGGGTAATAATGCGGGACCCGGCGATATTGAGATCCAAGTTCAGTATCTGCAGGTTCTGGAAACGCGCAAGCTGGTGAAGGGGCAAGAGGAGATGATCAAAGCGATCGCCGCACTGGCCGAGGCGACAAAGAAGCTTGCCGCAGCGAGTGATGGCTTGCTGAATACAAACACGGCATGGCGGCAGAACGTGGTAGACACCACGGTGGCCGAGATCAACAAGATCCCAGTGGCTATGTCGCAGAACGTGGAACTGGTGAACGCCCTTTCTGCAATCTTGACCGCCAAGCTTGCTGCTGATCCCGCGTTTCGTGACCAAGTGAAAGCTTCAAAATAGTCGTCCCTGCGGAATGCCGAAGAGTAAGACGCAGCAAGGCTTAGCAAGAATTTCGCTGCGTGCCGAACTCCCAGATCGAATATGAATCTGATTCGAATCCTGGGAGATTTGAGGGACTNCGTGCTCGGCCAGAGTTGACAGGCTAACGTTCGTTCGCATGAGTGCCCCGAACAATGTCTGGAGCCAGAAGCAGAAATGCCCTTCCCCATTTGGAAGGGCACTATATGGCTGGGGCGAGCGCATATTGCTTGCGAAGCTTTGATGCCTGTGGGCATTTCAGCGATTCGATTCTCGATGCGCGCCAGTTCGCTATGGGGAACCTATGCTCAGCTTCCCCCAAATGTGGGGCGGAAGGACAAACGGTTGCTTCGTCGGGTCCAGGTGTGTGTCATCCAGACAGCCATCAAAGGTGCCGCCAAGCGGATGCCCAACGTGCGTTCGGGTGCCAAATCTACTCCGGCAACGCCATTGCCATCCGCTCAGAATTGTGTGAAGGCGCCGCATTTGCTGCGTGGTCTGCTTGCGACAAGTCGGCAATGACCACTCACAAGGCAAGACGGTCGGCACTCATCCTCGACTTATCGACTGCCGGCGGAAACACGCGCCAGCAGCCGTCATCGTGCCGAAAGAAGAACAACGCGCGCAAACCGGCTGGTTGCATGGTCTCGACGCATACGTAGCGTCGCCGGCCCAAGTGGGTGCGACTGAATTCCACTACGTGGACCGATGTCGTGGGGCCAGGCGCGAGCCATTTTTCGACCTGAGCACGCAGGCACTGCTCATTTGTGCTTTTCATGTCCTCCTTCCATCATCCTGGTTCCTGCATGTCGCAAAGGTCCACAGGGCGCAGCAATTGTCAGAATCGTCCACGAAGGCAGCCATGCGAAGCGAAAGCGCCTCATGACACACCTGTTGCATCGCACCAATTCTTGAGAAAGCACTTTAACTCTAGGCCATAACTCCGCGTCGCTGCGTGTCATTTTCGTGAAATAGCGACAGCGGAAAGGCGGGAACGGGGGCCGCTATTCGTCAGCGGAGATTATCGAGGGAGCGGCCTGGGCGAATTAGGGAGAAAAGACGGGGGAATTGGGTGTTGTTTGCAAAATGCGTCTTTAGGGTGTGACGGTTGATGCATCGCAGTATGTGTGGCCCACCACAAAGTCTCGTTCGTTACGTGGCAATCCAGAAACGGCTGAGATTTGCAGGAGGTTGACCCCGCGCTTAGCGGCCGTGGGACTTCCAATGCCACTTCGCTGCTTTTTGGGTTTCTCTGTTTGGAGCATTTCAAGGCCCTTCCGGCCCCGGCGTGGGCGGAGAAACGATGACTTGTGGTTATTAAGCGGGTCATCGTTATGCCCATGTTGCCGGGTTTCAGCCAGGCACGCGCCTTGTTTCTCANGGAGTGTTCCCATGTCTATCGCCACCATTTCCCGCCGCGCTGCACTGGTCCTGTGCGTGGCCGGCACCCTTTCGACCGCTTCGTTCGCCTGGGCCCAGGGAGGCGCACCAACCTACAACGTGGGCGCGACAGCCACAGGCGTGCCGTTTACGTTCCTCGATGTGAAGACCAACAGCATCCAGGGCATGATGGTCGACACGGTGACCGCCGTGGGCAAGGCTGGCGGCTTCAACGTCAATGTGCAGCAAACCGCGTTCGCGGCACTGATTCCTTCGCTGACCTCCAGCAAGATCGACATCATCTCGGCGGCGATGCTCAAGACGCCCGCGCGGCAGCAAGTGGTGGATTTCAGCGATCCGGTCTACTCCTACGGCGAGGGGCTTATCGTCAAGAGCGAGGACAACAAGGCCTACACCACGCTGGACGAGCTCAAGGGCGAGACCGTCGGCGCGCAGGTCGGCACGGTGTTCCTCGATATGCTCAACAAGAAGGGCATCTTCAAGGAAGTGCGCAGCTACGACTCGATCGCGGACATGACGCGCGACCTGTCACTTGGCCGCATCAAGGCAGGCCTGGGCGACCAGCCGCTGATCGCCTACCAGTTGCGCCAGCACGCGTTTCCGGGCGTCAAGCTCGTCACGAACTACAAGTCGGTCAATGTGGGCGACGTCTGCCTGGTGGTCCGCAAGGGTGACAACGAAACGCTGGCAAAGGTCAACAAGGCCATCGCGCAGATCAAGGCCGACGGCACGCTGGCGAAGATCATCCAGAAATGGGGACTGTAACAGCCATGGACGGCGCAACGTTCCTCAACCACGCACGCGAGTTCCTGCCCATCCTGCTTCAGGGTGCAGTGGTCACGGTACAGGTGACCGTGCTGTCGTTCCTGCTCAGCAGTGTCATCGGGCTGGGGCTGGCGCTGATGAAGCTGTCTCCCGTCAGCGTGCTTTCCAACGGGGCGGCGGCGGCGATCAATGTGATCCGCGGCCTGCCGATCATCGTCCAGCTTTTCTACATCTACTTCGTGCTGCCGGATGCGGGGATCCACCTCACCACCTTCCAGGCGGGCGTGATCGGGCTCGGCATCGCCTACTCCGCCTATCAGGCCGAGAACTTCCGCGGCGGCATCGAGGCCGTCGATCCCGGCCAGCGCGAGGCGGCGCAGGCCATGGGCATGCGCGGACCGCTCATCATGCGCCGCGTGATCCTGCCGCAGGCCTTCCGCATCGCGCTGCCGCCCTATGGCAACACGCTGGTGATGATGCTCAAGGACTCGTCGCTCGTTTCCACCATCACCGTTGCGGAGATGACGCGCGCGGGCCAGTTGATCGCCTCGTCGACGTTCCAGAACATGACGGTCTACACGCTGGTGGCCCTGCTCTACCTGCTGATGAGCCTGCCGCTCGTCTATGGCCTGCGCCGCCTGGAGCAGCGCTTCGGAGCCGGAAGGAAGAAACCATGATCGACATCCAGAACCTGCAGAAGCACTTCGGCGATCACCACGTGCTGCGCGGCGTGGGCCTGCATGTCAGCAAAGGCGAGGTGGTCTGCCTGATCGGCCCATCCGGCTCAGGCAAATCCACCGTCCTGCGCTGCATCAACGGGTTGGAATCCTATGACGGCGGCGAGATCCGCGCGTTCGGGGAGCGCGTGGACCGCAACAGCAAGGACATCCATCGGCTACGCAGCCGCATGGGCATGGTGTTCCAGCGCTTCAACCTGTTCCCGCATCGCACGGTGCTCGAGAACGTGATGGAAGGCCCGGTCTACGTGAGAGGCGAGAGCCGCGACAAAGCGCGCGCCGATGCGATGAGCCTGCTCGACAAGGTCGGGCTGGCGGCAAAGGCACAGGCGCACCCTGCACAACTCTCCGGCGGCCAGCAGCAGCGCGTGGCGATCGCCCGCGCACTGGCGATGAAGCCCGAGGCCATGTTGTTCGATGAGCCGACCTCGGCCCTCGACCCCGAACTGGTCGGCGACGTGCTCGAGGTCATGCGCGACCTCGCGCGCGAAGGCATGACCATGATCGTGGTCACGCATGAGATGGGCTTTGCGCGGGAAGTGGCCGACCGTGTCTGCTTCCTGCACAGCGGCACCATCGTCGAAGAAGGCCCTGCGTCGCAGGTACTGGGCGCGCCCCGCCAGCCGCGCACGCAGGACTTCCTGCGCCGCGTGCTGCACAAGCCGGTCGAGGCGACGGGAGATCTCGCCCTATGATCCCCACCAAGTCCGCGCCGGGCCAGCCAGCCTGCCCCGCCCCGCTGCCGCCGTCGCTGTGGGCCGCCACCGCCCCGCCCGCCCCCGCCACGCCCCCATTGCGGGACTCGAGGACGGTCAACGTGCTCGTGATCGGCGGCGGCTACACCGGCCTGTCGACGGCGTTGCACCTCGCCGAGGCCGGCGCCCAGGTGTGCGTGGTCGAAGCCAATGAGCCTGGCTGGGGCGCATCGGGGCGCAACGGCGGGCAAGTCAATCCCACCCTGAAGCACGATCCGGACGAACTGGTCCGGATGCTTGGCGGCGAGCGCGCCGAACCCCTGATCGACGCCGTTTCGCGCTCCGCCGACCTGGTGTTCGACCTGATCGCCCGCCACGGCATTGACTGCCAGCCGGTGCGCAGCGGCTGGCTGCAGCTCTCCTATTCGCCCGGGGCCGTGCCGGCCATGCACGCTCGAGCGCGCCAGTGGGAACGTCGTGGCGCCCCCGTCGAGATGCTTGACCAGGCGGAAGTGGCGCGGCGCGTCGGGACGCAGGCGTTCGCAGGCGGCTGGCTCGATGGCCGCGCAGGTGGCATCCAGCCGCTGGCCTACGCGCGTGGACTGGTCCGGGCGGCGCAGCAAGCGGGAGCCGCCATCCATGGCAGCAGCGGCGTCACGGCGCTGGCGCGGCAAGGTGCCAAGTGGGTGGCGAACATTGCGACGGGTGCGACAGTCACTGCCGACCGCGTGGTGATTGCCACCAACGGCTATACCGGTTCGCTCTGGCCCGGCCTGCAGCAGACGCTGCTCAGCGCCAACAGTTTTATCGTGGCCACACGCCCGCTCGAAGGCGAGAATGCCCGGGCCATCCTGGCACGCGGCGAGACGGCGTCGACCTCGCAACGCCTGCTGCTTTACTTCCGCAAGGACCACGCCGGACGGCTGCTGATGGGAGGCCGCGGTTTTTTCGCCGATCCGCGCCACCCACAGGAGTTTGCCCATCTGGAGCGCTCGCTGGCGCTGCTGTTCCCGCAGCTAGGTCCGCTGGAATTTGAGTACCGCTGGGCGGGCCGCATCGCCGTCACCCGCGACTTCATGCCGCATATCCACGAACCGGCCCCAGGTGTGACGATTGCGGTGGGCTGCAACGGTCGGGGCATCGCACTGTGCACGAGCTTCGGAAAGCATCTGGCAGCCAGGCTGATGTCAAATGGTGAGCCATTTCCCTACCCGCTTTCGCCTCTGGCACCGATTCCGCTGCATGGCCTGCAGCGCTTCTATATTGCCGCGGGGGTCGCGTGGTACAGCTTGCTCGACAAGTTTGGCTGACAAGGCGACGTGTCCGCCCTGCCCCCGGGCCGTAGAACAAAGGAAAGTTGGGTCTTCCGCAATTTGTGTGACGACGGCGAACTGGCGTGGAGGATCTTGTCGCGTGGAACGGCCGTCATCTCGATCGCCCCCACCACCATTCTTCTGCGCGGCGGCGGAGCCGCCCGACGATCCACCCGCATTGAGATTCGGGTTGAACGGATTGCCCGTGGCGCCCCAGACATCGTTGCGCGAATTGGCGCCTGCGCCCAACTCGGGGATATTGGTCTTGCCCGTGACAATGGCGCCGGCGGCGCGCAGGCGCGCCACCAGTACATTGTCTTCGTCCGGCACGTTGTCGCGATACAGCGGCGATCCGTATGTGGTCAGTAGACCGGTCGTGGCCTCGAGGTCTTTCACGCCCAACGGCAGGCCGTGCAACAGCCCGAGCGGCTGACCATCGAGCACCGCGCGTTCGGCGGCACGCGCTTCCTCGCGCGCGCGATCGAAACACGTAGCCGTGACCGCGTTCAGGAACGGATTCACCTGTTCGATCTGTGCGATGCACGCATCGAGTAGTTCAACCGGAGAGATTTCCTTGCTCCCGATCATGCGCCGCAGCTCGGTGGCCGGGCGCGCTACCAGCTTCCTTTGTTCTTTCATGCCGCTGTCTCCAGGTAGGACGATGGAAACCATTAATTCGCCGTGATGCTCGCACGCTGTGCGGTGGCGCGCATCAGCGGCAGTTCCTTGCTGATCATGGCGCTGACCTGCCCCGGGCCCGCGTAGTTCGGCTCCAGCCCGTTAGCCAGCAGCTTTTGCTGGACCTCGTGGTCTTTCATCGCCTGCGCTACCGCTTTTTCCAGCCGGGCCTTGACGTCGGCCGGCAAGCCGCGCGGCGCCACGATGGCTACCCACGAGTCGGCGTCGAAGCCGGGATAGCCAGCTTCCGCGACAGTGGGCACGTCAGGCAGCAGCGTGGCGCGGCGGGCGCCCGTGACCGCGATCGGCTTGATCTTGCCGCTGCGGATATGGGGCAACGACGCGGCGACCGTATCGACCGAGAACGGAATCTGCCCGCCGATCAGGTCGGCCACAGCCGGCGCACTGCCCTTGTATGGGATGTGCTGCAGCTTCATGCCCGTGGCGCCCAGCAGCATCTCGCCTGCGAAATGCCCGGTGGTGCCGGTACCGAAAGACCCATAGACATACTTGCCCGGCGCAGCGTTGACCGCTGCAACCATCTGCGGCAGCGTATCCACCGGCACCGCCTTGTTCGCCAGCACAATCAGCGGTACGCGCGCCACCAGCCCGACGGGCTCGAAGCTCTTTACGGGGTCATACGGCAGGCTCGCGTTGATGGCCGGATTGACGGTGAATGTCGAGCCCGAACTGATCAGCAGCGTGTAACCATCGGCCGCGGCCTTGGCCACGTAGCCGGCACCTACGATGGTGCCGGCACCGGCGCGGTTCTCGATCACCACCGGCTGGCCCAGCGCATCGCCGAGGCTCTTGCCGACGAGCCGGCCGATCATGTCGACCGCCCCGCCGGCCGGGAACGGCACCACGAGCGTGACGGGCCGGACCGGATACGCCGATGCCGCGTGGGCCCCGACGGCGGCAGCCGCCAGCGCTGGCAGCGCCAGCGCCCGGGCCGCCACGAAGGCTCTGCGCAGGGACGAATGTAGAGTGGGATTCATCGCAGCACCTCCGTGCGTCGGTCAGCCGTTGCGGAACAGGAAGCTGTAGGCGTTCAGCGCCGGTGCGCCGCCGAGATGGGCATACAGCACGCGGGAGCCTTCGGGGAATTCGCCGCGCCGGACCATGTCGATCATGCCCTGCATCGATTTCCCCTCGTAGACCGGGTCGGTCATCATGCCTTCGTACTTGGCGCTCAGGCGGATGGCCTCGAGCGTGCCTTCGGACGGCAGGCCATATTCGGGGCCGCCATAGCGCTCGTCGAGCACCACGTCGGCGTCGACGATGTCGCGGTCCAGCTCCACCAGCCCCGCCGTGTGCTTGGCGATGCGCAGGATCTGCGCGCGGGTCTGGGCGGGCTTGGCGGAGGCATCGATGCCGATCACGCGATCAGCCCGGCCGTCGGCGGCAAACCCCACCACCATGCCCGCCTGCGTGCTGCCCGTGACCGAGCATACGACGATGTAGTCGAACTTGAAGCCCAGTTCGGCCTCCTGCGCGCGCACTTCCTCGGCAAAGCCGACGAAGCCCAGGCCGCCCAGCGGATGCTCCGAGCAGCCGGCCGGGATCGGATACGGCTTGCCACCCTCCTTGCGCACGCTCTCCATGGCCTCTTCCCAGCTCTTGCGGATGCCGATGTCGAAGCCGTCAGCCACCAGGCGCACGTCGGCGCCCATCATCCGGGACATCTGGATGTTGCCGACCCGGTCATAGACCGCATCGGAGTAATTGACCCAGTTTTCCTGGACGAGCACGCACTTGAGTCCCAGGTGCGCGGCCACGGCGGCCACCTGGCGCGTCTGGTTCGACTGGATGCCGCCGATCGAGACCAGCGTGTCGCAGCCTTGCGCGAGCGCGTCCGGGATCAGGTATTCGAGCTTGCGGGTCTTGTTGCCACCGAAGGCCAGGCCACTGTTGCAGTCCTCACGCTTGGCGTACAGCTCGACCTTGCCGCCAAGGTGGGCAGAGAGGCGCTTTAGCGGCTGGATGGGCGTAGGGCCGAATGTCAGGGGGTAACGCGCGAAACGCTTGAGATTCATGGTGGCAACTCCAGGGTTAGGGTGTTATCCCGTCATCGGTGTGCCTCTCAGCAAGGCCAAACGATGCGGCGACGGACTCTATCCTAGGAAAAAAGCCACGAAACGTGCTTGCAAAGAAGCGTGCTTTTGAACACTATTAATAAGTCGCCAAACACGAAAGCCGTCTAAAATTCTTTGCCAGACCAAATGAAAGAAACAAAATTTCGCACCAAATCCGCCCGCGATGCACCAGTTCAGGCCGGGTCGCAAACGCTGCCATCCACACCCCATGTGGAATCGCTCGATCGCGCCGACAAGGCGATCCTGCGAGCCCTGCAGCAGGACGCATCGATCTCCAACGTGGCCTTGGCCGCAAAGGTCAACCTGAGCCCGCCCGCCTGCCTGAGGCGCGTCGAACGGCTCAAGGAAATGGGGCTGATCCGCGGCATCGTGGCGCTGCTCAACCCCTCGGCACTGGATGCGGGAATGCTTGTGATGATCGGCGTGGTGCTGGATCGCTCCACGCCAGAATCCTTCGCGCTGTTCGAGTCCGCCGCGCAAAAGGTATCCGGCTGCATGGAGTGCCATGTCGTGACCGGCGAATTCGATTACTTCATGCTGGTGCGCACAAGAGATAGCGAGAGCTTCAACCGCCTCCACGCGGAACAATTGCTCTACCTGCCGGGCGTCAGGCAGATCCGGTCGTTCATGGTGCTCAAGCAGGTGCTATCGACGACGCAGTTTCCAATCTGATGGACTTGCCGCAGCGGAGTGGCAAGTCAACGACATGTCGGTAGTCCCGCTGGCACGACCCGAGCCCGTGGTCGAAATCAAGGTCGCCGCCGCCACGCGCCACGCGTAAGCCTCGCGCGTAAGCGCGAGGCCTTCCGCAACGACTGATCAAGCGGCAACGCGTTGGTCGTAGAACGGATAGTCGACATAGCCGATGTCCGTACCGCCGAAGAACGTCTCACGATCGTACGGATTCAGCGGCGCCTTGCGGCGCAGTCGTTCGGGCAGGTCAGGGTTCGAGATAAAGTCGCGGCCAAATGCAACCAGGTTGGCGTCGCCTGCCGCGATGATCGCTTCCGCGGTGTCGGCCTTGAAACCGCCAGCGGCGATGATCGTCCCGGGGTAGATCGAGCGGATCAGCTTCGCGGCCACAGGGTTCGGGTCCCTGGTGTCGTCCTCGACATTGCCCCGCACGCGCGGCTCAATCAGATGCAGGTAGGCGAGATCGAGCTTGCCCAGCTCGGTGGCAACGTAGGTGAACAGGCCTTCCGGATTGCTGTCGGCCATGTCCCCGAACGAACCGCTCGGGCCCAGGCGCACCGCAACCTTGTCGCTTCCCCAGACAGAAATCACCGCGCGTGTAGCTTCGAGCAGGAAGCGCGCGCGGTTCTCGAACGAACCTCCGTAGCTGTCCGTGCGCTTGTTGCTGCCGTCCTGCAGGAACTGGTCGAACAGGTAGCCATTCCCATTTGGGTGGCTTTGATTTTGGTGCAATTTACGACAGTTTGCGAACCCAGGTTTGGCCTGGGTATCGAGTAACTTCTCAATAAAGCGGGGCAAACGGCCGCGACTGGCAGAAGGCGGGCGTCTGGGTCCGACTACACGAGTTGCTGCTCGCGAAGCTGCGCGAGGCCGGCCAACTCGATTTCTCACGTGCGGCCGTCGATTCGTCGTCGGTGCGAGCTGTTGGGGCGGGCGAAAAACGGATCCGAACCCCAAGGATCGCTCGCGACCAGGTTCCAAGCATCACATCCTCGTCGATGCGAATGGAGTCCCCGTCTGCGCGCTCCTGACCGGCGCGAACCGCAACGATGTCACCCAACTGCGGCCACTCGTTGACGCGATTCCACCGATTCGCGGCGTGCGTGGTCGACCACTTCAGAAGCCCAAAATCATCTTCGCCGATCGCGGCTACGATTCCGAACCGCATCGTCAGCGACTTCGCGAGCGCGGCATCAAGCCAGTGATCGCGAAGCACCGAACCGAACACGGCAGCGGTCTTGGCAAGTTTCGCTGGGTGGTCGAACGCACTCATGCATGGCTCCACAATTTCCGTCGTCTGCGCATTCGCTTCGAGCGTCTGGCTGATATTCACGAAGCATTCCCCGATCCTGTTCAGCGATCCCAGCCCGGAGGAAGCCCGGCGCGCGAAATGCGAGGCGCTGAAGGATCAGTGCAACGCGGCCGCGCACGCCCCGCGTGCCTATCGTTCGCCAGGCGCCGCCACACAGAATGCGCAGGGGCGCGCCGTGCCGAAGATCGAGCGCGACAAGTCCCGCCGGTCGCTGGAGGACGCATATCTCGCCAACTGCAAATAAGGCGTCACGTCCGCGATTCCTCGGACAGCCTGGCCATATTGCTCTTGATGACATCGAGCACTGCGGCGGTCATCAGCGACGTCGACATGCCGAACATCAGGATGCCGTTGGCCGCCTCGATCGGCCCCAGCATGCGCCAGCGCTCGGACATGACGATATCCCCATAGCCAAGCGTGGCGAAGTTGACGCCCGAGTGATAGAGCGCCGGCATGAAAGTCTTGAACTCGCCCAGCATCAGGAACAGCGCAGCCCAGATGCCGATCTGCGCGAAGTTGCAGAGCAGCGTCAGCAACATGACCCCCGTCAGCAGCGCGATGTCCACCCATAGCGACTCGCGCACTTCCCAGCGCCTGCGGTATCGCGCATAGCGGCGCAGGCAGATTGCCACCACCACGACTTGCAGTACCAGGCATACCAGCATGACGGGTGCAGCGATCAGCAGGTGCATGGGCATGGCGGCCTCCTCAGGTCGTTGTCCGCGCCAACGCCGTGGCCCGATTCCGGCGCCGGTCGATCCATCGCAGCATGAAGACGGCGTACAGCGATACGCCGATAAACAACCCCATCCGGATGGCGAAGGCATGGTAGACATCCTTGCCCGCCGCGCTGTCTTCGACCGATTGCCCGAGCAGGATGATCATGGTTACCAGGCTGTTGAGCCAGAAGCCCGGCGTTGCGCGTGTCGGCAGGACGGCAAAGAGCCTGCGGGCGACGACCAGCGCGAACAGCATCGTCCAGAGGAAAAACATCCACAGATGGACGAACAGGCCAAGCGCGAACCAGAAGAGGATGGCCAGCAGCCCACCCAGCAGCGTGGACCCCAGTAGCTCTGCCGCGGCGCCGCGCGCGGTCGTGCAGCTTTGCCGGCCCAGGCTGACCGCCTTCATGACGATCGGCAGGTAGCCGGCCGGATCGGTCAGCGCAAGCAGGAATGCCGGCATGACCACCAGCGTCGCGCGCCATGCCATCCAGTCCGCGTCGATGGCAGCCGTCGCGGGTGGCTTGGGCGCAGGCGCGGCCTTGCCGCGGTCCGGGATCAGCCAATGACAGACACCGAGCGCCACCACACCGAGCAACAGGCCCCTTGCCAGCGCGCCGATCACGCTGATGGCCAGCGCCATCTCCGCGGTGCCGGCCACCGAGATCAGCGCGATGCCCGCCACGAGGAACGTCGACACGAGCCCGTTGCCGCCGCGCAGGCCATAGCGGAACGCCAGAAACATGCCGAGCGCGGTCATCAGCACGCCACTCAGCGGCGCATGACGCAGGAAGGGGATCAGCAACAGCCCGCTGCCGGTGGTCGCGATCACGAGCAACGCCAGGGTCAGCCCGGCTTTCGCAGGCATCGGGCGATCCACGGAAGCGAACAGGAACACGGCGAGCACCGGCGCCACCATCGGAATCGGCCACTGGAGGCCAAAGCTGATCGCCAGGCAGAGCGAGGTGCCGACGGCCAGCCGCAGCGCCCGGCGGCAACGCGCGGCGGCTGCGGCGGACATGGCGGCGTCAGTAGACATACGACAGCCAGCTCATCAGGCGGATAAACAGGCGCCCCGGCGGATTAAGGGGATTGCCGGACGTCGGGAACGCCATCACCTCGGCCTGTCCGCCGATGCGGACGCCACGCAGTGTCGCAAACTGCCCCCGGTCGATATCGACGATCACCGGGAAGCGTTGCGCCGGCCGCAGCCAGTCCCGGCTGTTCTGTACCGTCGGCAGGCTGCCCGGCGGTGGGCTCTGGCCCGCGCTCACGCCGTAGCCGATGCTGCGGACCCTGCCTTCCAGCACCTTGCCCGGCAAGGCATCGAGCACGATGGCGACGGGCGTGCCCGGCTCCAAATGGCCCAGGTTGTTTTCGGTAAGGTCGGCGGTAATCCACACGTCATGGATCGCAATTAGCGTCATCACCGGGCTGCCGGCCGCGGCATAACGTCCGGCCTCCGTTTGCAGGTCGGTAATCAGGCCGGCGGTGCGTGCCCGGACCTTCGCGTTGGACAGGTCGAGTTCCGCTTTCTCAACGGCCGCGGCCGCGCTGCGCAGCTTGGCGTTGCTCTCGTCGCTGCCGCCCTGCTGCTCTTTTGCGCGCTCGACCTCGGCTCGGGCCGCGCCGACCTGGCTGATGGCCTGCGTGTGCGTGGCACGGGCCACCTCGAGCCGTCGCACGGATACCGTGCCGGGGTCTTCGCGATAGAGACGTTCGAGCCGCTCGCTGTCCTGACGTGCCTTGACTTCGTTCGCCTGCGCCGCGTGCAATGACTCCTGCGCTGCATCGATGCCTGCGGTATTCGCGCCGATCTGGCGGCGGGTCGATTCGAGATCGGCGCGGGCTCGGTCCAGTGCGATGCGGTACTGCTGCGGATCGACCTCGAACAGCACGGTGCCGGACTCCACGTTCTGGTTGTTGCGCACCAGCACCTGGGTCACGCGGCCCGACACCTCGGATGCCACCGGGATCACGAATGCCTGCACGCGCGCCTGCTGCGTGTAGGGCGTGAAGCGATCGGCCAGCAGATACCAGGCCAGGCTCAGCACGATCAGGACGACCACCCAGCGCACGCCTTTGCCCGATGTATCACTGGCCGCCGCCGGGCCTGGCGAGGCCGGTTCCGGTGCGTTCGCATCACTCATGGCCGCTCGCTCGCGCCGGCATGGCGGTGGCGTTGAAGGGCGAGGTCGGCGTGCGCGGGGGCTCGGTCAGCAGGTCTCCCCAGTCGGTGCGCTGCCGCATCTGCTCGCGGGTGGCCGCGTCGACCGTTGGCTGCTCGGTGTACCAGCCGCCGCCCAGCGCCTTGTACAGGTCGATCAGATAGCTGACCGCGTTGCTGCGGTTGACCAGATAGGCATCTTGCTGTGCGAACAGCGCGCGCTGGGCGTCGAGCACGCGCTGAAAATCGGAGTAGCCCTCGCGGAACAGCGCATTGGCAAGCGTCAGCGAGCGTTCCGCCGAATGCGCGGCTTCCCGCAGGATCTCCTCGCGCTCGAGCGCCTTGATCAGGCCGCTCGCGGCGTCGTCCGCCTGGCGCGCAGCCACGCGCACATCGTTCTGATAGGCGATGATCAATTGCTGCAGCCGTGCATCCTGCACGCGCACGTTGTTGTGAATGCGGCCATAGTCGAAGATGTTCCAGCGCAAGCTCGGCCCGCCGACCAGCAGCAGGCCGTTCTGAGTGCCCGGCAGCGAACTGGCGGACCAGCCGATGCTGCCGACCAGCGTCAGCGATGGATACAGGTCGGCCTTCGCCACCCCGATCTGGGCCGACTGCGCGGCGATCTGAAACTCCGCAGCGCGGATGTCGGGCCTGCGCAGCAGCAGGTTGGCCGGCACGTCCTGCAGGATGGCGCGATCGATCCGTGGCAGCACGCCTTCCTTTTCGGGCGCGCCGAGCAACTCTGGCACCGGACCGGGCGGCCGGCCCAGCAGGATCGCCACGGCGTTGCGCGACAGCGCGATCTGCCGCTCCAGCTCAGGGATGCTGCTCAACGTGCCGAAGTACTGCGTCTTGGCCTGCTGCAGATCTAGCTCATCGCTCTCCCCCGCCTTGAACAGCCGCTCGGTGATCTCGTAGCTGCGCTTCTGCAGGCGCGCGTTCTCGCGTGCGATGCGTACGCGGGCCTCCGCCGTGCGCAGGGCGTAGTAGGTCTGCGCGAGCTGGGCATGCAGCAGCACCAGCACGTCCTCGCGATTGGCCTGCGCCGCGAAGTACGCCGCATCGGCGGACTCGATCGCCCGTGCAAAGCGCCCCCAGAAATCGAGCTCCCAGCCGATATCGACTCCGGCGCTGTATTCCCAGACACGGCTGGTCTGGGCGGTGGGCCCCGACTGGCGGCTGTGCACATACATGGCGTCCGCGCTGGCCTGCTGCATCTGCGGATAGCGGCCGGCCAGCGCCATGCCGAGCTGCGCCCGCGCCTCCATCACGCGCAGGCCCGCGATCCGTACGCCGGCGTCGTTGGCATTGGACTCGGCAATCAGGCGTTCGAGCACGGGGTCGCCGAAGACCTGCCACCACTGGCGCAAGTCCGGCTGCGCGCGCTGTTCGCTGGCCCGCCCGATCGCTTCGCTGCTCCACTGCCCGCTCCACGCCTCATGCTGCGGCTGAAAATCGGGCCCCACGCGCGCGCAGCCGCCCAGCATCGTCGCGGTCAGCATCCAGGAACGGAGTACACGGGCCTGGGGCGACATCGTTATCCGCCAGCGGGACGGGTATCGCTGCGCGCTTCTGTCCCGGTGGGCTCGGCAATCTCGACGGTTTCAATGGCCTCCACTCCCTCGACGGCCTGCTGCGCGTCTTCCACCCACTGCCAGAAAAGCTGGTAGCCCACCGCCAGCACGACAGGCCCGATGAACAGTCCGATCACTCCGCCACTGACCATGCCGCCCAGCGCACCGATCAGCACCACCGGCATCGGCACGTCCACACCGCGGCCCAGCAGCATCGGCTTGAGTACGTTGTCCGCCAGTCCGGCGATAAAGACATAGATCGCGAAGACGACACTGCTGACGCTCACGCTCTCCGTCGCGAACACGAACAGGATCACGGGGATCGTGATCAGCGTGGCCGGCAACTGCATGATGCCGAGCAGCAGCACCGCGAGCGCCAGCAGGCCCGCGCCCGGCACCGCCTTGACGACGAACGCGATGCCGATCAGCAGCATCTGGATGAACGCGATGCCTACCACGCCCTGGGCCACCGCGCGTACGGTTGCGGTGCACAGCGCGGTGATGCGCGGGCCTCTCTCCGGCCCCGAGATGCGCGAGGCAATCTGTATCGCGCTGCGGGTGCCGAGTTCGCCATAGGCCATGAAGATGCCCGCCACGATCAGCGCCGCCACGAAGATCAGCAACCCGACGCCCACGCCACGCGCGGTACCGAGTAGCGCCACCACCACAATCTTGATCTGCGGGGCGAGCTTTTCGGCCAGGGAGGTGAAGTCCGTGGCAGCGAGCATCCAGAAGTCGTAGAGCCGCTGGCCGATCAACGGCCAGCCCATTACCGACTCGGCCGGCGGCGGGATCTGGAAGCGCCCGCTGCGGGCGATGTCCATCGCATGCTCGACCGAATCGATCAAGGCGACCCCAAGCATGCACGACGGCACGAGAATGACGCAGATGACCAGGAAGACGATCAGCGTGGCGGTACGGCCCTCGCTATCGAACACCTTGCCGCGCAGGCGTGTCTGCAGCGGGTAGAGCGTGATGGCCAGGATCATCGACCACAGGATCAGGCTCATGAACGGCTTGAAGATCTGGAAGCAGGAGACGGCGAGCAACGAGATCAGGCCGAAGCGAATGAATATGTCGATCAGCGTACGGGAGAGCGTAGGGATCGTGAATCGTACTTGCGGCATCGGCAGCCTCCTTTCGGATGATTCTTGTGCAGCGCTCCCCGCGGCGCACTATTTCACACGAACTAGGGCCCGCGCCGCCGGCCAACGGCAAACAGGATCGCGCCGACCGGCGTGATGACGATGCAGCCGAACAGCCAGTCTCTTGCGAGGACTGTCACAAGGTAGCGTTGCAGCGCCCCGGATGTCTGGAACAGGTGGATCTCCAGGCCGTGGAG
Organism: Cupriavidus lacunae; assembly: GCF_003353055.1. Lineage (GTDB taxonomy): Bacteria > Pseudomonadota > Gammaproteobacteria > Burkholderiales > Burkholderiaceae > Cupriavidus > Cupriavidus lacunae. The sequence continues at coordinate 22,634 of NZ_QKWJ01000037.1, forward strand.
GGCGAAGCTAAACAGGTTGACATGCTCGGGCAGGCTTCCCACGGGGTCGCACAGGAACACCCCGGCAAGGGCCGACCAGAAGCCGATGACGATCAGCCAGTATCCCGTCCTGTACATGGTTGAGTACGCTCCTAGTAAAAGAGTCATCCAACCCCGTGCGCAATGCAATTGGTCCTTGGGCCAACCATCGGGCAGGCATTGGACCAAAGTCCCTTGTCAAAGGCCGGGCCGGTATCCGAGATTGATACTTGAGCAAGGTGGGTCCACGGCAGGGAGGAAGGAACATGGCAAAAGACTCGCGACGAGCGCATGAAGATGTCGACGCAGTGAAGGACCTGGACTCCAAGGCGTACGAAAAAGCCCTCCGTCCGCTGCATGCGGAACTGGTGCAACTGCAGGACTGGGTCAAGGCCACCGGCGCCAAGGTTTGCATCGTCTTTGAGGGACGCGACGGCGCCGGAAAGGGCGGCGTCATCAAGGCCATTACCGAGCGGGTGAGTCCGCGCGTGTTTCGCGTGATCGCCCTCCCCGCGCCGACCGATCGCGAGAAGAGCCAGATGTACCTGCAACGGTACATCCCTCACCTGCCCGCCGCCGGCGAGATCGTGATCTTCGACCGGAGCTGGTACAACCGCGCCGGCGTGGAACGCGTGATGAAGTTCTGCGACGACGAACAGGTCGAGTTATTCCTGCGCGCGGCGCCGCTCGTGGAGCGCGCCATCGTCGGCTCCAATGTCCAACTCATCAAGTACTGGCTCGAAGTCAGCCCCGAAGAACAGACGCGCCGCCTGGAGCAGCGCATCCTTGACGGGCGCAAGACCTGGAAGCTGACGGACATGGATCTGAAGTCCTACGGCCGCTGGTATGACTATTCCCGTGCGCGGGACGCGATGTTTGCGGCGTCCGATACAGACTTCGCGCCCTGGAACGTCGTGAGATCGGATTGCAAGCGGCGCGCTCGGCTCAATGTCATCAGCCATCTGCTCGGCGCCATCCCGTACCAGCGCATTGCCCGCAAGAAGGTCACGCTTCCGGACAGGCAAAAGCCCGGCTCATACAAGGAACCTGATTACCCGTACCGATACATCCCGGAGAAGTTCTGACCGGGGAGAGCCACCTTTGGCCTGAGGGCTTGCCGTGCCATGCTGCTTCGTACCTTGCGGGCGCTGGTCGTCGCGACAGCCCTGAGTCCATCACTGGTCTTCGCGCTTGACGATGTGCCGCCCGGTACCGGGGGCGCATCCGGTCCGCCTCTTCCCGCCGCGTCGGCACCGTCGCAATCCGGGGTCCCAACACCCACGCCTACACCGGGCGGACGCCCTCGCATCTGCCTGGTGCTGTCGGGCGGCGGCGCGCGCGGCGCCGCGCATATCGGCGTACTGAAGGTGCTGGAATCGCTGCGCGTGCCGATCGACTGCATCGCAGGCACCAGCATGGGGTCGCTGGTTGGTGCCGCCTATGCCACCGGCATCGAGCCGGACGAGATGGAGAAGATCGTTGGCGGCCTGTCGGCCAGTGCGCTGTTCAGGGAGCGGCCGCCGCGCCAGAACCTGTCCAGCCGCCGCAAGGAGGAAGACCGCTCCAACCTGGTCACGCCTGAGATCGGCGTCAAGGGTGGCGAGCTGCTGCTGCCCAAGGGCGCGTTCACGGGCGTGCAACTGGAAAAGGTGCTGCGTGAACTGGCTGGCGCACCCGGGTACCGGAACTTCGATAAGCTGCCCATTCCGTACCGCGCCGTCGCCACGGACCTCGTCACAGGCACCGCGGTGGTGTTCAGCGAGGGAGAACTGGTGCGCGCGATGCGGGCCAGCATGTCCGTGCCCGGCGTCATCGCCCCGGTGGAGTATGAGGGCAAGATGCTGGTCGATGGCGGGCTCGTCAACAACCTGCCTGTCGACGTGGCCCATGCAATGGGCGCGGACATCATCATTGCCGTCAACCTCGGTACGTCCCTGATGCCCCGCGAGTCGCTGAAGTCGGCACTCAGCGTCACGATGCAGATGCTCAATATCCTGACCGAGCAGAACGTGCGCAAAGCGCTGGCCATGCTCGGACCAAACGACATCCTGATCGAGCCCGAGCTCGGCGATTTCTCGGCGGGCGATTTCGATCATCTGTCCAAGACGATTCCAATCGGCGAAGCCGCGGCGCAGAAGGTGGAGGCACGGCTTGCCGCGCTGTCTCTCCCGCCCGAACAGTATGCGATGTTGCGCAAACGGCAGTTGATGCTACCGCCGGCCGATAGCCGGCCCGTCGATGAAGTCCGCATCGCACCGATGGAGCGTGTGAATCGGGAGTTCATCACATCGAGCATTCAGACCAAACCTGGGGAACCACTGAACGAGCAGCGGCTCGACGACGACCTGAGCCGGATATTCGGCACGGGCGATTTCGAGCATGTCGACTACCGCATCCTCGAGGAGCCCGGCAAGCGCGTGCTGTCCGTCGATGCCATCGAGAAATCGTATGGGCCCAACTATGTGCGCTTCGGCCTGGGCCTGAGCACCGATTTCCGTGGCGATACATACTTCAACCTGCTGGCGAGCTATCGCCGGACCTGGCTCAATTCGTATGGCGCGGAATGGCGTACCGATGTACAGGTCGGGCAGACCAGCCGCCTGACTAGCGAGCTGTACCAGCCGGTCAATGCCAACCAGTCGCTGTTCGTGGCGCCGCGCATCGAACTGGAGCGCCGCCGGCAGAACGTCTTCCAGGACACCTCACGCATCGCCACCTACGACTTCAGGCGCTACGACTTCGGCTTCGACGTCGGTACGCAGTTTACGAAGTACGGCGAGCTGCGCGCCGGCGTGGTGTTCGGGCACCAGAACATCGCGCTGAGCACCGGGCCGCAGTTCCTGGTCCCACCCGTTACGTCGGTGCAGCGTGGCGCGTTCACGAGCCGCTTCCTGATCGACCAGCTCGACAGTGCGATTTTCCCGCGCGAGGGCTACGCGGGAGGGGTCAACATCTATGCGTCGCGTCCGGAGCTCGGCGCGGACCAGACCTATACCAAGGCCGAGGGGTCGGGCACGTATGCGTGGTCGAGCGGCCGGCATACCCTGAACCTCGGCTTCCGCGCGGGCACGAACATCGGCGGCGATCCGCTGCCGAACTACGACCTGTTCCAGTGGGGCGGCTTCCTGCAGCAATCGGGCTACAGCACCGGCCAGTTGCTCGGCCAGAATCTGCAGTTCGTGCGCGCCGTCTACTACAACAAGGTGGCGCGGCAGTCGCTGCTCGAAGGCGTCTATGGCGGGTTTTCGCTCGAACTGGGGCGCATGGGCGGCCCGCTGGTGCCGGGCAACCCCACCGGCTGGCTCAAGTCGGGGTCGGTATTCGTGGCGATCGACTCGCCGATCGGCCCGCTCTACGTGGCGTACGGCCGCGCGGCCGCGGGCCACTACGGCTTCTACCTGTTCCTGGGAAAGCCCTGAGCGCCATGCGCCGGCCACGCGATGGCGATCAGCGTGGCCGCCCCCAGACAATGCAATGCTGCTATGCGCTTCATGACCGGATTCCCTGTCGGGCACTCCACATGCGGCGGCTACTTGCCTGTGCCGGGCGTTACGGACACCGCCACCGCCTCGGTGTAGACGGCCTCGACGCGGTCCCCCTTCTTGATGTTCTTCATCTGGTCCGGGTCTTCGACCATCAGATCGACGATATGGCCCTTCGGGCCCTTGACCGAAACGGTGCGCGCCTCCTTGTTGACCGCGACGACCTGCGCGGTGGCAGTCACCTCACGTCCAACCATGCCGCCAGGCTTGGCACCGGCTCCGGCGCGCTGCTCGATCGGCTTTTCCTGCATCGTCGCCGGCCCGCTGCCCTTCTTGAGGCTCACAGTCAGCGCCTCGTTGTACTCCACGGTCACGATGTCGCCCACGCGCAACTGGTCGAAGTTGCGGGCCTCATCGCCCACGTTCATGTCGACGACCTTTCCGGCCTTCGTCTTGAGCGTGACCTTGCGCGTCGGCGCATCGATGGCGGTAATCGTCGCCACGACCTTTGCGGTGCCGGTCGCGGTGACCTTGCCGTCGGTACGCGTCACGTCCGTCTTCACGTCGGGCTGCGCCCAGCCCGCGGCCGGCACCCAAAGCAGAATTGCGACTGGAATCAAGGCTTTCATGAGCGGCATATGTCCTCCTTCGGTAATGGGACCTGTGAACTACTTGATCGAATACCCGCGTCCTGCCATGCAGGCCCCGTAGGCCCGGTAGTACGTATCCATCGCGCCTTGCGACTGCGCCTGTGCGTTCGCCTGCACGTTGCGCTGGTTCTGGCGCGCCCGCGAGCCGCCTACCATCGTGCCGGCGACGGCACCCACCGCGGCGCCCTTGCCGGCATCGCCGGTGATGGCGCCGATCACCGCGCCGCCGGCAGCGCCGCGGGCGGCCCCGCCGACGCGCTCACCGCCGCCGACAGCCGGTCCGCTCGGCGGCGGAGGCGCCGCGGCCACGGCGGCCGGATCAATGCCGGTATTCGATTTGGCCCACGAGTAGCAGTAGCCGTCGTCCTTCTGCTGCTGAGCGGAGCTCTGTCCCTTGGCGGGATATGCGATCGGCTTGGATTGGGCCATCGCCCCGATGGCAATGGCCGCGACGGTCAGCCCGAGGACCGGCCCGATGATCGACTTGTACATGGCATCACTCCTTGTCACCGTCCAGCGTCGCCTTGAATGGCTACTGGTCCATGCGGAACAGCACCTGGCCGGCCTTGACCATCGAGCCTTCGGTGCGGAGCCGTTGCTCGAGGAGGCCGTTGACGCGTGCGCGGATTTCAACCTGCTGCGAACTCTCCGTCTGCCTGCCGAACTCGAACGTGATCGGCAATCGTGCAGCGCAACCTTGATGAGCCCGACCCCGGTCTTGGGCGACGCGGCCGGGCCCTTTGCCTTCTGTTTTCCGCATCCCGCAACTGCAAGTGCGGTGAGGAACACCAGCGCATACTGCCTGCCTCTGGACTCCGGTCCGCACGCTCCAGTCTGTCCGCGGTCACCGGCGCTTCCCGTCATCGGCATCGTTCACTTCACGCCAGCGTCGTTAGCTGAACCGCTCCCTCAGCACCAGCGCATTGATCTTGTGACCGTTCCAGAACACACCGTGAACGCGCGGCACATACTGCCGCAGCGTGGCTTCATCGACGGTTTGGAACGTCAGCGTTACGGACGGCCGCGTACCGTCACCCTCCTGGAACTCGATCTCGTCGAAAGCGGGAAAGCCGTATCGCTCCAGGAATTCCTTCACCTGTTCTTCGGTGGTGTCTGGATGGAGGTTGGAAAGCATCAAGAGCGCCATGATCGGTCCTCGTCACGGAGCCATAGCCATAGCCATACGTACGGCACACGTTGCGGCTCCGTCCTGCTATGAGTGTGTCTCGTTGTGTCTAAATGGCAATTGGACCAAGGACCAAACTCCGCGTTTTTCAGAAAACTCAGGCTGACATCACGCTCCGTACCAGTTCGATGAGTTGACTCGTGTTGAATGGCTTGCGGAGGTAGCCGATGGCCCCGGCGGAGAGCGCCTTGTCGCGCGCTTCGGGCACATCGTGGGCGGTGATGAAGATGATCGGCAGCGGGATGCCGGCGAGACGGCGCTGGACTTCCAGGCCATCGACACCAGGCATGCTGACGTCCAGAATCACGCAGCCCGGCAGGTACGCAGGTTGCGACAGGATCTGGTCCAGGAACGCCGTGCCGCTGGTGAAGGTGTCGACCGTGATGCCGGCAGCACGCAGCAGACGCGATATGGCGCGCGCAACGGACTTGTCATCGTCGACGACCACCACAAATTGTCCTGTAGACCCCATATCCGCGCCAGGTTAGACCGCGTAGACCGCAGGGAGGAACCACCTTCCCCAAGGCTACGAAACGCTGGCGTCCTGTGGTATTGGACGATGGTCCATCGCGGTGTCAGGCGCGCGCAACAAGCCCCATGCCCATCTTGTCGGCGATTCGAACCAGCGCCGGCAGCGAGTCCACCTCGAGCTTCTGCATCACATGGGCACGGTGCACTTTGATGGTCTTCTCGACCGTGCCGAGTTCGCTGGCCACCTGCTTGTTGCGCAGGCCCGAAACGATCCACGCCAGCACCTCCCGCTCCCTCGGCGTGAGACGCTCCACCTTCTGCTTCAGGAGCCGAAGCTCGGTCTTGCGCGCGAACTGCTCCGTTGCGCGTTCACACGCCCGTTCGACCGCCCTCAGCAGCAGCTGGTCCTGGACGGGTTTCTCGAGGAAATCCACGGCCCCGGCCTGCATGGCCTGGACGGCGTTGGTCACGTCGGCATGCCCGGTCAGAATGACGATCGGAATCCGCTGGCTCAGCGTCTGCTGCAAGGCGATGCCGTCCATTTCTGGCATCTGCAGGTCGATCACCGCGCAGGCCGGCGCGCCATCGAGATCGACCTCATCAAGGAAGTGCCTGGCGGAATCGAAGATGCTGGTGTGATATCTGTGCGCGCCGAGCATGCGTGCCAGCGCACGTCGCACGCTGTCGTCGTCATCGACGATACATACCGTTGGCTGCATTGCGTTCATCGCTCATACCTCCGTGATGGAGCGGATGGATGCCGCGCAGCGCCACGGGCAATACCGATCCGCGCGGATGTTGCGCCGAGGCGTCCGTGTGCAGGGACAGTTCGAAGGTCATGCCCGTGTCGCTGTTGCGCCTTGCCTTCAAGCTGCCGCCATTGCGTTCCACGAGTGCTCGGCTGAAGGAAAGCCCCAGGCCCATGCCCTTGGGTTTCGACGAATAGAACGGCCGAAAGATGCGTTCGAGCTGGCCGGGCTCGACGCCACTGCCGTTGTCGCACACCGAGATGGCAATCATGCCGTCACGCTCCTGCGCAAGGACCGAGACGGTTCGCTCTCCGCTCGCGCGGACCGACTCCACGGCATCGAGCCCATTGATCAACAGATTGAGCAGTACGAGCCGGATCTCCATCGGATCGCCGATTGCGCGCGGCAGCGGGCCGTCCACATTGCGCGATACCGACACACCACGTGCGCGCGCGTTCGCCTCCACAAGGCCGAGCGCCTGCTCGACGACCTCGTCGACATTGAAGTGAATCGACGCGGGCGCTTCGCCAAGAATCAGCGCCCGCACCCGCCTGACGATCTCGCTCGCGCGCGAGGCGTCGCTGACGATGTCGTCAAGAATCTCGCGCACCTCGGCAAGGTCGCACGGCCCCGCTGACAGATACTCCCTGGCTGCCTGAGCGTTGCTGGTGATGGCCGTGAGCGGCTGGTTGAGTTCATGCGCGAGGGATCCGGCCAGCTCGTTCATGCCGGGAGCCTGGGACAGATGGGCAACCTCCCTGGGACGGTTGTCGGCTCGCATGGCCGCCGCCTGTGGGCCACCGCGCGGCCTGCCTGGCTGTCGACGCACCAAGGCAGGCAGCACCGAAGCAGCTGCCACGCCGGTAGAGATGCCAATCACGAGGAAGGACAGCCATCGCATGGCAGTTGCCCCTCAGATGTCGAGCTTGCTGATTTTCGTACCTTCCACCGAAAGATTGCCCATGAGGCCGGCATTGGTCAGGACAAAACCGATGACCGGTGCGCGTGCCGTGTTGGTATCCAGCTGGCCGTTTGCGCCGATGGTGGCGATCGCCACGGACCCATCGACACCGGCGGTCCATCCCTTGCTTTGCTGAAACCCTTTCAGGGCGTCGTCCGTCATGAACATCAAGATCAGCGCCTTGGACTGTGCGCCGGCGAGGAATCCGAAAGACGCGGTAGTCGTGCGGTAGTACCCCACCGACGACCCCGCCACCCGCAATGCCCCTTCGCCATACTCGGCGCCAACGATGAAGCCGGCCGCGAGAATCTTCGGGAAGGCCAGGATGCCCTTGGCGTCGCGCGAAAGCGCCTGCGCGGAACTGGCGCTCGCGAAAAGCTTGCTCATCGTGCCATCCACGCCCGCATCGATCTCCCGCCGTTTGGCGGCCGCGTCCGTGTCAGACCCGCCGGTTGTGGTGCAGGCGGCAATCGCCGGTATCAGTACGATCGAAGGCAATTGAATGAACAGGCGTCGGTTCATGGTAGTTTCCCTGTGGTTGCGGAAAGGCGGGCCCGGCATGGTGGGCCTGTGGACTAGCGAATCCTCCCGGCCCCGGCAACGCTGGCAAGGTCATGAATTCGCGGCAGGATATGGCTAGGGCGCGCCTTTGCACCCAAGGCGGCCAGGATGAACTGGACAGCAGGCAGGACAACGGATGACATGACCCCCCTCCTGTTTGCTGGGGATGTCCCGGGAGCGGAAGAGCAACGCATCGCCGTTGCATTGCAGGCGAAGTCTGCGCGAGCGCGACTACGTCGCGCGGCAATCCGGCTCGATACGGCGTCCCTGAACGCTTACCCCGACCGACTGCGACAAGTTCAGACTCTACATGCCAGCGCTAGGGGGCCGGCTTCGATTGCGCGGATGCCGTCCAGACGAGCAGACTATTCCGCTTTCATTGGTTTCGACGTTTGCTTGTATCAAGGTAGGTCGGCCCCGTGAGGATTGCAAACGCTACTTTGAGAAGTAAAAAAAGAGAGGCTCGCGACATCGCGAGCCCTATGTGACCTTTAAGATTCACTGGCTCCGGAAGCGGAGAGTGCGAAACTCCTGCCCGACAGGACAACGTCCTAGGGCGAAGCAGACACCTTGCTCCAGCCGGGCACTGGATCGAACGACTGGATGGCGCCGGCCCGGGCGTTGGTATCCCTGCCCAGGTCCCGCTCATAGACCTGTCCCTCGTGATTGACGATAAAGCTCTTGATGCCGGTCTCGCCGTATCGGACCGGCCATGCAAGCACGCCGAATCCGCCGAACAGCCGATCATTCACGAGGTAGCTGTACTGACCACCCGGCGCTGCCGGCCCTTGGGATGTCAGCAGCTTGTACCGGTAGCCGTTATAGCCGTCCGGGCTGATGTTGCGACCGACCGCGCCAAGGAACGCCGCGCCGAGCGGGCTCTCGGGTTCTCCTGGCTGCGTCGGCCAGTACAGTCCGTCCCGCTTGCCCGGCGAGCTGATGAGATGCGCGGCGTAGACCAGCATCCCGTCACCAGCATGATCGGTGTGCGCATACTCGCGCTGCGCATCGTAGATGGCCAGCATGGTCTGGATGGTGGACAGCTCGTTCCGGCCGATCCGGCGCAAACGGATTTCGGCGAGCCCCGCCTGCGTATCAAACTGCCAGCCGCCATGGCGCTTGACCAGCGGTATCGGCATCGTCCAGTCATCGTTTCCGACGGCGATGCGGGCTGTGTTGTCGTCCTGCTGCCGGATCGAATGCGCCTGGCTCCAGGCGGACAGGAACCTGTAGCGGATGTCCGCGCCGAGCGGTGGAACGAGCCGGCGCGCCGACTGTCCGAGCATCGCATCGATCGCGGCATCGTTGCTGGAGGCCACCGCATCGCCGAACGCTTTCATCGCGGCTTCGGGGGTGGCGAACGACTGCTGCGCATGCGCCGTCGACGCGGTCGATATGAGGCCGAGCGTCAGCATGAGCGGCACGGCAGCGGCTGAGATGCTCATTCGCAAGATACGGGTCAATGCGCGCATGAATGTCCCCTTCAGCATACCTTGGCGTCGCGTTCAACGCCTTCCGCCACCACGACCGCCGCCGCCGCCGCCGCCAAAGCCACCGCCTCCGCGTCCGCCGCCTCCGCCACCACTGAACCCGCCACCGCCACCGCCACCGCCGCCACGCTGGCCGCCGCTGAATCCGGCCTGGCTGGAGCTGGCGCGGCCGCGATCGAGATCCCGCTGCGCGGTATTGCCGCTGCCGACACCCTGGAACGCGTTATCACGCCCGCCGCCGCCGTAGCCCCCGCGATTGCCGCCGCCGGCACTGCGATCGCCAACGCCCGCGCTTCGATCGCCGACCCCACCTCGATCGGCGCTCGTGCGATCGCCGGCACTGGCACGGTTGCCACCACGCTCTCCGCCTCGATCTCCAGCGCGGTCGCCACCACGCTCTCCGCCTCGATCTCCTGCGCGGTCGCCCTGTCGATTGCCGGCCCGGTCTCCGGCCCTGTCGCCAGCGCCTTCACGGCCACGGAAATCGTTGCGACGGTCCGCCCCGGCCACGTTGTTGCCGAACTTCTCGCGCGTGGCGTTATCGCGGTATGCCACACCCTTGCGATGGCTGCCATCGTGCTGCCAGCGATTGCCGTTCTGCACCTTGGTCCGGTCAAAGTTCCGGTCGATGTTCGCCGCCTTGTTGACGTTGATGTTGACGTCGCCCCCGCCCCAGTTGCAGTTGGAGAAGATGGCGCCCGCGGCGGCCAGGCCAACTCCCCAGGCAAATCCCGTCATGAGGGCGCCGCCCGGGTAGTAGGCGGGTGGCGGAGGCCAGTAATACGGCGGATAGGACGGATAGCTCCACCCGCCGTACACCACGGTGGGGTTGTACGCCGGCACATAGATCACCTCGGGATTGGCCGGCTCGATACGCACGATGGTCTGCGTCGTACCGCCACCCCCGCTCGCCTGCGCGGGCGGTTCGACGATGACCTTCTGTTGTTCATTGGATTTCAGGTTGCCGGACTGCTGGGCCTTCGCGCGCAGGCGCTGCACTGCGGCCATGACGTCCTTCTCCTGCGCCAGGAACGCATCGCCGAGCTTCTGGGTCCAGTCGAGCTTGTCGCTCATCGGCTGCAGCACCTGGGGAAACGCCACCAGCGACTTCACACTGACATCCCACGGCTGGCTCTCGACGGCCTTGATCGCCGCATCCCCCTTGACGTTCGGATTGGCCTTGACCCAGCGTGCCGCCTGCACGACCTCCAGCGGATAGGTCGATGCCATCAGCGCCTGGGCAAGCACGGAGTCGGGATATAGCGCGATCGGCGCCACCAGGGCTTCGAGCTCCTCAGGTTTGAATGGCGCCGGGCCGGAACTACCCTGCGCCAGTGTGCTGCCAACGCTTGCCAGGAAGCAAGCTATGATCCATGCTCCGATCCAGCCCAGTCGTCGCATGCTGCAAAGCGTCATGGCAGCCTCCTAACATTGCATCGGCCTCGCACCCACCGATGCCATCATGGTGATCTTATAGATGCCGCTTCCGCTACCCGCAATGGAACCTTGGTCCAATACGCGAGCCGGTGGAGCGAAGGTACGCTTGGGCCACCGCCTGGCCCGTGTCACGATACCGAAACGCTGTGCTGTCGCTGATGAGCGACTCGGTGGTGCCCGACCTCGCGTCGAGTTCGCTGTCGATCAAGAGCGCCCAGACCGAAAATGCGGGCATCGTGATGTCCCAGCTCGGCTGGCAGCTTCACGATCAGCTGGACGTTCCCGCTTTATCTGGAAGGCTTGATTACCTACCGCCGCTATGACCCGACCTTCGTGTAATCGAACGGCTGAGAATCGCGCATACTTCCCACGCGCAGGAATACGTTCGCGGGGACGATCGGCATCGGCTGGGACTTACCGCTGACGGCCGACAAGGAACTCATGATCCGGCCGATCTACGCCGCTACACACAACCGCTTATCGAGATCAACGTCCGGAGACACAATGAAGAAGCGCCTTGACCCGCGGACGTTCGTCGATGGACGCTTTTACGAGTCCACGTCCAGCGTTACGCCAGCGCAGCGAATCACGCGCAGGTAAGCGACCCTATCCCCGACTGCGACGGTGGCCTGCTCCGCAAGCCTCCATATGCGCGAAGACTTTTCGGCGCACGCCATCATCGCCTCGAGAGCGTCCGAATCTGCAAATCCGTGTGCTGCCGCTGCCCCGAGTACGGCATCGAGAACGCGTCGTGCCGCAACTCGGGCAGCGATCGGCGCCATGGGAGCCCGATACGCAAGAAAGCCTGCCATTAGCAAAAATTCGGCCGGGCTGATGTGCTGGCCATTTCCAACAGGAACACCGTCCGTATCGACTCGGTCTTGCGTCATGGATCGCCTCCCGCTTTGGCGCACTAGGCGCTGTGATCGCGCGCATCCGTGCCGTTACAGCCGCCGGCAGTTCCGTAGCGGATTCGACGACGGCCCGGTGCTGCACGCAGCACCGGACGCCGCTTGATGTCTGGGGTGATGTCTCAGGCCGCGCAGAGATAGTCTAGTACAGGATGAATTGCTAATGTCGGCAAACGCAGCGTATGATCGCCGCGGGTGTTGCCTGCCGGGTGCGTGTTTCGGCAAGCTGCGCATCGACACCGGGTTTATACGACCTTCCACCTTCAACGTGATCGCGCTGTAACGACCAACAGGTGAAAGGGCCAATTTTTCGGCATGCCAAGACGCAAATTCGTAGTATTCTTGATCCGCTTTTGCTCCCCAGCGATAGGCGCTGCCTCGCTACTTCGGGTCAACTTTCGTCCGGCTCTGAAAGGATGATGATGAGGCGAATCCCTGCGTTCCAGTTCCCATAGGCCCACAGGAGAGGACGACGTCCAAAGCAACTATCCAGTAATTGTCATCTTTTTGAAGGCTTCGAAACACTTCGCGAACATCGCCGATGCCTGGCGAGTCCGTGCGGGCGACTGATCCCGACCACGCGGACTATTCTCTTCGAGGGCATTAATGAAAACGCTGTTTCTGCAGGCACCTTCATATGAAGGCTTCGATGGCGGAGCGGGCTCACGCTTCCAGACGAAGCGCGAGATTCGGTCATTCTGGTATCCAACCTGGCTCGTCCAGCCCGCTGCGCTGATCGAGGATAGCCGCGTCGTGGATGCTCCCGCAGATGGCCTGTCGCTGGATACGACACTCGATATTGCTCAGGAATACGAACTGGTCATCATTCACACGAGCTCTCCATCGTTCCAGAGTGACGTTCAGTTCGCAGAGCACTTGAAGCGGCGCAAGCCCCCGATCCTCATCGGGATGATTGGTGCAAAAGTCGCCGTCGATCCTCACGGCTCACTGACCGCGAGCGACGCACTCGACTTCGTATGCCGTGAAGAATTCGACTTCACTTGTCGCGAGATCGCGCAGGGCCTCCCGTTCGAATCGATTCTCGGTCTGAGCTATCGTCTGCCCGACGGCAGGATCATGCACAACGACGCCCGACCGATTCTCGAAGACATGGACCAGTTACCGTTCGTCTCGCCCATCTATAAGCGCGACCTAACGCCGGAGAACTACTTCAGCGGCTACCTCAAGCATCCGTATCTGTCGCTCTACACGGGGCGAGGCTGCAAATCCCGGTGCACCTTTTGCCTCTGGCCGCATACAGTCGGGGGTCATCGCTACCGCACGCGTTCAGTCGAGAACGTCCTGGAAGAAGTGAAATGGATCAGGGACAACATGCCCGAAATCAAGGAGATCATGTTTGACGACGATACCTTCACGGATCTCAGACCGAGAGCCGAGGAGATCGCCCGTGGTCTTGGCAAGTTAGGCGTGACGTGGTCGTGCAACGCAAAGGCGAACGTACCCTATTCAACCCTTAAGGTGATGAAAGAAAATGGGTTGCGGCTCTTGCTGGTCGGGTACGAATCCGGCGACGATCAGATTCTCGTGAACGTCAAAAAGGGCCTACGGACCGATATGGCCCGCCGATTCAGTGACGATTGCCGCAAGCTCGGCATCAAGATCCACGGCACGTTCATTCTTGGGCTTCCTGGCGAGACGCACGAGACGATCCAGAAGACGATCGAATACGCGAAAGAGATCAATCCCCACACGATCCAGGTGTCACTCGCTGCGCCCTATCCGGGTACCGTCCTTCATAAGCAAGCGGTCGAGAACGGATGGTTGAATGAAGGCAAGGTCATCGCCCTCATCAATTCGGCAGGCACGCAGGCTTCCACTATCGGCTATCCGCACCTGTCGCGCGAAGAAATCTACCTTGGCGTTGAGGAGTTCTACAAGCGCTTTTATTTCAGACCTTCCAAGATCTGGGAAATCGTCCGCGAAATGCTGGTGAGTTGGGAGATGATGAAACGGCGCCTGCAGGAAGGCGTAGAGTTCTTCAGATATCTCCGTGCGCGCAAGGCATGAGGCGCCGGTGCACCTTTCTCGGAATGATGAGGCCGCCGCAGGCATCAGGAAGAACACTGCACCACCTGGCCGCGCCACTGTCTGCGCCCCGCGGCGCAGCCTCGCTCGCCGATAGCGTGCGACGGTTAGCACCTGGTGATCTGACGCGCGGCGGCCTGCCATTTCGCCCCGCAACGGGCACGGGCTCAGCAGTCCGTGCGCCCGATCCGGTCATTGCTTCACATTAGCGGTTGCGCGGTTGAACTGTTTCAGCCGTCGGCCAAGACCCAACGGGAACCGAAACAACCTTCTCCGTTGCTACCGACTGGTCATAGAGCAACCTGTACTCTGCCGGAAACCACTGTGCAATTGGCGGCGGATATTTGTAAGCCAGGACCGGCTCCGGACCCAAGCCGTCGCGAAGTAGAAACACTTCTACCAAGTGGCGATGCCCATCGTCGCCGACTGGCAATAGCGTTGTCGCCCCCACGTAACGCCTCGAACGAGCTGCCAGGGACGTTCCGGCAACTCATCCAACGCTTGTTGGATCATCTGAAAGCGCTTCACTAGCGTCATGAGTTGGAAGTTCGTTGCGGAAATAAGCCTGTCGAGAAGCCGTATGGGCGAAGCGCAGCAAGAATGGAGCCTTGCGAGCATTCGCGACGACGGATCATGCATCTTGTCGGCGGACTTATGCAACGAACTTGCAATTCATGACACTAGCAGGCCATGGAGACTGACGTCGAGATCAGGGCGAGGCACAGGAACAGGCAGCCATATTCGGTTAGCCAATCATTTTTGCCCGGCCCCGGCGTGTGCAGCGGCGATTGCCGTATCACGCTCTTTTTTCGCAGCAGACTTTTGCTCGTCGAAGACTTTCTGCGCTTCGGCGACTTTGCGGTTGTACTCTTTCCTGGCGGCGGCGACTTCCTGCCGCATCTTCACGATTGCATCATTGTGACCGTGCGCGGCAGCACCCGAAGCAGGCTGAGCCCAAACCGGTGAAGCAATGATTGCCGTCACAAACATGACGGATGTTGCCAGCTTTCCCATGATTCTCTCCCGCTTCAATTTTCTTCGGGGCAGCGGCGTGGATCGGAGCTTGCGGCTGCCTCGCCACATCGAATCCGCAGACTACGAGCTAGTATGGTACCTAACGCGCAAAAGTCAAAGGAGCCTCGAACAGGACGCTAATCTCCCAAACGCGGGGTAAAAGAGTTATGCGCAGATTAGGTGCATCTCGTTATACAGCCTCTCGGCAGCGGCGGCCAGCGAGCCAAGCTCCCGGGCAATACGGTAGGTTCATAACTCAACGGCAAAGCGAGCTGATGAATATCTCGACGCCAGCATGGCAAGCGAACACGACTTGCTGGCCGTTTCGGGTCTATAGCGCAGGAGAGCGAACTAGAAGCTCGCCGCCAGCCCCAGCGACACCCCCGACACGTTATTGCCGAACACATACCGCACCACCGCTCGCGCTCGTGTCACGAAAATTTCATGGGCGCTGGTGTCCAGTTCCAGCCCGACGCCGAGCGAGGTCAGGTAGTTGAAGCCAAGCACGCCGGCTTGGTTGCCGAAGTAATGGGAATGCGAGAGCTCCAGCACGTAGCGAACTGGTCGGTCGAGGGCTTGCAGGCCGGTCGGCGCACGCCAGCGCGCGTAAAGATTGGCCGTCTGCGCGGTGGCCGAGCCCTGCACCGCGTCGGAACTGCCACCGAAGCTGTGCAGGTATATGTTCGTATAGCGCAACTCAATGTCGACCTCGTGGCTCTGGCGGTAGTGCTCCCAATCGAGCATCACGGCACCGCCCAAGCCGTAGGCGCTGAGCGAGCCGTTGTCGAGGAAAGCAAGCTCTCGCTGCGCCTGACGCGCCACGGCGAAACGCGCGACCGACAGGTCGCTGGCGACGTAGCCTAATGAGAAGTTGAAGATTGGCCGGAACACCAGTTCCTTGTTCTCGGTGAGCGGAAAGTCCCAGCCTATGCCGCCTGTGGCCGACACCGTGTTCCATTTCGCAGGCACCCGCCGCGACTCGCTGCCATTGCTGGCGACGAACGAGGGGTCATAGCGGCTGTAAGCGATAGCTCCTTCCAGGTAGAGTGGCAACCCTTTGCTCCACGTGAATCCCCCGCCCAGTTGCGACATGACGACGCCCGGGTTGTCCGTCGCAGCGTTACTGATCGACAGGGAACTTGAGGTGAGATCGGGCACTACCGAATAGGCCATCAGCGTCAGCACGCCGTTGGCACGCTTCTGTAAATTGGTACCAATGAGGTTGAAGTCGCCGTCCGACAACCCCTGTGCCAGAGCGATCCCAGGGGCGAACACAACCATGGCCGTCGCAAGGACAACCATGGAAGTCGGCGGTCGGTAGGTCTTCATGGGCAGGAGGGAGCGAACGTTGCGTATTCATCGTAGTCGCTCCTGCCGAAATGTCACACGTCGAGACTCCCCGTCGACGGGGTGGCCCGGTGCGGCGAACCTCGCAGTTGAACCACCGAAGCCATGCGCTCAGCGGGCCGACTGAGAACCCGCTGCGCCGCCGTTGCCGGCCAGGGCGTCAATCGGCCGTTGCTGGCACGCGGTGGCGGATGTCGACCTCACAAGGGAGCAATCCGTCCTGAGCGCGCGAAGCTCGCCAGGGCTGGCACGAAATGAGCAAAGGCGAATCCGTCCGTTTCTCCCTCATTGTGAAAAGCCGAGGCCAAAGCCGTTGGCAACGCCATTTGAAAACCTCATTGATCAGATGGTATGGACGCCTCCCCCCGGCGACGGGGCGCTTACCTGCAAGAGGAACAGTAAGGATCCTCGCTGCCATGGCATCCCTATGCCAACGTGGAGATGTCGATTGCAGTGACCCTGATCGGGAGGATTCAAAATGAAGCTTACCGTCATCGGCATGGATATTGCCAAGCGTGACCTTCCGCGTCCACTGCCAAATGCAATTTGGTACTCAATCCGGCGCGCGATCGCCCGAGCCCTTGCGGGCCACTTTTTTTAATGCGCCGGCCGAATGCTGGTGCGCTCTCGCGATGGTTGAATCGACCAGGACATGCTCGATTTCAGTTTCGCCCGAGACAGCCAGTGCGACTCGCTGCCAGACGCCATTGCGCCGCCATCGCGAGAAACGCATGTACACGGTGTGCCACCGACCGAATTCCGCTGGCAGGTCGCGCCACGGGCCGCCTGTGCGGCCGATCCACAGCACCGCTTCGCGGAACCACCTGTTATCGGTCGCCTTCCTTGCCAGGCAAGATGGGTTCGACTTTGTGCCATATCTCGTCGCTCAACAACGTCCGGATCATCCTGTCTCGCTGGCGCAAAAGGCAAAATGTAAACACATTTCAGCAAATGCAAAACAGAGCCTAGCGAAGTCAAAACTGCGCACTATATTGAACAGGCACCATTGCAATGAGTTTCCCTCGCCACTGACGAACTAGATTTCCGTCTGCTGCAGCCGGCGTTGCGTGCCAAATCAGCATCGCGCGCGAATACGCCCTGAAAGATGTCCAACGTGCACTTGGAGATAAGACATGGCTGCAACCGAAGCGACGGCACCGAAGATCTGATCCCCTATCCTCCCGGCTTCCCAATCATGGTCCCGGGGCAGGTTATCACGCCGGAAACCATTGCCTTTATGCGCAAACTGGATGTGAGAGAGATCCATGGCTATAACGCGGCGCGTGGCCTTGAACTGCTCCGGCCGGACGCCCTGGATGCTCTTAAGCAAGGCAGGGGCTGATCTGTGTAGCGCGCGCCAGCGCGGATTTCCTCGTGAGTCATTGCGATGACTGATGCGGGGCCGGCATCCGGGTTGGCCTATCCATTGGCAACGGGAGGAAAGCTATGTCCTGGTTCGTGACAACCCTCAAGGCGTATCCGGAAATCGCGATCTTCCTCGCGCTGGGGGTCGGATACTGGATTGGCGGAAAAAGCTTCAAGGGCTTCAGCTTGGGCGCTGTGACGTCGACGCTGCTCGTGTCGATTGTCATTGGGATCCTGGGCGTGAAGATTTCCCCCAATGTGAAGTCCGTCTTCTTCCTGATGTTCCTGTTCGCGGTGGGCTATGGCGTAGGTCCGCAGTTCGTACGCGGCATCGCCAAGGATGGTGTGCCACAAGCCATTTTTGCCCTGGTCATGTGTGTGCTGTGCCTGGCCTCCGCAGTCGGCGCGGCAATGATAGCCGGCTATGACATGGGTTCTGCCGCGGGGCTTTTTGCAGGATCGCAAACGATCTCCGCGTCGATGGGGCTGGCCACCGATGCGATTAATCGCCTCGGCTTGCCACCCGATGAGGCGAAGCAATTACTTGACGGCATGCCGATCGCGTACGCCGTTACCTATATCTTCGGGACTGTCGGGTCGGCGATCATCCTCGCACAAATCGGCCCGAAGCTTCTTGGTATTGACCTGGTGGCCGCCTGCAAGGATTACGAGAGGGAACTGGGTGCCGGAGAGCCGGGCGAAGCCGGCACTGAGTGGCATGAATTCGAACTGCGCGCCTATTCGCTGGCGCCGAATAGCCCGTATATCGGCAAGTCGGTCGGCGAGCTTGAGGCTAGCACGCAGGAAGGCATCAGAGCCTTTGTTGAACGCATTCGTCGCGGCGGCAAGATCATTGAGGCGGACCTCAGCACCCGGATCGAGCCGGGCGACGTTGTGGCAATCGGCGGGAAGCGCCATCAGTTGATCGCGCGCCTCGGCCCAAGCGGGCGGGAGGTCGAAGACGCGGAACTGCTCAATGTCCAGACCGAGGGCGTTGATATCTACATCACGAACAAGGAGGTTGACGGCCATGCCTTGCAGGAATTGGCGCGGTGGCCGGGCGCGCGCGGTGTGTTCCTCAAGAAAATCAAGCGCGGGCCCACAGAAACCGTGATCCCGGTGCTGCCCAAGACGAAGCTCTATCGAGGCGACGTGATCACGGTGGTCGGGCGTACACAGGACATCAACGCGACCGCGAAGCAACTTGGTTACATCGATCGGCCCACGTCAGTAACAGACGTGGCATTCATGTCGCTTGCCATCACCGTTGGTGCGCTGATCGGCGCAGTCGTTCTGAAGGCGGGGGGTATCCCTTTAACCATTTCCACGGCAGGTGGCGCGCTGATTGCCGGCATTGTCTTCGGATGGTACCGGGCCATACACCCGACTTTTGGTCGCATCCCGGATGCCTACCGTCTGGTTCATGAACTCGGTTGGACTCAATGTCTTTATCGCTGTTGTCGGAATCTCCGCAGGCCCCGGCTTTGTCGCCGGCTTGCAGAAGCTTGGGATCAGCCTTTTCCTCTGGGGCATCTTCTCGACCTCGGTGCCACTCATTATTGGAATGCTGATCGCCAAGTTCGTTTTCCGCTTCCATCCGGCTATCTTGCTGGGCGCATGTGCCGGTGCGCGAACCACCACGGCTGCATTGGGGATGATCTGTGAAGCTGCTCAAAGCCAGGTGCCGGGTCTTGGATACACCGTCACCTATGCCGTCGGGAATACGTTCCTGACAATCTGGGGCATGGTCGTCATCATGATTCTCTCCTGAGCGAGCCGTGCGTCAATCGAGGGAAACAGCCATGATTTCACGTGGCAGGCAATTGGCATGGACCTTCTGTGAATGGTTGCTCGTCGGCCTGATGCTCGCATCAGGCACCGTAAAGGCCCAGGGTCGAGCCGCACCCTCCTATAAGCCAGAGGAGATCGAGGCATTGGTGGCACCAATCGCGCTCTACCCCGACTCGGTGCTGTCCCAGGTGCTGATGGCCTCCACGTATCCCCTGGAGATCGTGTACGCCGCGCGCTGGGTCAAGGCCCACCCCAACCTCAAGGGCGATGACGCGGTCCAGGCTGTCGCGAACGAATCGTGGGACGTCAGCGTCAAGTCGCTGGTCGCCTTCCCCCAGATCCTTGAGCCGATGCATGACAAGCTCGACTGGACTCAGAGGCTTGGCGACGCCGTTCTCGCGCAAGAGAAGGACGTGCTTGCGGCAGTGCAGCGCCTGCGCTCGCGCGCCCAGCAAGCCGGCAACCTTCAGTCGAATGAGCAGCAACGGGTGATCGTGGAACAGGCGACAACGACTGAAGCGGTATCGCCCACCATCGTTCGCATCGAGCCAGCGAACCCGCAGGTCATCTATGTCCCCGCCTATGACCCCGCGATTGTCTATGGCGGATGGGGTTATCCGGCCTATCCACCCTACTACTGGCCGCCCTACCCTGCCTACTATCCCGGCGGCGCCTTCTTCAGCGGCTTTGCCTGGGGCGTTGGCTTCGCCGCCGCAGGCGCGATCTTCGGCAACTGTAACTGGGGCGGTGGCGACATCAATATCGACATCAACCGTGGCGCCCACATCGACCACCACTTCGATCGCAGCAAGGCCCAAGGGGGGCGCTGGCAGCATGATGCCAGCCATCGCCAGGGCGTTGCCTACCGCGATAACGCGTCTCGCGAGAAATTCGGCCGCAACGTGTCGGGCGCGGACAGGCGCGCCGACTTCCGTGGCCGCGAGCGGAGCACGGGCGGGCGGACCAGCGTTGCCGGCCGGGCCGGAGCGGGCAACCGGGCCGCAGTGGGGGACAGGGCTGCCACTGGTGGCCGTGCCGGAGCTTCGAACCGACTTAGTACGTCCGGTCGCGCCGGAGCTTCGAACCGACTTGGCACCTCCGATCGCGCCGGAGCTTCAAACCGGCTTAGCACGTCCGATCGCGCCAGGGCTGCCGACCGGTATAGCGCGGGCTTCGGCGGTCGCGACAACTCGTTCCAGGGTGTCGGCAGCACCAACGTCGGGCAACGCGATGTCAGCCGGGGACAGTCCAGCATGCAATCTTCGGGATTCAATCGACCGAGCGGCGGTGGTGGCGCAGGCGGCTACGGCGGCGCCGGCCGTGGCGGCGGGGGCGGATTTGGCGGTGGCGGGCGCGGCGGCGGTGGCCGGCGCTAAGGAGGGACGAGCATGAACTCACCTCAGCAATGTCGTCGGAGCCGGCTCCGCATCAAGGCTTTTTCCGTGATCAGCGCGTTTCTGTTCGGGCTCGTGGGGGTACCTGCTGCGCACGCAAATAAGGTGTTTGCCTCGCCGGAAGCGGCGATGGCAGCGTTCGGCGACGCAGTGCTCAACGACGACGAGGCGGCGATGAAGGGCCTGCTGGGCGCCAACTTTCATGACCTCATACCGCCCGTGGGTGCCGAAGTCCGATACCAGTTCCTGGCGGCCTGGGGCAAGGCCCATGCGATCCAGCCGGCAGACCACCGCGCGTACATTGCCGTAGGCAATAACGGCTGGACCTTGCCCATCCCTCTCGTGAAGTCGGCCAAAGGCTGGCAGTTCGATACGCGCGCCGGGGCAGAGGAAATGCGCGTGCGACGTGTCGGACGGAACGAACTGGCCGTCATCCAGACCATGCTGGCAATCCACGACGCACAGAATGAATACGCCCTGACCGCTCACAACGGCAGCGCCGTACTCGCCTATGCGGCCAAACTGTCGAGTTCCCCTGGAAAGCACGACGGACTGTACTGGCCAACACCCGCCGGCGAGCCAGAGAGCCCGCTCGGCCCCGGCTTCATGGGCGCCGGCACACGCAATGCCGGGAAGGATGGCTACTACGGATATCACTACAAGCTCCTCACATCGCAAGGCCCACACGCGCCAGGAGGTGCTTTTGACTATGTCGTCAACGGCAAGCTCTTCGGTGGTTTCGCCGTCATCGCCTGGCCCGTCCGTTACCGGGACACCGGGGTGATGAGCTTCATGGTGAGCCACGCTGGCCAGGTCTATGAGCGCGACCTGGGCGCCGACGGCGCCGCGAAAGTGGCGGCGATGAAAACGTTTGATCCCGGCCCCGGCTGGAGAAAGGTCTCGCCATGAAGCAACTGCTCGCCACCCTGATATTTGGCGTCATCCTGGCTTTGTCGGGTTGTACCTACTATGGCTATCCGGCCGGCACCGTGCCCGCGAGCTATGACCGTTCGTTTTTCGCGGCAGCAGATGCCATGCGCGATCAGGGCGTAGCGATCAACGTACAGGACCAGGCAAGCGGAACGGTCACGGGCCAGCGCGACGGCAGCACTGTGACCGCCAGCGTGCGGCCGCAGGCCGACGGCAGCGTACGGGTGCAGTTCAACGCCAGTGACTCGCGCGATCCCGGCTTGCTCGAACGTATCTCGCGCAGCTACGACCGTCGGATGGGACGCTAGGTAGCCAGTCATTGATCAGAATGGAGTCCGTGGTGCACGGACTCCAGAATTTTCGTCATGCACCATTTTCTTTTGAGGGGTATGCGCCATGAGTAAGCCCGATCCGTCAAAGTTGGGGAGTCTCTCGCCTTTTGAACTCAAGGATGAGCTAATCAAACTGGCCGGGAGCGTCTCGAACCGGTTAATGCTTAACGCCGGACGCGGCAATCCGAACTTCCTCGCAACCGTTCCACGTCACGGCTTCTGGTAGCTTGGGCTGTTTGCCATGACGGAATCCGAACGGTCATTTTCTTACCTCGCGGAAGGCGTCGGCGGGTTTCCCCGCAGAGCTGGCATCGAGGAACGCTTCGATCTCTTCACCCGTTATCACCGCGACACCCCAGGGGTCAAGTTCCTGGCGGGCGCCGTCTCTTTCGTGCGAGACCAGCTCGGCCTGGATGGCGGCGATTTCCTCTACGAGATGTGTGAAGGCATTCTGGCCTGCAACTATCCGGTGCCGGATCGCATGCTCAGGGTCAGCGAAAAAATCGTCAAGCAATACATTCGCAAGGAAATGATCGGCACGCATCCGTTCCTGGGCGATTTTGACTTGTACGCGGTCGAGGGCGGTACCGCCGCCATGACGTATCTGTTCAATTCGATGCGTGTCAACCACCTGCTCAAGTCCGGTGACACGATCGCATTGGGCATGCCCATCTTCACGCCATATATCGAGATTCCGGAGCTGAAGGAATATCACCTGACCGAACTGACGATCAACGCCGACCCCGCCGATGGCTGGCAATATCCCAGGAAGGAACTGGACAAGCTGCGCGATCCGAAGGTCAAGGCCTTCTTCCTGGTGAACCCGAGCAATCCACCCTCCGTCCGAATGAGCGACGAGAGCTTGAACTATCTCGCTTCTATCGTCAAAGAGCGTCCGGATCTGATAGTCCTGACCGATGACGTATATGGCACCTTTGCCGACAACTTTGTGTCGCTGTTTGCGATGTGCCCAAAGAACACCATCCTGGTGTATTCGTTCTCCAAGTACTTTGGCGCGACCGGCTGGCGACTGGGCGTGATCGCGACCCATAAGTCGAATCTTTTCGATGAAATGATTTCGAAGTTGCCAAACGCTGAACGGGACGACCTGAACCATCGCTACGCATCGATCACTACCGAACCGGAAAAGCTGCTGTTCATCGATCGTATCGTGGCGGACAGCCGCACCGTTGCGCTCAATCACACGTCGGGCCTTTCGACTCCGAAGCAGGTTCAGATGGTGCTGTTCTCTCTGTTTTCCCTGATGGACTCGGCAGACAGTTACAAGAACGCCATGAAGCGGCTGATCCGAAGCCGCAAGGCCGCCTTGTATCGCGGCATGGGTACTGCCCCTGAGCCTGTAGATTCAAACGTGGTCGACTATTACACGCTGCTCGATGTCGAGCAGCAAAGCAAGGAAGTCGGGCCGGATTTTGTCAAATGGCTGCTTGAGTCGATTCAGCCTCACGAGCTGCTGTTCCGCCTGGCCGAGGAGGCGGGCGTGGTACTGCTGCCTGGCAAGGGATTCGGTACACGTCACCCGTCGGGGCGGGTCTCGCTGGCCAACCTCAATGAAGAAGACTATGTGAAGATTGGTCGCTGCGTGCGCAACGAGTATCTCGAGCGCTACCGGAAGTCGGGAGGGAAGCTGCACAAGGACAATAAAAAGTAGGAATTGAAGGTACGTCGCATTCGCAAACCTTCCCCCGGTGGCAAGCCCACCGGGGACTTGAATTCTGCGAAGAACCCTTCCGCGCAGCCGAAAATGAGGGATCCGGCATGGCAGATCGCGCGCCTGCATAGATTCCGTGGTGCTCATATTCGTGTCCTGCGCTAACAGGAGGACCCATCGGTCTGGGCAGTACTCTCGAATCGTACATCGCTGGGTTAGATCCATCGGACTTGACGATACGGCGTACGGCACGCACTCGCGTCACCGATCCCGCGACCGGTCAGGTGTTCGAACGTCGGCTTCCGCCCAGCCATCTGACGCTGAGGACGGGCGAGCAATGCAAAGCGCATGACCGGTCAATGCGGATAGCCGACAGTTCCCCCGCTAGGGTGTTGTCTTCTTGGTGCCATCGTCTGTGAAATTGTAGAGGTGCGTGTTTTCCGGAGTTTCCCCGATCTTCGTCCCGCGAGGCCGGAACAAGATGTGGCGGCGGAAATTTTCGCTGTCCGACCTGGCGTTCCGGGTGGCAAGCTTGGCTGCCTCGGGGTATGTCATGGGGTCCTTTTCTTTCTCAATCTCAAGCAGCATGCTTCGCTCGTTCACCCGCACACTGTATTTGCCGAGGTTATAGAGGAGGTACATGGCGAAGAGATTGTCGAAGTCCCGGTAGGCACCTTCTTCTCTGCGGAAGTCCAGGGACAAGACCGACGGGAAACGATTGGGCAAGTCTTTGAAAGCCACCTTTTTGTCGGCGCGCGGATCGACGTAGGTGGAGCCGCCATACTTCTTGTACAGCACCACGTCCATGCCGTACCCGCGTTTGCCCCACTCCTCGATGAGTTTCATGGCCATCTCGGTCGGGATGTTGGCCGTGGCGGCCGCCACCACCCTCCGCCCGGACAGCACCTTGGCGCCGGTGACCTTCAGGTCTTTGTATCCGGCTCCGAACTTGAATGCAGCGCCAATGGTCTTGGCGCAGTTGAGGCGCAAGTAATCGTACTTGATTTGGCCGGCGTGATACTCAGTATTCCTGGCCCGTCTGTGATAATCATCATTGATGCGTCTGAAGTAAGCGGCCAGGGCCTGCTTATCGCTGGCCGGTACTCCGTTGACGCGCACGCCGATGACCGAGCGCTTGTAGACCTCACCGAAGTCGAGCCCAAATTCGGCCGTCTCCGCGACCGAGGAGACAGTCTTGAACAGATACTCTTTCTTCGGGATGCCAATCATCAGATTTGTAGTGTAGTAGCCCCTCTCATGCTCTCGAGTCCGGTCGGCGTAGAAGTTTGCAGAGTAGACCAGATCGTCGCCAGGCACATCGTCGCGGATCGCCAAGGCAATATGGCCTGCCGATCCACCCTTCGAGGTACCGAAGCTGATCAGCAGCTCCAGGTCGTAGGGATCGTCGCGCAGGAGGTTCGCGATCTCGTCGATGTTGGCGGGCTCGAATCCATCCTTGTTGCCAAAGGCGGCGGCTACTGCTCCTTCCGACAATAGAACGGCTATCAATATGATTCCAACCGCTAGCTTAATCCTCATTTCTCCTCTCACGTCCTCGGACGCAGCATGATGGCATCATGCGCCAGCCATTGCGGCTGATAGGTGGAAAGCCACTGGACCGGGGGAAGCACCGCGCGCCATCCGACCACCGGAGCGCTCGCCGCGACTTCGTTAGCGGCGCGTCGTGTTTCGGGCATGGCATCCTCCCTTCAGAGAGAACCAGGGCGACGGGGCACTCACGCAGCCG
Organism: Cupriavidus lacunae; assembly: GCF_003353055.1. GTDB lineage: Bacteria > Pseudomonadota > Gammaproteobacteria > Burkholderiales > Burkholderiaceae > Cupriavidus > Cupriavidus lacunae. The sequence continues at coordinate 48,188 of NZ_QKWJ01000037.1, forward strand.
GAACCGGGCTGCAAACGGAGGGGCGGCGCGTTTTTCTTTCTTACGAATTAGTGTAGGCAGGCGAGTACATAGGTGAAGCGGAACGTTGCCTCCAGAGAAGGTTGGTGCTAACGACGCCTCGTGCGAATCCGGTGCGGGCCAACAACTTGCACCAACTGGCCCCAGATCGCATTCGTATAGTCTTCACGAGGCAGGTCGTCAGGAAGTTTGGTTTCGCATTGAGTGCTTATTGCGGCATATATCTCGGGATGGCCTCGCATGCGCGGGTCTGGCGATCAAATAAGAGGTCCCCCAAAAAGAACCAAAGACCATGGAACCCTCAAACCAAGAAAGTATGCTTGGCAGCACGTTACGCCTTGCAAGGCTGGCTAATCGGAGGCCCCGCCTGTGGCTCGGGGTTTTCGCGCTGCTCGCTGGCTGCACGTCTATCGGCCCCACAACCATCGTTGCGGACCGTTTCGACTACAGCGCGGCGATTGCGGACTCCTGGAAGCAGCAAACGCTGCTGAACATCGTCAAGCTTCGCTACATGGATCTGCCGGTCTTTGTAGACGTGGCGTCGGTTGTCAGTGGTTACTCGTTGCAGACTGGTGTGTCTATGAACGGCACCGTCTCCGCTGCCAACACGGTGCAAGGCAATTTTCTCGCCGCAGGGGTGCAAGGCGTATATACGGACCGGCCCACCATTACCTACACGCCAGCGACCGGGCAACGGTTTGTGCAAGGGCTGATGGCACCGATCGATCCCAAGAACATCTTCTTCATGCTCCAGAGCGGCTATGCCGCAGATTTCCTGCTGAGCATGACCGTGGAGTCGCTCAATGGCGTGCGCAATCGCTCGACGGCTGCAGGGGCGATGCGCGAGGCGGATCCGGCGTTTCTGCGAGCCATCGCATTGCTGCGCGACGTGCAGGCCGCCGGCGCGTTCGGGATGCGCGTTGAGGATGAAAAAAGCAAAGGTTCAACCGCCGTAGTGCTCTTCCGGCGTGAAGGCGTGCCTGCCGAGATCGGGGAAAAGATGACCGAGATCCGCCGCTTGCTCAAGATGTCACTGACAAGGGAAGAGTTCCTCCTCAGGTATTCCCCCGCCCGCGGCGCAGACGACGAACTAGCTGTGAATAGCCGCTCGATGCTGCAAATCATGGGCGCCTTTGCCAGCTATCTGGAAGTTCCGGAGGAACACATCAGAGACCACAGTGCGCTGCCTGCGGTTGCGTCGACCACGGCAGAGATGCAACAAGGCGCCCTCAGGATTCACAGTGGCAAGGAAAGGCCGGCGGAGCCGTATGCCGCTGTACGGTACCGTAACCACTGGTTCTGGGTTGATCAAGGCGACCTGACAACAAAACGCGCCCTCGCGGCCATCATGTTGTTCTTCACGTTGGCTGATACCGGCGGTAAGGAGTCGCAGCCGTTGATCACCATCCCAGCCCAGTAGCGGGGCCAGGCAAAGGGGTGCAAATGAAGTAAAGGATACCGGCCGTACGTTGGGAAGGCTTCCTCCAGCACTTCGACCGCGTGGCATCTGTCCAGCGTGATCGCTAGCCGAAAGACTAAGGTGGCACAAAACTCGGCCATTTGCATGGCGGGAAGCAGGTTGCGAATTCAACCGGTCGATGCAACACACTAAAGGCTTTGCGAGCCTGAGGGGTGCTGCAAATGAAACAAAGACGGCGGATCTACTACACCGAGACTCAAAAGTCACTGATGTGGGAGCGGTGGCGCAAAGCTTCGCAGAACTAACTAATATGAAGTGTCCCGAGCCATGATTCTCTGCCGCTCGCCCTCTTTCGCTTACATCGCCGTCTGCCATGCAAGACAACTCTGCCGCGACAGCATTTGAGCCGTTCAACGTGACCTTGCGCGATGGACGGGAGGTCCTGGTGCGAGAGATCGGTGAACAGGACAAGACAGGTCTTCTGGCCGCATTTAGCCGGCTTTCCGCCGATGCGCGTTACACCCGCTTCATGGCGGCCATGAAACAACTCCCCGAAGCGATGCTGGAGCAGGCCACGCATCCATCGCCGGAGCGCGAGTTCGCACTGGTGGCGCTAGCCATGGGACCCGACGCACCGTCCATTGTGGGCGGCGCGCGGTATGCTGCCGCGCCGGGCAGCGACGCCTGCGAATTCGCCGTGACGGTCAGCGACGACTGGCATGGGCTCGGCCTCGCCAGCCGCCTGCTGCGCGTGCTGATCGACGTGGCCCGGTGCCGCGGATATCGATGCATCGAAGGCTATGTGCTGTCGTCGAATACTTCCATGCGGCGACTGGCGAGGCGGTTGGGATTTGCCGATGTACCGTGTCCCGACGACGCCACGCTGCGCGTTGTCACCCTCAAGCTGTAACGCCGTCGAGCGGTAGTTGGCGGACGCGCCTCCGTGGAGCCCGCTACCCGCCATGCTAACTGTCCGTATCGGCTGTTTTAAAAAAACAGCGCTGTGACTTACAGCTATTCTCGGAATTACGCCTGCTCTGCACCATCACGAGGACGCAAACCGGGGTATAGCAGCCGGTGGCGGCACTCACGCCATGATGTTGACGCCGCCATCCACGTACAGCGTTTCGCCTGACAGCCGCCGGGCGTAAGGCGTGGCCAGGAAGGCGCAGGTATACCCCACGTCCATGATGTCGACCAGTTCGCCAAGCGGGGCACGCTGCACTGCGTCTGCGAGCATCAGGTCGAACCCTTTCAGTCCCGACGCGGCCCGGGTCTGGAGCGGGCCCGGCGATATTGCATGCACGCGGATGCCCTGCGGGCCAAGCTCATACGCCAGGTAGCGCGACACCGCCTCCAGCGCGGCTTTCACCGGACCCATGACGTTATAGTTCGGCACCACTTTGTTGGCGCCGTGGTAGCTCATGGTGAACATCGTGCCACCATCGCGCATTAGTGGCGCCGCGAGGCGGGCCATGCGCACGAAGGAATGGCAGGACACATCCATGGCCTTGGCAAAGCCTTCCGCAGAACAGTTGAGCAGGCCGCCCTGCAAGTCGTCTTTCGGAGCCCAGGCTACCGAATGCACCAGGATATCGAGCTTTCCCCACTGGTCCCGGATCTGCGCGAACAACGCATCCATTTCCGCCTGGCTGGAGACATCCAGGGGAAGAAAGATGGGAGCGGCAAGCTCCTGCGCCACCGGTTCGACATACTGCCGGGCTTTTTCGTTGGCATAGGTGATGGCAACCTCCGCCCCCAGCTCGTGGAAGGCCTTGGCGCAGCCGTAGGCAATGGAATGCTCATTGGCAATCCCGCAGACAAGCGCCCTGGTATTGGCGAGAATCGACTGTTGTTTCCCGGGTGTCATGTCACTTTCCCTTAAGGTTCGTTGCTGCCGTGGCGCCGCCAATGACCATGTCTATCGCTGCTCTGCCGCGGTGGCCGTCATGGCGTGCGCGCCGCGAGGGTCTCCCTGGTATGCCTGGCAATCATCAACTCCTCGTCGGTCGGGATGACCCAGACGGGGACCCTCCCCGACGCCGCGCTGATCCGCGGGCCGTCGCTGGCGTTTGCTGCAGGATCGACGCTCACCCCCAGCCATGCCGCCTGTCGGCACACGCGTTCGCGGATCTGCGCCGCATGCTCGCCAATGCCGGCGGTGAACACCATCGCATCCAGCCCTTGCGCAGCGGCGGCCAGCGAGCCAAGCTCCCGCGCGACGCGGTACGTGTACAACTCGACGGCAAAGCGGGCGCGCGCATCGTCGCTGGCGAGCAGCGCGCGCATATCGCTCGAAAGACCGGAAACGCCGAGCAGGCCGGACTTTCGGTAGATGAGATCCTCAATAGCCGGGGCATCCATGCCGAGCTCGCTGATCAGGTACAGGATCACGCCCGGATCGAGGCTGCCGCAGCGCGTTCCCATCGGCAGCCCATCCACCGCGGTGAAGCCCATGGTGCTGGCCACACTGCGCCTCTCTACCAGGGCACACATGCTGCTGCCGTTGCCGAGGTGGGCCACGACGGTGCGGCCCGCAGCCGCAGCTGCGTCGACGCCCGGCAGGACGCTCGCAATGTACTCGTAGGACAGTCCATGGAACCCATAGCGCCTGACGCCACGCCCGGTCACCTCCGCGGGCAACGCGAATGCCTGTGCCACCTCCGGCTGCGCCCGGTGGAAGGCCGTGTCGAAGCAGGCCACCTGCGGCAGATCGGGGCGCCGCTCGGCGAGGATGCGGATCGGCTTGAGATTGTGCGGCTGGTGCAAGGGAGCGAGCGGGCAGAGCGTGTCCAGCTCCGCCAGCAGCGCATCGGTCACCCTTGCCGGCTGAGTAAAGCGCACCCCGCCGTGCACCACCCTGTGCCCCACCGCGAACAACGTATGCCCTTCCCCGTGGCCGCGCAGGAAGTCCGCCAGGAAGGCAATGGCGCCCTCGTGCCCAAGCTCGGTCCCGGCACCCCACTGCCTGGCCTCGACCTCGGCACCCGCGGCGTCGGTCGCGCGGAACGCGGGCGAGGTGTAGAGTCCTTCGATGCTGCCGCGCAGCACGAGTCTCAGAGCATCTTCATGGGTATCGTAAGCGCAGTACTTGATGCTCGACGACCCTGCATTCAGGACCAGGATCAGCTCGGCCATGGCATCACCCCGCCACCAGGCCGGACTCCCGGCGCGCCTTTGCCACTAGCGCTGCCACCGCGCACGACGCCAGCCGTGTCGTCACGGAGTCGGCGCGGCTAGTGAGGATGATGGGCACCCGCGCGCCCAGCACGATGCCCGCAGCATCGGCGCCAGCCAGGAAGGTCAGGCTCTTGGCGAGCATGTTGCCGGCGTCCAGGTCCGGCACCAGCAATACATTGGCACGCCCGGCAACCGGCGAATCAATTTTCTTGATCCGTGCCGCATCCAGGTTGATGGCATTGTCCAGTGCGAGCGGGCCGTCGACCACCGCGCCGGTGATCTGGTGGCGATCTACCATCTTGCACAACGCGGCGGCGTCGATGGTGGACGGCAGCTTCGGGTTAACGGTCTCCATCGCCGACAGGATCGCCACCCGGACCTCCTTCACCTGCAAGGCGTGGGCCAGATCGATCGCGTTCTGGAGGATGTCGGCCTTCTCGGCCAGCGTGGGGGCGATATTAACGGCGGCGTCGGTCACGATCAGCGCATCCTCGTGCCCCGGCACATCCATCACGAAGCAGTGGCTGATGCGCCGGGCCGTGCGCAAGCCGCTGTCGCCCTTGACGACGGCCCCCATCAGTTCGTCGGTGTGCAGGCTGCCTTTCATCAGGGCTTCGGCCTTGCCTTCGCGCACCAGATGCACGGCGGCGGCCGCCGCCGCGTGGCTATGCGCGGCCTCGACGATCGGATACTCGCTGATGTCGATGCCGCTGGTACGCGCGACATCCTCGATGCGGCTGCGTGGACCGACGAGGATCGGCGCAATCAGGCCCAGCCGTGCCGCCTCGACCGCGCCCTCCAGCGACGCCTGGTCGCATGGATGGGCCACCGCGGTAGGGGTGGGTGGCATGGCCCTGCAGTAATCAATCAGCCGCTGGTACTTCTCATGCTTGGCGTTCACGGCTTGCTCCTCCATCATGGTCATCCGTCCCACTGCACTGCCGTAGGGGCGCCCCGGCACATCGCGCTAGGATGCCCGGGTGAGCGGCACGGCAGCGCCGCGGACACGTTCCGGCCCGGATCCCAGCACCGCGCGGATCCGCTCCAGCATCGCCGCCTGCTCCGCGGTCGGATTGGCGCCAAGCAGGCGCTCGTCGGTACGCAGCTTTTCGGCCAGTGCATGCAGCCGCTGGCGGTCTGCCTGATGCCTGAGCAAGGCCGGCAGCGTCTCGAGCGCCTGCTCGGGTGCGTACCGCGTGATGAGTTCCTGCTGGCCGCGGATCTTGCGCCAGGCGTGCGGCGCCAGTTCCGGCAGCAAGTCCGCGTAGTCCGTGACGAGTTCCTTGCGCAGCTCCAGCCTGGACAGCGGCAATGGCTCGCCCTTGCGGTTCAGCAGGCAGGCCAGCCGGGCAAGAGCTTCGGCGTATCCGCCCTGCCCCACCGAGGCGAGCGCGGCCTTGACTTCCGGCAGATCCCGCGGCGTAGTGGTCACCGGTGTGCTCACGCGGACGGAGGGCTCGCCCTTCGACAGAAACGGGAACAGATTGGCGTACACGTTGAAAAAGGTGTACTCAGTCATCGCATCGCGCACGGCACGGTAAGCGTCCAGTCCGGCGCTGAACATTTCCGCGCCCGTCTGTTCCTGCTGCCGCAGCGGATGGTCCGGAGCCAGTGCCTGCCGGCTCGTTCTGACCGCGTCGGCGGCGGGCTTCAGCCACGCCATCCACGGATTCAAGTCCGAGAACATCCAGTTCTGCAAGCGCAGCGGATGGAATTCACGCAAGACCCGCGCCGTCATCTCGTTCGACATCGCCTGGACGAACGGCTGCGCAAACAGTTCGTAGGCACGCTGGTTGAAGTCCGACAGCGTGGCCACAGCCTCGAACGGCTTCTCGTCGACCCGCTCGAAGCGGTTGAGCCTGCTGGCGATCTCCTCGAGCGAGTGTTCTTCGAACTCGACCTCGTATTCCACGCCACCGTCGCTCTTGTGCTCATGAAGCATCATGCCGTAGAGCCCGGGCGGCAACAGTTCAATGCTCTTTAGCACGGATACGATCTGTGCATGTTCCTTCTGCGCGACCTTGCCGGAGACAAAGATGCCGAGATGGCCGACGCTCCGGTGCATCAGGCCGACGATCACCTGGCCACGGGCCTTTATCTCCTCGGTACTGCCATAGACATCGACCACCCAGTTGAAGGCTTGCTGCGGCGGGGTGATATTGTCGCCCATCGAGGCAAACAGCACGATCGGCGACCGGATTTCGCGCAGGTCGAACGCCTTGCCGCCGGCCCCCTTGACGTCACCGCTCCAGAGCTTGTTGCCGACGAACAGGTTTTGCGTGATCCACTCGATCTCTTCGCGGTTCATCAGGTAGTAGCCGCCCCACCAACGCTCGAACTCCAGGAAGCGCGGCGGCTCGGTATCGGCCTTCTTGTACAGGTTGTAATACTTGTCCCAGAGGCTGTTGGCCGGATTCAGGTTCTCGAAATTCTGGACCAGCCAGGCGCCGTCGAACTTGCCGTTGCCGAGGTCCGCCGTGAACGAGGCCAGCCACGTCCCACCCAGGAGCCCTCCGGAATAGCGCATCGGGTTGTCGCCTTCGCCCTCGCTCCAGGCGCCGCTCCAGTACGACATAGGCGCCCCGTTGATGACGATCGGCCCGCTGTCGTCCGGGTCCGATGCGCCGAGCATCATGGCGGCCCAGCCGCCCTGGCAATTGCCGATGATCGCAGGCTTGGCGCTGTGCGGATGCAGCGCGCGCACCTTTTTGATGAACTGCTGCTCGGCCTCGCACACGTCGAGTAGGGTCTGTCCCGGCTCGGGATCGCGGAAGAAGATGACGAAATAGACGGGGTGGCCGGCCCGCATCGCCACGCCCACCTGCGAGTCGTCCTTGAAGCCGCCGATGCCGGGACCGTGGCCGGCGCGCGGATCGATGATGACATAGGGACGGCGGCTGTCATCGATCGTCACGCCATCGGGCGGCTTGATCTTCAGCAGCGCATAGTTGACAGGTCGCGCGAACTGGCGGCCATCCAACTCCGTCTCGTAGTCGAAATGCAGGACCGGCTTGAGGCCCTGCATCGCGTTTTCAACAAAGTTGTTGCCCCGCTGCCTGAGCGTGTCCCAGAACAGGAGGGCACGCTGCATGCTGTCGACGGCATAGGCATAGCCGCTCATCGCGTCCATGCCGGCCAACGAGGTCGCCGGCCCCGTGGCCGCGCCGCCGATGGTCTCCTGTACACGATGACTGTAGCTCTCTTGCGCATTCCTCAGGCGCTTTTGCAGGACCATGCCAGTCTTGATGCCCACTTCGCGCGCGTGCGCCAGTTGCTTTGCTGCATCCATGCCTTCCTCCGACTCAGAATCCCGCACAAGCTGACCAGGAAAGCCGCAGCCGAATCACTACGGCGGCACTTCATTGACCAGGCGCAGGAAAACAGCCCCATGCACCGAGGGGCTTGGCCCTTTCCCGCGCCGCTATTTGCCAGAGGCTACGGCAATGCCCCGGAGAATGTATAGGCGTCCGATTCTTGCCTGGCCGGCTCGCCTAGATGCCTGAGTCAGGCGACTGACCGACAGCCGTCCCGCGATGTGCGTCGCATCCCTGCTCTGACCAACTCTAGCGGAAGCCGCCCGCAGCAGATAAGAAATTTTTCCAATCGCGCAATAAGAAATACTTTCAACCGACACTGGTGATGCACAGTCCCACAAGTTGCGGCAACCGAACACGCGTTTGCGTCAGAGGAACTGGCGGCAGGCCCACGCCGGATGGCAAAGCAGCCTACCGGCATGTGCATGCCAGCATTTGCCATGCCCTACAGCATGCGCGCAGCGTCATCGAGCAATTGCATGGGCGACAACATCCCTGCCCGGGCCACGCAAACCAGTGCAAAGGTGCGAACCAGCGGCGGATCCCCCGGGATACGTGCGGTCATCAGCTCCAGATCCTCGCCAAGCGCAGCACTGTCCGGTGCCAGCACGACATTCACGCGGCTCAGGCGAACCTGCTCCCGTTTCACCGAGAAGCTGGCATCCGCATGCGAGAGCACGTCCACCAAAGCCTGCAGTTGGCGCTCCGGCATGCCTGCCCGGCCGCTCGCCGCACCGGCGAGCGCCGTTCCGTTCTGTGCCACCTGCTCGCGCAGCCGCGCGGCCTCGCCGGCGTCTGCGTCGTCGCCGTCACCGAGAACGTGGCGCATGCCAACACCCTGCTTCTCAAGCAGATGCAGGCGTGTTGTCAGCAGCACCTGCTCGCGCTCGATGAGGTCGCGGCGGGACTTGCCGCTAGCGACATGGGCCAGCGCCTGCAGCGCGAGCTGGTCCAGCATGCGCCATGCGATTTCGTCACGCAGCGCCGCTTCGCTCGCTGCGCAGATCCTGACCCGATGGTCGCTGAAGCTGATCGTGGTCTGGGGCACCTCTGAGCGCATGACATCCCCTTCCAGCGCGACGCCCAGCGTGCGCCGTTCATGTTTCTCCATCCCCAGCACGGCATAGGCCTCGGGCGCCGACACCGAGCGACTGAAATAGTCGCGCAGATCTGACGACCGGCTGAAAGCCGGCATGACATCCTGTGCTGTGCCAAAGAATGCATGGATGTAGGGGTCGCCGTCCCACGCCGCCGCGCTCACCACGGATGGCGCCGGCAAGCCAGCAACAACATTGCGCAGGTACCGCTGTGCGACGGCCAGCGCCGGCGCAAGCTGCTTGCGGTAGCCGGGCACCAGCCGCACGTACGGACACAGCCTGGTCACGCGCTCCGCCAGTGCGGCAAGCTCTTGCCTGCCAGCCCCGTCCGGATGCGATCCGCGATGGCGCAGCCAGTTCACGATCTTCATTGCACAGCCCCTCCGGGGCGCGATTCCATCACCCCAGCGTATTTTTGCCGGTCAACTGCGGGCAAGCCTATTCACCATGTCCGCTTCCCGTCAGAGCAGAATGTCCGAGTTGAATCAATGACATCAGGTTTTCCCCCGCAATTCTGTTGCTATTGTTAAAGGTGAGCCCTGTGTGCGCCCCGATCTGTCGCTGAATGACACCAAGATCGCGAAGTTGAAAGCCTGACCTCCCGCAAGGCACTGGAACGCAAGAACAATGTAGAAGAATCATGACCAAGAAGAAAGAGAAGCGCCAGGACAAGAACTGGAGCGAGACAGCGCCGCTGCCGAGCGATGAAAGCCGCGGGAAGGAACCGGAACCGCAGGCGCGCGAGCGTATGGCGGAGAAGGCCTATCGGAAGGAACTCTTCCCCCTGCATGTCGAACTCGTCAAGCTGCAGCAATGGGTGCAGACGAGCGGCACCAAGGTCTGCGTGGTATTCGAAGGCCGCGACGGTGCCGGCAAGGGCGGTACTGTCAAGGCCATCAAGATATGGAAGCTTACCAACATGGACTTGCGCTCATACAGCCGCTGGTACGACTATTCACGCGCGCGCGACGCCATGTTTGCCGCCTCCGACAGCGACTATGCCCCGTGGCATGTGGTCAACTCCAATGACAAGGGCCGGGCGCGCCTGAACATCATCACGCACATGCTGGGACAGATCCCGTACAAGGCCATCGAACGCAAGCCGGTCAAGCTGCCTGCCAGGCAGAAGCGGGGAGAATATCGGGAGCCCAGCTATCCTTACCGGTATGTGGAAGAGCGATACTAGCCGGGCGATTACTTCGGCAGCTTGCGCGACTTCCAGTTGCCGTCTTTCTCCTTGCAGTACCACCCAGTCCAGGCTTCGGTTTCGCCAGCACGGCGGAATTCGCTGCGCAGCTGCCGGCATCGGTCGCCACGGTCCTGCCGGGACCGCAATGGCGTGAAAGACCCTTCTACCCGGCGCTGCCGCGCATCAGGCGGCAGCGTGAACGGCACGCGGACCCCATCGGCGCCCTGCTCCAGCGTCTTACGAAAGACATCCGTCAACACAGCAAGTTGATCCTGTGTGAGCGTGCCGACGACGGTACCCTGAAGGTAGTGGTCAAAGTAGGCAACGGCCGGCCCTGCCGACATGGGACCGGCAAGGCATGCGAATACGCATGCAAGCGCGTGCACAATCCTGTTTCGCCTGTTCATGTCGATACCTCCGCAATGGTGCTTCGAGCCGTCTGGAATAGCCGGCGCGCGGTGTACCCGGCCCGGACGACGTGGCATCAGGCTGGTTTGCCGAGATAGTCATCCACCGCGCTGCCAACGGTGGGATGGAAGCTGTTGTCGCCGATCGCTTCCATCAGCTCGAAACGCCTGAGCTTGTCGCGCACCGGATCCTTCATCTCGGCAAAATGCAGGGCGATGCCGCGCTCGCGCAGCATCCCGCTCAGTTCGCGCAGCATATCGGCTGAGGTGACATCGACACTGGTCACCGGCTCGGCCGCCACCACGACCCTGCGCACCGGCGTCGGCGATTCTTCGACCGCTTCCAGCAGGCGCTGCTGGAACAGCTCTGCATTGGCAAAGAACAGCGGCGCATCCCAGCGGAACAGCAGCAGTCCGTCAATGCGCCGCGCGTCCGGGTAGCGCTTGATGTCATGGTACCCGCGCAGGCCTTCGACGCGGCCGAGCACGGCATAGTGCGGGCGCCAGCCGTCCCACAGGAATTCGATGACCGCGATCACCACGGCTAGGAAGATCCCCGGGATAGCCCCGAACACGGCGACCCCGGCAAAGCACACCATGGAAAGCCAGAATTCCCACTGCTGGATGCGGTAGATGCGCTTCAGGTCGGCGATCTCGAACAGGCCGATAGCCGCCGCGATGACCACCGCCGCCAGTGCGCTGCTGGGCAGGTACCGCAGCAGGTTGGGCGCGAACATCAGCAGCGCCGCCACGGCCAGCGCGCCCACCACGCCGGTGAGCTGGCTCTTGGAGCCCGCGGCTTCGGCCACCGGCGTACGCGAGGCGCTGCTGCTGATCGGAAAGCCTTGGAAGAAGCCCGCGGCCAAGTTGGCGGCGCCCAGCCCGACCATTTCCTGGTTTGGGTCGACGCGTGTCTTGGTGCGTGCGGCATAGGTGCGCGACAGCACGCTGGTATCCGCGAACGCGATCAGCGCCACGGCACACGCGCCCAGCAGGATCTTCACCAGGTCAGTGCCGCTCACCCAGGGCACGACAAAGCCCGGCAGGCCTTGCGGGGTCGTGCCCAGCACCTTCACGCCGGCCTGGTCCAGCTGGAACACGCTGACGGCCAGCGTGGCGATGATCACGGCAATCAGGATGCCGGGAATCCGCTCGAAGCGCTTCAGGGCCAGGATCAGCACCAGGCTGCCTGCGCCGACCGCGAAGCTGTACCAGTTGGTCTTCCCGGCCAGGATCGCCTGGCCGAGGCTGAGCAACTCGCGCAACGGGCCGGCGTCTTCGACCGAGATGGCAAACAGCTTCGGCAGTTGGCTGACCAACACGGTAAACGCGATACCGTTCATATACCCATAGCGGATCGGCTTGGACAGCAGCTCGGTGATGAAGCCCAGGCGCAGCAACCCCATCACAATGCAGACCAGGCCCGAGACGACCGCCATCATGCTGGCCACCATGATGGCACGCGCCGGATCGCCGCCGGATACCTGCAGCACCACGGCCAGGATCGGCGCGGCCAGGGCCGAATCCGGCCCCAGCACCAGGATCCGGCTGGGGCCGAACACGGCATATACCAGCAGCGGGATCATGGTGGCGTAGAGCCCGTAGACGCCGGGCACGCCGGAGGCTTCCGCGTAGGCGATGCCGACCGGCACCAGCATGGTGGTCAGCACCAGGCCGGCGGCCAGATCGCGAGGCAGCCAGCCTGGCTGATATGACCTCAGCACCAGGATCCCGGGAAGCCAGTGCAGCCACCTGGGCACCTTGGTGACGTCTCGCTCCGCGGCAGGGGTCAGGTTCTGAGGCTGCATGAGTGATCATCTCGTCGTCATGTATCGACTATAGGAGGTGGCGCTTCCACTAAACAGCGAAGGGTCAAAGTAAAGAAAATGAATCGGATTGCCGTGAACTAGGGTGCCGCGGTGCCATCAGGCACCTCCGATGCTGCGATCGCCCCGAATCTCGTTGGCGTCGAAGAACAGTGACGCATCCAGATCCGGGCAGGTGCGCAGGATTTCGCCCCCCACAACGAACCTCTCGTTTTCCCCGATTGTCCCAAAATGCAAAGAGGTCGTCCCCGTTAGTCAAACCAACGGTCGCCTTCAAGCCCGGCGTCAACGAGGACGCCAACCTGGCCGGCACGGCGCCCCTGCGCGGCGTGATCGCTCTCGCCGGCGATGACCATGTGTCCAAGAGCAGCACCCTGGCGCACCAGAGCGACCATATTTCCTTGCCCAGCAGCGCGACGATGTCCTTGGGCGTCCCGGCCGGCGCCACCAGGCCATACCAAGCTCCGGCGTTCTATCTGATCGGCTGCGGCCTGGTCTCCCTGCTTGGGCTGGCCATGGTGCCGGAGACGCTCGGGCGGCGGCTGCAGTGATTCAGCAACGCGGCACGCCTTCCGGATTTGACATACGTGCGGGCATGACTAGCCTTACTCTTGTCCGCGCCGGGCGTGCCGGATCAGGCAGCTTGAGCACGCCAGCAGCATCGTCACTCAACGGAGAGCGTATGCGGATGTCCCGAAAATCCATGCTGGCGAGCCTGATGGCGCTGGGTTTTGCCGCTGCCGGCCTGGCACAGCCCGCGCCTGGCCAGGGTGCCGCCAATGCCATATCCGATGCCGTACAGGAGGGCTCCAGTCCCTATCGTCCTCCGTCCGCCGACGCTGCGAGTCCGGATGAGGCCATTCGCGCGAAGTGCGAGGCCCTGAAGGAGCAATACAACGCCACCTCGAAACAACGGACGTACCGGTCGTCCGGGCCGGCAACGCAGAACGCGCAGGGGCGCACCATTCCCAAGATCGAGCGCGACCAGACCCGCAAGTCATTGGAGGAAACCTACCGCGCCAATTGCACGCATTGAATGAAAGACGCAGGTCTGGCACCGGAACCTTCAGCGGCCCATGCAAAATGCTTTCCACTTCGATCAATCCTCATCCCATTATCGTGCGTCCCCGCCTGCTCGATACGATCGACCGGGTTTCCGAGATGTGCTTCGGCCTCTTCATGGCGCTGACCTTCGTCGGGGCGGTATCGGCAGTCACAGCCCCGCAAGATGCGGGCCGCACCATGCTGCATACTGCACTCGGCTGCAACCTTGCGTGGGGGCTTGTCGATGCCGTCATGTACCTCGTGCGAACCCTGACCGAACGGGGGCGCAGACTGTCACTGGCGCAGGCCGTGCGAAATGCAAAGGACCCGTCGGTCGCCGTCTCGAGCCTGCGCGACGCGCTCTCCCCGGCCTGGCAGGCATTAGTGGACGATGCAGAACTGGAATCAATCCGCAGCCGTCTCGCAAAGGCGCACGATTTGCCCGACAAGCCTGCGCTGGGGCCCCAGGATTTCCTGGCGGCAGCCGGTATCTTCCTGATCGTCGTGCTCGCCACCTTTCCTGTCGCCCTTCCCTTTGTCGTGTTCCGCGAGGTATCGACCGCGCTCCTCGTATCGCGCGCCCTGACCATTGTGCTGTTGTTCGCCGCCGGCGTTGCCCTCGGGCGCCATGCCGGCTTTCGCGGCTGGATCGCAGGCCTTGCCATGACGGTACTGGGTATCGCGCTGACCGTGGCCATCGTCCTCCTGGGCGGCTGAGCATGCGGGCCGCCCGGCGTGCAGCGCCCCGCCTCCTGCTGGCAGCATGCTTCGTCGCGTCGCAAGCGTGTGCAGCGGCTGAAAGCGAAGACCAGCCACCGCCGCCTGAAACGCCTGGCTGGCACGGAGCGGTCTCGGCCTATCTCAACCTGCCGCGTGGCGATGACGCCTACGTCACTGGAATCGCCACCGCCAATCGCGGCGCCTTTCACCTGGAAGCACGAACGAACTATGAAGGCATGGATGCATATTCATTGTTCATCGGGTACAACTTCGCCGCAGGCAATACCGTACGATTCGAAGTCACGCCGCTCCTGGGGGTGGTCACGGGCAGCACGCACAGTGTGGTGGGCGGCTTCGAGGCCACGGTGACAGGCCCGCGCGCGGACGCCTATGTTGAACTCGAGTATGTGCCGGATGCATCCCCATCGGGCTATATCTACGCGTGGAGCGAATTCGCGCTCCGGCCGGTCGACTGGTTCCGCGTGGGTCTCGTTGCGCAGCGCACGCGCGTATATGGCAACAGCCGTAACCTGCAGCGTGGTGCCTTTGCGCAAGCAAAAGGGAAATATCTCTCTGCCGCGGTGTACTGGTTCAACCCGTCGTCGCACGATCAGGTCATTGTGGTTGCCGTAGCGTTCAGTTACTGAGGCTTGTGCTTCCTTGCTACGGAAATGCACCCCACTCTATAAAGCTTGGGACCATTGTGGGCTGTTTGCGAAATGGCAGTGGCGTGAAATTATGGCGGCGTCTATGGGGGCCACGACGGCAATGTGTGCTAGCACACCACCGACGGTGGCTGGCAAAGGCATACTTCCAACGGCTGGGAGCCCGTGCAGACCAATAGCGATTTGAGCGGCGGCCGGCTGGCCAGCAGCGCCAGCCCCGTTCGGCGGGCGAGCAGCGCCTTGGCCACGGCGCGGCAATGGCACAAGGGCGCGGCTGCATCTGCACCGGTGGTGGCCTTCCGGGCTGGCTGATACGGCCACGGTTTTCGCGCGGTAGGAGGTCACTGTGAGAACAATACTCAACTGGCAGTGCACACTCTGCCTGCTTCCGGTCCTGCTTGCCCCTGGCTGCAGCAAGGAGAAGCCCGCCACCTCCGCGCCGCCAGCCGCTGAAGTCGGCGTGATCACCGTGGCGCTGCGCGACGTGCCCATCGTCTACGACTTTGTCGGCCAGACGCAAAGTTCGCAGCAGGTGGAGATCCGGGCCCGGGTCAATGGCTTCCTGGACCAGCGC
>NZ_QKWJ01000038.1 GCF_003353055.1 Cupriavidus lacunae
GAGCTGATCAATTAGCTCCTTGGGGATGCTCGGAAGGTCCCGGGGTGTGGCTTTTGGTTTGCGTGGCATACATGCTCCTTGTCGACATGTTATGCCCTACACACAAAATCCCGTACAGGCCCGCGGCAGGAATCGAAAGTCACCCTTTACGGTCAATAGCTGGGAAATGCTGACGTCGCTACGACCCCCTGCAGCAGTGGTTAGCTTAAGTTCCCGATGACATACCTGACGAACGCCTCATCTAGAGATCCTGCTCCTGTCAACCCGATAAACTCCGTCGCGTCTTTGAACCTGTGCGTGATTCCGTCCTTCAGGAAGTAGAAGTAGTCACAGTTGTCACCAATTTCCGAAACATGGTGGGTGGAGAAAAGCACGGATTTCCCCTTTTCTCTTAGGGTTTCCAGGGACCTCCACATATAGACGGCGTACTCTGGGTCAACGCCGGCCGTCGGCTCGTCGAGGATGTAGATGTCAGCATCGGTAGACAACAATGTCAGGAAAACGAACCACCTCTTTTCGCCATAGCTACTGCCGGCGGCCCGCCGACCGTAGAGTGCGGTGAATTTGTCCCGCTCACGCGGACCGAGTTGGCCTACCAATTCCTCGAGTGCGGAGCCGCTGCACTTCGCTATACCCTGGACTAACTCTGCTAGTTCGCCGAGCTTGAGTGCATCCGGAATGGTAACTATCTGCGTCAAGTAGGCCACTCTCTCGGCCGGCACCTCACGGGCAATCGTGCCGGTAGTCTGACTCTTTAAGCCGCACAGGATGTCAAATAGTGTGGTCTTGCCAGCGCCATTTGACCCAAGTAAGCCCACGATACTGCCGCGGAGAGCATCAATATCCACGTCTCTCAGTATCTGTCTGGCTCTATGCTGGAATCCCAGATTCCGTGTTGCAAGTGTCGCGTCGATAAGCACTAGCGGTTGCTCCATTGCGGGTTGATGCGTTGCCGGCCTGCCCCATAGATCCCCAGGCAGATGAAGATGAGCGCATGGATAAGCCATGCAATTGCCAGGTCTCGCTCCCAGGACTCCTCCGAGATTACCTTCGCTCCAACTAGAAATGGATTGAACAGCGCCAGAACAGGGTCAGCTCCGCTTGTACTACTGCCGATCCCAATTACGATGATTGCCGTTACCCCAATGGAGAGTAAGCTGCTGGCGGATTGGAATGTGAGAGGAAGTGTGGCGAGAGATGTCGAGGCCAGCATGAGCAGGGAACAGAATGCCGAGAACATGGTGAAGAATCTCAATATGTCAGTCATCGAAATCCTTGTTAGCAGAATCGATGAAAGGGCGAGAAAGGCTACGCCATAAGCCAACGACATGAAAAGCGACGCCAGATATTGCGCAAGCAGAAAACGCCTCCTTCTCGATGCATTGGTCAAAAAGGTGCGGACGAACCCGCTTTCCCGTCGCCCAATCAGGTAAAGACCGAACCCGAACAGAGATCCCATCATCGCGATGTACCCAAGGCACCATCCAATTGCCTGGGCGTAGTGTTCGATATCGAGAGTGTCATGTCCGCCTGTTCTCAGAGCAAGATATCCAACTGGAGCAACAAGCGACCAGAAAACGCCGATCGGCTCCCTGAGCTGCTCGACTAAAAGTATTCGCGTACAACCAATGAGGCTCTTCATTTCTCCTCTCACGGAAATGGAACCATCTTCGCTGCGCGTTCTGGAAGAAGTGCCCTAAAAATCGTGAAATCGAGCAACTGGAAATCGTCGGAAAAAATAGCATAGTAGATCGGGGCGCGAGATTCTTGTTGAATCGGCATGACTCTTGATATGAATCAAATTTTTAGATGAATGGATATTTCAAATAAAAGAAGAAATCTACCCTGAAATTTCGTGTGCGACGACTCGGAAATTTCGTATTGCGAAAGCCAAATGTTGTGGCCCTGTCGAGATCGACGGCATTGATGCTCTGAGCCATTTCGTTATACAGGCTAAGCTCTTATAGAGTTGCACCCAACACCATTTACGGGAATCTCACAATGTCAGTGCCTTTCATCGTAGCGGCAGCCCAATCCGTTTCCATTGCCGGCGACGTGCAGGAGAACGTTGATCGGCATCTGGTGTTTCTGCGCGAAGCCGCCGCGAGAGGTTCACGCATGGTCGTCTTTCCGGAGCTCTCATTGACCGGGTACGAAATGGCTGTCGCGAACGAATTAGCGTTCCGTGATGACGATGCGCGTCTGGCACCGCTCAGGGATGAGTGCGTTCGACGAGGGCTGACCGCTGTCGTTGGCGCGCCGTTGCGGTTCAACGATGTTGTCCGGATCGGCGCCCTGGCATTGGGTCCGGACGGGACAGTTTCCTGTTATACGAAGCAGTATTTGCATCCGGGAGAAGATTCGGTCTTCGTCCCGGGGTCAGGAGGCCGGCTGCTATCCGTCGACGGGATGACCGTCGCCCTCGCGATCTGCGCAGATACCGGGTATCCGGAGCATGCGGTGCAGGCTGCTTCCACCGGCGCGAGCCTGTACGCCGCTGGCGTGCTGATCACCGCGAGCGGCTACGACGCGGATACAGCGTTGCTTCAAGGCTATGCGGCGCAGCACCGATTTGCCGTGCTGATGGCGAACCACGGCGGGGACACGGGCGGATGGTCACCGATCGGGAAAAGCACGTTCTGGGACGAGGACGGACGATGTGTCGTCGCCGCGGAGGGCACGGGCGCGGCGTTGGTGATGGTGAGCCTGGGTTTTCATTCGAACGAGATGAGCCACTCACAGACCGTAATCACCACCATGACGAGAAGTGGTGCAACACATAGCCAACGAAGCCATCTCGGAGCGTGGCGCAACCAGATCCCCATCATCGCGAGGCAACAGGCGGCGAGCGCAAGTCCTGCTGCAATCAGGTAGTGGCGCTGCGACTGGTACGCCCAGAGATTTGCAACCGGCCCCTCTGCGCCAAATGGATAGTGCTGGGGTGAATGCCATGCCTGCCAGGCGTCAGTCGCGATGACTGCCATCATCGCGAGAAGCACGCCGGACGCTACCCACTTAATACATGACCACAAGATCCATGTCCTTTGCATAGTAGATAAACTCACCGATGAAGCTGTCCATCGAACTCGTCAAATCGATGCAGCCAATGGATCCGGGCACCCAACCGCCGTGGATGGAGAAGTTGGACCGACCGTAGGTTCGTGTCCCTGGAAGGGGCTCGAGCCAGACGCGGTGATGCCCCCATGCGATGGGACCAGAGGGGAATGGCCCGCGCTTGACTATCGCCAGGAGCTTCTCTACGAAGGTAGTGTCGTCCCATCTTTCCATTCTTCCCTGGCGCGCCTTGTAGCGACCGGCCGGAATCGGGCCCAAATTCCGCTCTGCCTGGTGCTCGGGGCCGGAATATTCGCGCTTGCCGGAAGTGGCTGGCCATTGTCGATAAGTTCTCCCATTCTCCAACCAAACCAGCGTTACGCCGTTGAAGAGCAGGGATGCCTGCCGCATGTCAATACGGCGAGCCGTCTCTTCCAGGTTCAGCAGTCGGACCAGATTGTGGGTAGACAGATCGTAAGTCCAACCCGCTCGGCACTGCGCAACGGATCTTAGTTCCGATTGCAAGCCTGGATTGCGATCAATCACATCGCAGATTTGCTCCGCACTCATTCGCACGCGTTCCTCTCCATCGTATGGGTTGAACCACGGATGCGCTCACTACGCACCTCCATTGGGGAGTAAGCCGTGTTGAGTGACAATAGGCCGATCCTGAATTTTGCTTGAAAGGATGTACATCGGAGAACATAACGGGCGCGGATTGGCATCGTTGCCTTCAGGCAGGATGGCGAATCCCCTGTGTTGGGATATCAAATGAGACGAACCTACACCGTCGCTGCGTTCTGGCTAGCGGGCGCGGCGACCACCTGGGCCGCCTGCTGGACCGGAAGTCGAATGAGCTTCCGACTCGATCTCGGCTGGGGTTTTCAAAACCTGGAAGGGTGCTGGGACGTGGGCGTTTGTACTGTGCCTGCCTGGTACACACTCTTGCTCTACCTCTACTTTCTGGGGCCATCAACCATGTTCGCAGTGGTGGGCTGGAGGGCTTGCGACGCTACGCCGAGGCGCCTCGTCCAACTGCTGGGCTAACTCGTTGTGGGCACGGCATCGCTCTACCTGGTGACATATGCGGTGAGTTAGTGTCCAATGCCGCTCGCTGTCGAACCTTTCTTACACTGAATCGAGCAACTGCAATGCGGGGAATGAAAACGAAGGCGTTCTGGCGCCGCATGGGCCTTGCGCTATCCGGCGCCGTCCTTCTCTCCGACGCCGTCGCCTTGATAGCCATGGGCCTGTTCAACTTCGGCATCGTCCTGCCAGGCTGCATCGGCGCGTCATTCCTGCTCCTTGCATGGAAGTGGCCCCGCGTAGCCCACTGGCGAGCAGCCAGCCATAGGCGCCAGCAACTATGGCAAGCAGCATGGATCGCGTTCGCACTGTGGCTGGCGACAGTGGCCATCTTCTTCATCAACATCCACCGCAACACCGAAGCCACCATCCCGGTAAGCTCCCCCGTAAAGGCAATCATCATCCTCGGCTCCGGCACACCAAACTGCGTCGCTTCGCCAACGCTGGTTGCGCGGCTTGATCAGGGCTTGAAGCAGGCTCAGTTGTCGCCGCAGGCAAAGATCGCGGTCAGTGGCGGGCAGGATTTCGGGTTGCGATGCCGCGAGGCCGACATCATGGCTGACTATCTGACTGCCCGCGGTATCGCAGCAGACAGGCTGATCCGGGAAGGCCAAAGCACCAGCACGGAGGAGAACCTGGTATTCAGCCGGCGCTTGCTTGAAGAGCAGGGCGTCGCCGCCACCGATCCCATTGTGGTGGTGACCAGCGATTTCCATGTACAGCGGGCGGTGCGGATTGCCCGGAAGGCAGGATTCGGGGAGGTCGCCGGAGTGGGGGCTGGGACGCCGCTCTACCTTCGGTATAACGCCTGGCTCCGAGAGTACTTTGCGGCGATTAGTGGATGGGTGTTTAGGGAGTATTGACTCCTGCGCAGCCCGCCCTCAAGACAATGTGGCAAGCAACTTGATGAAGTTGCGTTTTGCGCGATAGGTCTCGCGAATCTCCTCCAGCTCGCGGGTGAATTCCGCTCGCTCCTTCAGCTTTGTCCGCAGGCTGCCGATGGCGCGCACGATTTCCAATGCTTCGTCATAGCGCGCGTTGCGCGCACCGCTATCGACAGCGACGGGCAGCAGCCGCTGATAGAGGGCAATCGCGTCACGCGGATGCGTCATGCCACGAACAGCTGCCATCTGGGGCCACAGCAGCGTCGAGACCAGACCGCCGGTGAAGGCATCCCAGGCCAGGTCGTTCTTGTTCTCGGAGAGGAAAATCTTGACCAGTTCGGTGCGCGTCGGCGTCTGCAAGGCATCGCGCTTCGATTTTCCGGTCGACTCCTCCTCCTTGATAAGCGCCAAGAGGTGATTGAGTGCGCGTTCCCGGGTTTGGTCATGCTTACCGATGGCCGTTGCAACCTTCATTAATACGGGGAACGCGTCGGCCCTCGGGCGCATCGCGAAACGACGCCATGCCAACGCATCGGCCTGGTCGAACGCTCCGCGATGCAGATAGGCGTCGACACAGAAGTCGAGCAAGCGCAAGTCAACATTCCCGCCCACCTCCCTGAGGCCGCGCTCCGCCCACGCGAGCCCCTCGTCGAGGCGACCGTGCTTCACGCAAACTTCCGCCACCTGCAAAAAGCGGTACTGACTCGACAAGTCCTTGGAGCAGATACGAATGAGTGCATCAACGTCGCCGTCAAGCTCGGCCAGGGCTTGCATGGCGTGCTCGAGCCTCATACGCCGCGAGTCAAATGACTGGCGAAACTCGTTGCCCGGAGCAAGCGCGGGGAGGGCGTCCCAGGACTCGCCAACCAGTTGGCGATAGCGACGCAACCCGCTCTCGCCCAGGGGTTCTGCATATGCCGGCAGGACATCGTAGAAGGTGTCCCAACCTCCCTCTGCTTGCAGCCGGAAGAGTCGCTCCGCGAGCTTCACCGGGTCGGGGCCGGTCTGTTGGCATGCGTCAAGATGGACGGACGCCAGCTCAAGGATGCCAGGCATCACCCCGCCGCCGGAATCGTCAATCTGCTCGAGACTTTTTTCCGCGCCGGCAATGGCCAGTTCCGACAGTTCGACCACTTGCGCCGCGTGCGGTCCAGCGAGCCTCTGGCGCAACATGTCTGCCAGCGACATCAGGCTGTCGCCGTATGCGTCAGCCTCCCTCCAGTCCAGCGGCCGGGAAATGCGTGTTGCCTGCCGCACCGCAGTTTTCATGCTGGGCAAATCGGATGCCTGTGCCGCACGCGCGCCGAGCAGCAGTTTGTCGCGTAACGTCAAGTCATGCTCGACGGCTTCCAGCAGCAGTTCCTGAAGCGCGTCCTTGCCCAGCGTCACCACGTATTCGCGAATTACTTCCGCGTAGGTCTTTCGCTTCTTGCGTGTTTTCTCCTGGGTTATCTCTTCGGCATGGAATACCTCTGCGCCAGAGTTCTCGAGCCAGGAGAGTGCAACGGCTACCGCGTGCTTGCAGAAAACGCCGACATCGCCTACTGGACAGTTGCATGCATAGGCGAGTTGGCCATCGTCGGTAACGGCGAGTTCGACTCGGTAACTGCGCGTGCCGCGGACATTGGCGCGAAGAGCGCCCTCGTGCTCCTCAAGGCGAGACACGGCGCCGTCGTGGAAATAGGCCTTGCCGCGCGCGAATGTCTTCGGGTCGGCTAGCGCCTGGA
This sequence comes from Cupriavidus lacunae, assembly GCF_003353055.1. Classification (GTDB taxonomy): domain Bacteria; phylum Pseudomonadota; class Gammaproteobacteria; order Burkholderiales; family Burkholderiaceae; genus Cupriavidus; species Cupriavidus lacunae. Next base: position 6,752 of record NZ_QKWJ01000038.1, read on the forward strand.
CCTCGGCAAGTGTGAGGGTTTCAACAAGCTTTGAAGATTCGGACATGGAAAGGAGCGTTCCATTGAAGCAATACCGCAACGGACAGCGGACTGTCACGATGATACCTGTCCGAGCGCGCACTGCTTACTCCTGTGTCAGCATCGGCGGCCAGGGTTCGGGGAGGTCGCCAGAGTCGGGGCTGGAACGCCGCTCTACCTTCGGTATAACGCCTGGCCCCATGAGTATTTCGCTGCGATCAGTGGATGGGTATTGAAGGAGTATTGAATCCTATGTAGCTAGGAGCTGCTCTCAACGGAAGGCCAGTCATCCCTCCATCAACCAGGCGCGCCAACTCGAGGTCGAAGGGCAGCACCCAAAGACTGAGGTCAGCGCTGAACCGAAAGGCCGGCAATGGATATTGAAATGCCTGGCGGCGAGGATAGATACCCGCCGTACCGGACTGGGCCGGTACGTCCCCTTGAGCAGTTGCTCGCGAATCACCGGCCACGCCGACACCAGATGGCGAGCGGTCTGATCAATATCCAGACCATCCACGCCAGCGGCACCCTTGTTGCGTCTGACCCGCCTGAACGCCTGCTTCAGGTTCTCTCGCGTCAGCGCCGCTGCCAACGGCGCCGACCCTGTGTTCTCCGGTTCGCGTCGCGGGCCGCAGGCTTCGTCGCAAACGAGTTCCCGGGCGGCTTCACCATCCGTTTCCCTCGCTCGCCCCGCTCGCGCGGGCTTCTGACGCAATGCCTGTTGCATCGACACGGCTTCGAACACTCCCTCTCGTTCGGTCCTTCGTCGGCGGTCTTGAGCCTTCCCGGCGCTACCCCCGACTACTATGACGTCTGCTGAGACCCCGCTCCGGCTCGACGCCGCCGCCCTTTCAGGCGCAAGGCGGGGCGTCCCCAGGTAAGAACGCACTCCTTCGCTGCACAACCGCCGGATTTACGCCGCCTCCCCTTGATCACAAGAACTTCGCGGTTTTCGGCCCGCTCGTCCTGGTCGGCACCGCCTTCTATCCGGTTCGTGTCCCTCGGCTCGCAGCTTCGCTCCACGCTTCCTCCCCACGATCGGTCACCCTTTCGCAGTTGCGCTTCGCTTCGTTCGCTGTGATCAACTTACGGTGGGACTTGCACCCACGAGAGTGCGCCCATGCTGGGCGCACCGAAAAAAAACCAGCCCTTAGGGCTGGCTTCTTTGTCTGATCTTGAGCGCTCTCTCAAACATCAATATTCCGCGCCACCAACGCATTCGACTCAATAAAGTTCCGCCGCGGCTCCACCTCATCCCCCATCAGCGTGGTAAAGATTTGGTCGGCAGCAATAGCATCCTCAATCTGCACCTTCAGCAGACGTCGTTGCGTCACGTCGAGCGTGGTTTCGAAGAGCTGCTCAGGATTCATCTCCCCCAGTCCCTTATACCGCTGACGAGAAACCCCACGCTCTGCCTCAGCAAGCAACCACTGCATAGCCCCGTGGAAATCATTAACAGTCTGATCCCGCAACTTCTCCCCTTCACCCCGCTGCACCTTAGTCCCTTCCGGAGTCAGCCCCTGGAAAGTCTTAGCAGCATTGGAGAGCGCAGCGTAATCCGCCCCATGAACAAAATCCGCATCCAAATGCGACAACCGCACGTTCCCATGATGACGCCGCGCAATCATCAACCGATGCTTATCCGTCTTCTCATCAAACTGCGCGTAGACGTCAGCGGTGCCATCATCATTAACAGCCGCCCCAATCAACGTCTTCGCATGCATCTCAGCCAACTTGGTCTTCAGCGCCACAGCTGACGCCTCAGCAGCAGCTGCGCTATCCAGATCCAGCGCCACCCCATCAGCAATCGCACGCAGGGCATCGGTATCCACAACGCGTGACAGGCGAGAAATCACCCCCTCAGTCAACTGATACTGCCGCGCCAACTCAGTCAGCGCATCCCCATTGATCTCCGTACCATCCGGCCGCACCAGCACAGCCTTTTCCATCGCCAGCTTCAGCAGGTAGGCATTGAGCTCGACATCATCCTTGATATACCGCTCTTCCTTGCCGTGCTTGATCTTGTACAGCGGCGGCTGCGCGATATAGACATAGCCGCGCTCGATGATGTCGGGCATCTGGCGGTAGAAGAACGTCAGCAGCAGGGTGCGGATGTGCGAGCCGTCCACGTCAGCATCGGTCATGATGATGATGCGGTGGTAGCGCAGCTTGTCCAGGTTGTAGTCGTCCTTGCCGATGCCGGTGCCCAGGGCGGTGATCAGCGTCAGCACTTCCTGGCTGGACAGCATCTTGTCGAAGCGGGCGCGCTCTACGTTCAGGATCTTGCCCTTGAGGGGCAGGATGGCCTGGAACTTACGGTCGCGGCCTTGCTTGGCGGAGCCGCCTGCGGAGTCGCCCTCCACCAGGAAGAGTTCTGACAGGGCGGGATCTTTTTCCTGGCAGTCGGCCAGCTTGCCGGGCAGGCCCATGCCGTCCATCAGGCCCTTGCGGCGGGTCATTTCGCGGGCCTTGCGGGCGGCTTCGCGGGCGCGGGCGGCGTCTACGATCTTGCCGCAGATGATCTTGGCGTCGCCCGGGGTTTCCAGCAGGAAGTCGTTCAGGGCCTTGCCGACGAGTTCTTCGACGGGCAGGCGCACTTCGGACGAGACCAGCTTGTCCTTGGTCTGCGAGCTGAACTTGGGCTCGGGCACCTTGACGGAGAGCACGCACGACAGGCCTTCGCGCATGTCGTCGCCGGTGGTTTCCACCTTGGCTTTCTTGGCGACTTCATTCTCTTCGATGTACTTGTTGATGACGCGGGTCATCGCGGCGCGCAGGCCGGTCAGGTGGGTGCCGCCGTCACGCTGCGGAATGTTGTTGGTGAAGCAAAGCACCTGCTCGTTGTAGCCGTCGTTCCACTGCATGGCCACTTCCACGGCGATACCGTCTTTTTCGGTGTTGGCGTAGAAGATGGTGGGGTGCAGCACGCTCTTGGAGCGGTTGATGTATTCGACAAAGCCCTTCACGCCACCGGAGAAGGCAAAGTCTTCTTCCTTGCCGGTGCGCTGGTCGACCAGCTTGATGTGCACGCCGTTGTTCAGGAACGAGAGCTCGCGGATGCGCTTGGAGAGGATCTCGTAGTGGAACTCGACGTTGGTGAAGATCTCTTCGTCAGCCAGGAAGTGGACTTCGGTGCCGCGCTTGTCGGTGGCGCCGATGATCTTCATCGGCGAGACTTCAACGGGCTGGCCGTCGGGGCCGGTCACGGTCTCGACGATGCGGTTCTGCACGTCGCCCTTGGCGAATTCGATCAGGTGGACCTGGCCGTCGCGGCGCACGGTCAGGCGCAGCCACTTGGACAGGGCGTTCACGCAGGACACGCCCACGCCGTGCAGGCCGCCGGACACCTTGTAGCTGTTCTGGTTGAACTTGCCGCCGGCGTGCAGCTCGGTCATGGCGATTTCCGCCGCGCTGCGCTTGGGTTCGTGCTTGTCGTCGAACTTGACCAGGGGCGGGATGCCGCGGCCGTTGTCGACGATGGAGATCGAGTTGTCGCTGTGGATGGTGACCTGGATCTCGGTGCAGTAGCCGGCCAGCGCTTCGTCGATGGAGTTGTCCAGCACCTCGAAGACAAGGTGGTGCAGGCCGGTGCCGTCGGAGGTATCACCGATATACATGCCCGGGCGCTTGCGTACCGCCTCCAGGCCTTCCAGGATCTGGATCGAAGAGGCTCCGTAGGTGTTTTCCTGCTGCGGGTTCTGCTGTTCGGTCATATCTTTCTACTCACGGCAATGGCGGAATTCGGGCAGGGCCGGCATGGTTGACATGCTGGCGGCGGGGCGCGAAAGGGTCCGCATGGCGGGTTACTAAAAACGGCAAAAGGGGCGGATCGTCGTTTCGATCCTGCCCCCGCTGCGGGATGGTTATCCCCAGGACGTCCCGGCTTGGGCCGGGTGTCGTAGCGTACCGTTTGCTGCTCCGGTTCTTGTCTGGTCTGGTCCTGTCACCGGATCATCAGATGCGCATCGGCATGACGACGTACTTGAAGTTGTCGTCTTCCGGCACGGTAATCAGCGCACTCGAATTCGAGTCGCCGAGGCTGACCTGCACCTGCTCGCTCTTCAGGTTGGCAAGCACGTCAAGCAGGTAGGTCACGTTGAAGCCGATATCGAGCGCGTCGCCCGAGTAATCGAGTTCCAGCTCTTCCTGCGCCTCTTCCTGGTCGGCGTTGGTGGAGCTGATCTTGAGCATGTGCGTGTCGAGGATGCAGCGCACGCCCTTGAATTTGTCGGTCGTCAGGATCGCGGTGCGTTGCAGCGCCTGCTGCAGCCGCACGCGGTCGATGGCGAAGGCGTTCTTGTAGCCCTTGGGAATCACGCGCTGGAAGTCGGGGAACTTGCCTTCGACCAGCTTGGAGATCAGTTCGATATTGGCGAACGTGAACTTGACCTGGTTGGCGGCCAGCTGCACCTGCACCGGATCGTCGTTGTCTTCCAGCAGGCGCTGCAGTTCCAGGATGGTCTTGCGCGGGATGATGACTTCCTGGCGCGCGCCCACACCGATGGCTTCGGTCTCAAGCTCAACGCCGCAGTAGGCCAGGCGGTGGCCGTCGGTGGCGACTGCCATGACCTTCTTGCCTTCCACCACCAGCAGCATGCCGTTCAGGTAGTAGCGGATGTCCTGCTGCGCCATGGCGAAGTGGACCATCGCCAGCAGGTGCTTGAAGGTCTTCTGCGGCAGGCTGACGCTGGCGTTGAATTCGCTGGCTTCGGCAACGGTCGGGAATTCCTCTGCGGCCAGCGTCTGCAGTGCGAAGCGGCTCTTGCCGGATTGCACGGTCATGCGCTTGTCATTGAGCGACAGGGCCACGTCGCCGTCAGGCATGGCGCGCAGGATGTCCAGCAGCTTGCGCGCGGCCACGGTGGTGGCAACGCTGTCGCTGCCAACGCCGCATTCGGCGTGCGTGGTGATCTGGATCTCGATGTCGGTCGAGAGGAAGGAAACGTTGGATCCGGACTTGCGAATCAGCAGATTGGCCAGGATCGGGAGGGTGTGGCGGCGCTCCACGATGCCGCTCACGATTTGCAGCGGACGCAGCAGGTTGTCTCGCGAGGTTTTGACCAATTGCATTGAATTTATCCTTCGTCGTTTGTAATCGGCGACCGCAGAACGCAAACAACTCCAAATTCACTTAGGAATCAAGGAGTTAATATGCCATTGTACCAAGGATAAGCCGCTGCGGTGAAGCGGGGCGGGACCGGCCGGCGGGCCAGCTGTGCCCAAAAAGCCACGCTGGCGCAAACCGTACTTGCCATCCCGTCCCGACTCACCGCAAAGCCTTATCAGTGGCCATTTTCCGGACACTTGCCCCGGCGTCGCTGACGTTAGTTCCCCAGGCGCCACGGAATGTCCGTGGCGCGCATCCTACAGTATGCCAGCCCCGAGGGGCCGACCCTTCAAAATACGCCATTCCGGGGTCACCCCGGGCATCGGCCAGGCATCAGCCCTTGAGCGTTTGCTCCAGCACGTGCAGCTCGTGGTTGAGCTGCGCGTCCTTGCTGCGTTCGTCGGCGATCTTGCGCACGGCGTGCAGCACGGTGGTGTGGTCGCGGCCGCCAAAGAGCTCGCCGATCTCGGGCAGGCTCTTCTGCGTCAGCTCCTTGGCCAGGTACATCGCAATCTGGCGCGGCCGTGCAATATTGGCAGGCCGCTTTTTCGAGTACATGTCAGCGACCTTGATGTTGTAGAAATCCGCGCAGGTCTTCTGGATGTTCTCCACAGAGATCTGGCGGTTCTGCACGGTCAGCAGGTCCTTGAGCGCTTCGCGCGTCACCTCGATGGTGATGTCCTTGCCGTGGAAGTTGCTGAACGCCAGGATCTTGCGCAGTGCGCCTTCCAGCTCACGCACGTTAGAGCGCAGGTGCTTGGCGACAAAGAAGGCGACCTCTTCGGGCACGTTGACGCTTTCCGCGGCGGCCTTCTTCATCAGGATGGCCACGCGCATTTCCAGCTCGGGCGGCTCGATGGCCACGGTCAGGCCCGAGTCGAAGCGCGAGATCAGGCGGTCGTCGATGCCGCTGATTTCCTTCGGGTAGGTATCGCTGGTGATGATCACCTGCGCCCGGTTGGCAATCAGGGCCTCGAAGGCATAGAAGAACTCTTCCTGCGTGCGGTTCTTGCCGGAGAAGAACTGGATATCGTCGATCAGCAGCAGGTCCAGCGAGTGGTAGTAGCGCTTGAACTCGTCGAATGCCTTGCGCTGGTACGCCTTGACCACGTCGGAAACGTACTGCTCGGCGTGGATGTAGCGGATGCGCGCGCGCGGGTTCTCCAACAGCATGTAATTGCCGATGGCGTGGATCAGGTGAGTCTTACCCAGGCCCACGCCGCCATACAGATATAGCGGGTTGTAGGACTTGCCCGGGTTGTTGGCTACCTGGATGGCCGCGGCGCGGGCCAGCTGGTTGGCTTTACCAGTGACAAAGTTGTCAAAGGTCAGGATCGGGTTCAGGCGCGAGCGCTCATGCACCGTGTCGCTGGGCTGGTGGCCGGGCATCGGCGTGTTGCCGCCCATCTGCGGGTGAGGCTGATAGGACGGACGCGGCTGCTGGGATTGCTGCGGCTGCACGCCGTAGGAGCGGGCGCTGGCCTCGGCGGGGTCCATGTGGACCACGTCGATCTCGCCCATGTCGGCGCCGTGCTGCGGGTGGTGATGCTGGCCGGGGTGCTGGCCGCCCATGCCGGACGCCTGGCCGCGCGCGCCGGCCGGGACCGGGGCTGCGGACGGCATGCCGGCCGGGTTGCCGTACTGCGGCTGACCCATGCCGTAGGCGGCTGGGGTCGGGTACTCGCCATAGCCGGGCTGGCCGGGCATGGCGTGCTGGCCCATGGGCTGGCCGCCCATCGGCTGGGCGCCGGGATAGCCGGCCATGGCCGTACCCGGTGCTGCGTGGCCGTCCATGCCGCCCGGGCCCATGCCGGGCTGGGCCGGCTGCATATAGGCAGCGGCACGGCCCGACGCGGCGGGATCCAGCACGAACTGGACGCTGACCTGCGCTTCCCAGTACTCGCAGGCCAGTGCGGTGATGCGCCCCGAAAACTGACTCTTGACCCAGTCCAGCTTGAAACGGTTGGGCGCGGCAATGCGCAGCGCGTGCGTCTCTTCATCGAACGCAACGGGCGCCAGCGGCTTGATCCACGTTTTGAACTGTTGCGGCGTCAGCTCGCGCTCTAATTGCGCGGCTGCCGCCTGCCAGAAATCTTGCATTGTTTGTTTTTTGGTAATCGTACCCGGCCGCAATTCAGCGGTTCTCCCGGCACGCCACAAGCGGCGTCTACGCCGCGCGATCCGGGCCGTCCTTACCGTATTAGGAATCAATTCCGTTCGGTGAGGCCTCCGCGGCATGCCAATGCAGCCGCCAGCGAGCCTTCAGGTTCGCCGCACTGGCGTGCGTTCAGTCATGCGTTGCCGCGGTGGGGGCCCGGGTTGCGCCTGCGCCACGCAGCCCGTGTTGTGTTTGGACCCGGATTGTACCCCCGCCCCTGAGTTATCCACAAAGGATAAGTCTGTGGACAACTTGTGCAAATTCAGTGGATTTGTGTGCACAACCCTTGCTGTGATGCGGCTTTGCGGGGTGTGGAAACGGGTAATTTTTCAGGTAAAACAGGGACTTCGCCTGTGGATGACTGCGCTGACGGTGGCCTGGAGGGCACATTCAGTTACCCACCGGGCGTTGTGGACAATGGCGCACCAGGGGTCATGGGGCGGTGTAGCAATTGTGCCGTTTCACACAGACTGGCGTCTTGACAGCGCCGGAGAAAATCGTTTAAATGGCGGGTTCTGCGATGCGGCAGGGGATCACGTATGCGCATCGCCGGGTCTGGCCTGTCCGTGCCGTCCGCGCCCACAGGCCACCCAGCCTGCAGCGCGCGCCATTCGGCCGGCAGCAAAGACAGAACCAGAATCGTCGGACACGCCGCTGTAGTTCCTTGCAAGCGGCAGCCCCATGCGAACCATACGCGGCGGCCACGGCACCCCGGCACCGGCCGGAGTCGGGCGAGCCAAGATCAACCAGAGAGTGCAACATGAAACGTACCTACCAACCTTCCGTTACCCGCCGCAAGCGTACCCACGGTTTCCGCGTGCGCATGAAGACCCGCGGCGGCCGTGCCGTCATCAACGCACGTCGCGCCAAGGGCCGCAAGCGCCTGGCCATCTGAGGCCCGGGCGACCGGCCTGACGGCGCACCCGGCGCCGGCTGCAGCGTACCGCAGCCGTGCCGGGTCGCCGTCAATGCCTTCCGCCTCGGCTTCAGGTCGGCCGGCAGCTTGCCGCGGGGCGCCGCTTTTGCGCCAGCAGTAGTATTCGCCAGCGCTCGCCAGTGTCACCCAGCGTGTCAGCCCATGCCTTCCCCAAAGCCGCAAGGCTAACAAAGACGGATGAGTTTTCATCCGTTTTTGCTTTGCGGCCCCGGCGGCGCAGCCCGCATTTCGTGCTCTACGTGCGCGCCAATGACCGTCCGGAAGGCCGGCTTGGCGTGGTGGTCGGCAAGAAGTTCGCGCCGCGCGCCGCTGAGCGCAACCTGGTGAAGCGCATGGCGCGCGAGCTGTTCCGCCAGCGCCGTGAACACCTCGCGGGGCGCGATGTGCTGCTGCGCCTGCAAGCCAAGTTTCCGCGCGCGGAATTTGCGACGCGCGCGGCGGTCCGAAGGGCATGCGCGGCGGAAATCGCCAGCCTGCTTGACGTAGCGGCCAAGCCACTGCCGCCACCGGCGCCGCCTGCCTCGCCCTCGGCACCGCCATCCGCGGCGCCACCGGCGAGCCCCTCGCAAAGCCAGCCCCCGGGCCTTCCGGCCTGAACGCGCGCCAACGCCCGCCATGAAGCGAATCCTGCTAGTCCTGCTGCGCATCTACAAGATCGCCCTGAGTCCTTACCTGGGCTCGCAGTGCCGCTTCGTGCCGACCTGTTCCGACTACGCCCGCGACGCCGTGGTCCATTACGGCGCCGCGCGCGGCAGCTGGATGGCCGCCTGCCGGCTGTGCCGCTGTCATCCTTTCGCCCAAGGCGGGTATGATCCCGTGCCGGGCACGGAAGCTGACGACACTGCCAGGCCGGACACCCACGCGGGCCGTTCCGTCCATGCCGCCGCAGGCCATGCGCCTGTAGCGATCCGTCTGCCCAGACCCTGAATTCTCCGACCACAGCCAGACATGGATATCAAACGCACCATCCTCTGGGTCATCTTCTCGATGTCCCTCGTGCTGCTCTACGACAACTGGCAACGCTCCCAAGGCCATGCGTCGATGTTCTTCCCGAGCACGACGCAACAGCAGGGCGCTTCGGCGCCGGCCGCCAGCGGCGCTGCCGCGCAGGGCGACGTGCCCAAGGCCAACGTGGCGCCGGGCGCAGCGGGCACTGCTGCCCCGGCCGCGCCGCAGGCCGCGGCCCAGCCCACCGGCGAGAAGATCGTGGTGACCACCGACACGGTGCGCGCCGAGATCGACACCGCCGGCGGCATCGTGTCGCGCCTGGAGCTGCTCAAGGAGCATGAGAAGGACGGCAAGCCGGTGGTGCTGTTCGAGCGCGACAACGTGCGCACCTACATGGCACGCTCGGGCCTGATCGGCGGCGATCTGCCCAACCACACCACGGTGTTCACCGCCACCCCGGGCCCGCGCTCGCTGGATGGCGCCGAGCAGCTGGAAGTGACGCTGACCGCTGAAAAGAACGGCGTGAAGCTGGCCAAGACCTATGTGTTCCACAAGGGCACCTATGTGGTCGACGCCAAGTTCGCGGTGACCAACGCGGGTGCCGCGCCGGTCTCGCCGACGCTGTACCTGGAACTGGCGCGCGACGGCAGCAAGGTCGAGCAGTCGCAGTTCTACAGCACCTTCACCGGCCCGGCCATCTACACCGACGCCGACAAGTACCACAAGATCACCTTCGAAGACGTGGCCAAGGGCAAGGCCAGCGTGCCGGCCGCCACCAACAACGGCTGGGTGGCGATGGTGCAGCATTACTTTGCCTCGGCCTGGATCCCGCAGACCGGCAAGGAGCACAGCTTCTACGTCCAGCAGATCGACCCGAACCTGTACCGCGTGGGCGTCCAGCAGCCGCTGGGTGAGCTGGCCCCGGGCGCCACGGTGACCACCGATGCACGCCTGTTCGCCGGCCCGCAGGAAGAGCACATGCTCGAGAAGATCGCCCCGGGCCTGGAGCTGGTGAAGGACTATGGCTGGCTGACCATCCTGGCCAAGCCGCTGTTCTGGCTGCTGGAGAAGCTGCACGGCTTCCTGGGCAACTGGGGCTGGTCGATCATCGCGCTGACGGTGCTGATCAAGCTTGTGTTCTTCCCGCTGTCGGCGGCAAGCTACAAGTCCATGGGCAAGATGAAGGACCTGCAGCCGCGCATGACGTCGATCCGCGAGCGCTACAAGGGCGACCCGCAGAAGATGAACCAGGAGATGATGGGGCTGTACAAGACCGAAAAGGTCAACCCGCTCGGCGGCTGCCTGCCCATCGTGATCCAGATCCCGGTGTTCATTGCGCTGTACTGGGTGCTGCTGTCGTCGGTGGAAATGCGTGGCGCGCCGTGGCTGGGCTGGATCCATGACCTGTCGGTGCCGGATCCGTTCTACATCCTGCCGATCGTGATGGCCGCGTCGATGTTCGTGCAGACCAGGCTGAACCCGACTCCGCCGGACCCGGTCCAGGCCAAGGTCATGATGATCATGCCGCTGGTGTTCTCGTTCATGTTCTTCTTCTTCCCGGCCGGCCTGGTGCTGTACTGGGTGGTGAACAACATCCTGTCGATCGCCCAGCAATGGCAGATCAACCGCATGCTCGGCAAGGGCAAGGCGGCAGTGGTGGCGAAGAGCTGAAGCTGTTGCAGGATGCGGTAGGTGAAAAGCCCGGCAAATGCCGGGCTTTTTATTTGGTGGAGTAGGGTGCTGACGGCCTGCAACACGCCAGCGGTTTGCTCCCATCTCTCCCGCCTGCGGGAGAGGGGCCGGGGGAGAGGGCAGGCGCTGGCATACCGACACGCTTCACTTCGTGGACACTCCGGCCCTCTCCCCTACCCCTCTCCCGCAAGCGGGCGAGGGGGGCCTTGTTCATGCGGCGTGGGCTACGGCGGATGCAGCAGGCGTATCCTACTGGGCTGCCCTAAAAGTCAGGAGATCCCCATGAGCTGGTCCGCCCACCAATACGTCGCCTTCGAAGACGAACGCACCCGCCCGGTCCGCGACCTGGTTGCCGCCATCCCCAATGAGATCGCGCGCAGCGCGGTGGATATCGGCTGCGGGCCGGGCAACTCCACCGAGGTGCTGCTGGCGCGCTATGCGGGCGCGTCGGTGACCGGGCTGGACAGCTCGCAGGACATGATCGACGCGGCGCGCAAGCGCCTGCCCGACGTGCAGTTCCGCGTGGCCGACATCGGCGCCTGGGACGAGGCCGGACCCTATGATGTGATCCTGGCCAATGCCGTGCTGCAATGGCTGCCGGACCACGCCAACCTGTTCCCGGCGCTGGTATCGAAGCTGGCCCCCGGCGGCACGCTGGCCGTACAGATGCCGGACAACCTGGAAGAACCCGCGCACCGGCTGATGCGCCAGGTGGCGGCGGAAGGCCCGTGGGCCGACAAGCTCGCCGGCGCCAGCAAGGCCCGCGCCGAGCGTGCCCCGGCGCGCTGGTACTACGAACTGTTGCGCCCGCTGTGCCAGCGCGTGGACGTGTGGCTGACCACGTACCACCATCCGCTGGCCGGCGGCCCGGCCGCGGTGGTGGAGTGGTTCAAGGGCAGCGGCCTGCGCCCGTTCCTGCAGCCGCTGGATGAAACCGAGCGCGCCGCCTACCTGGCGCGCTACGAGGCCGAGATTGCCAGGGCGTACCCGGCGCTGCCAGACGGCTCGGTGCTGCTGCCGTTCCCGCGCCTGTTCATCGTGGCGACGCGCTGAGGCGCTACGCGGGCTTGTGGCAGACCGCCTCGATGTTGTGCCCGTCCGGGTCCAGCACGAAGGCGCCGTAGTAGTTGGGGTGGTAGTGCGCGCGCAGGCCCGGCGCGCCGTTGTCGCGCCCGCCCGCGGCCAGCGCTGCGCGATAGAAGGCATCGACAGTCTGGCGGTCGTCCACGCGGAAGGCCACATGCAGCGGCGGCTGGTTGGGCGTGCCGCGGTAGATCCAGAAGTCGGGTTGGCCCGGCGGGCCAAAGCCGGCCACGTCGGTGCTGCCGGTGACGCTGGCCGGGAATTCCTTGTCCAGCACATAGCCGATGGCGCCCAGCGCCGCCCGGTAGAAGGTGCGGCTCTTGCCGTAGTCGCTGACGATTACGCCGGTGTGGTCGATCATGAGTGGCTTCCTTTCGAGGGTGAGAGGGGGGTGTCGCTCAGCAAAAGCCGTTCCTGTTCGGTGGTCATGCTGTTCCTTGTGGGGTCACTGCATCACCGGGGGATGTGCGCATTCCAGCGTGAAGGGCCGGGTGTGTCAACCGCCAAAGAGGCTTGCGCGTCGCTTGGCCGCGCAAGCGCGTGCTGTCACCTACACTGGAAGCATCTGCGTCCCGCATGCGCGCCTGAGCGCATGCAGACCGCCATGACCGCCAACGCCGAATCCCCCACACTCCACCGCAAGACGCGGCCGGCTGCTGCCTTTGCCGCGCTGATACAGGCAAGCCTGGCGCGCATCGAAGCGTGCCTGGACCAGTTGCGGCACCGCGATGAGCCCGAAGACCTGCACGCGCTGCGCGTGGCGGTGCGCCATGCGCGCGCGGTGCTCTGGGCCCTGGGGCCGTCATTGCCACGGCAGGAGCGTGATCGCTGGAAGCAGGACCTGCGCATGCTGGCGCGCGCCACCAGCGATGTCCGCGACTGGGACGTATTCCTGGCCGAGACCATTGCCCCGGCACTTAAGCTGGAACCGGACGACACCGTGCTCGCGGCCATCGCCGACACCGCCCGTGAGCGCCGCAACACGGCACGTGACGCCATGCAGGCGGCGCTGGCCAGCTACCGTGACTGGCCGCTGCCCGCGCTGCATCGCGACCTGGCGCACCTGGCCCATCTTGCCACCCGCGCCCGCAAGGACGGCGGCCGCCTCGGTCCCTTTGCCCGCAAGCGCGTGCGCCGTGGCCGCAAGCAGCTAAGCGCGCTGACCAAGGCCGCACGCCATGGCGATGCCCGCGCGATCCACAAACAACGTATCGCCGGCAAGCGGCTGCGCTATGTGATCGAGGCGCTCATGCCGGTGCTGCCGTCGCGCTACACCAAAGGCCTGCATCGCAAGCTGGTCAAAGGGCAGACGAAGCTCGGCAGCTTTGTCGACGGCATCGTCGCGCGCCGGCTGATGGCCGATTGCCTGGAAGCGCAGGCGATGCCGGATGAAGCGCCGCCGCCGCCACCCGGCGCCAGCTGACCACCCGCTCGCCATGGCGGCCTGCCCACCGTGTGCCACGCCAACTGCACCCGATCTGCGACAATACCGCCATGACTGCTCCCCAGGTTCCCATTGCCGCCATCGCCACCGCGCCCGGACGCGGCGGCATCGGCGTGGTGCGCGTGTCGGGCCCCGATGTCGGCCCCGTGATGCGCGCCGTCTGCGGCCAGGCACTGAAGCCGCGCCACGCTACCTACCTGCCGTTCCTCGATGGCCATGGCAAGGTCATCGACCACGGCCTGGCGCTGTATTTCCCGGCGCCCAACTCGTACACCGGCGAGGAAGTGCTGGAGCTGCAGGGCCACGGCGGCCCGGTGGTGATGCAGATGCTGCTGACACGCTGCCTGCAGGCCGGCGACGGCATCGGCCTGCGCCTGGCCGAGCCCGGCGAGTTCACGCGGCGCGCCTTCCTCAACGACAAGCTCGACCTGGCGCAAGCGGAGGCCGTGGCCGACCTGATCGAAGCCAGCACCGAGGCCGCGGCGCGCTCGGCCGCACGCTCGATGGAAGGGGAATTCTCCAACGCCATCCGCAAGCTTGTGGATAAAGTTATCCACCTGCGCATGCTGGTGGAAGCCACGCTGGACTTCCCCGAAGAAGAGATCGATTTCCTGGAGCAGTCCGACGCGCGCGGCCAGCTTGCCACCATCCGCACGGAACTTGGCGCGGTGCTGGCGCAGGCGCGCCAGGGCGCCCTGCTGCGCGAGGGCCTGTCGGTGGTGCTGGCGGGCCAGCCCAACGTGGGCAAGTCATCGCTGCTGAATGCGCTGGCCGGCGCTGAGCTGGCCATCGTCACGCCGATAGCCGGCACCACGCGCGACCGCGTGCGCGAGACCATCCAGATCGACGGCATCCCGCTGCATATCATCGACACCGCCGGCCTGCGCGAGCACGCCGCCGACGAAGTCGAGCGCATCGGCATCGAACGCACCTGGGACGCCATCCGCCGCGCCGATATCGTGCTGCACCTGGTCGACGCCACCGACTACCTGCGGCACGGCCTGTCCGAGACCGACGACGCCATCGACGACCAGCTCAGCGGCCACCTGCCGCCGGGCTCGCCGATCGTGCGCATCGTCAACAAGATCGACAAGGCACCGCCAGTGGGCGGTGTCGTGTTTGGCGGCAACCGCCCGCACGTGGTCGCCGCCAACGGGCCCAATCCGACGGAGATCTGGATCTCGGCACGCACCGGCTCTGGTATTGAACTGCTGCGCAAGGAATTGCTGCGGATGGTGGGCTGGCAGTCGGGCAATGAAGGCAACTTCCTGGCGCGTGAGCGGCACCTGACGGCGCTGCGCACTGCGCAGTCGCACCTGGATATTGCAGCGGAGCAGGCAGAGCATCAGGCGCAGGCGCTGGACCTGTTTGCTGAAGAGTTGCGGCTGGCGCAGGAGCGTCTGAACAGCATTACGGGTGGGTTCACCAGTGATGATTTGCTGGGGACGATTTTTACGCGGTTTTGTATCGGGAAGTAGCAGGTCTAAGGCGTTCCGCATTGGATGCGCAGGAAAGCCTGCGGCATCAGTGCCCAGGCGCGGACCACCATTTTGAGGTCGTCCTCACAATGGCCGAGATCGGTTCCGGCGCCCGCCGTAGGCAGCGTCAATTGCAGAACGAAGCAGACAAAGCCATACCGGAAGTCCTCTGACAGAAGTTGCCGCTACCCCATGCGCCTGATCCTCATCACCTTCGGTACCCAGGGCGACTGCCGCCCCATCGTCGCCCTGGGCCTCGGCCTGCGCGCAGCCGGCCACGACGTGCTGATGCTGGGCGAACGCTCGGCGGCCACGCTCGCGGCAGAGCACAGTCTGGCCTTTGCGCCGATGGCAGGCGACATCCAGCAAACGCTGGCGCCAGGCGGCGCGCTGCACAAGCTCATGACCGAAGGCGGCAACGTGGCCGAGGCCACCCGCGCATTTGCGCGTATTGCCGAGGACAACACCGAGGTCTGGATGGCGCAGCTGGCCGAGGCCGCGCGCGATGCCGATGGCATCGTGTTCTCGGGGCTGACGGCGTATGTGGCGCTGTCGGTGGGCGAGCAGCTGGGCAAGCCGGTGATCGGCGCGGGCATGTTCCCGATCTCGCCGACGCGGGCCTTTCCGTCCGCGCTGCTGCCGCCGTTCCGTATGCCGGGATGGGCCAACCGCGCCAGCCACCAGTTGATCAACTTTGTGCTGTGGCGCATGTTCCGTAACGCCACCAATGCCGCACGCGCCAGCTTGTTCGGCGCGTCAGCGCGCAAGGCGATGTGGGTGGATTTTCCGACGCTGTACGCGATGTCGCCGCACCTGGTGCCGCGTCCGCAGGACTGGCATGACGACTGGCTGGTGAGCGGCGCATGGAGCATGCCGGCGCAGCCGGACTGGGAGCCGGACGCGCCGCTGCGGGACTTCCTGGCAGCTGGCCTGGCGCCGCTGTACATCGGCTTTGGCAGCATGGCGGGCTTCGATCGAAACCGGGTGGTGACGGCGCTGGTGCAGGCGGTCGATGGCCGGCGCGCGTTGTTCTATCCGGGCTGGAGCGGTATCGACGTGGGCGCGCTGCCGTCCAACTTCCACGTGGTGGGTGCCACGCCACATGACTGGTTGCTGCCGCGCGTGGCGGCGGCCATTCACCACGGCGGCGCGGGCACCACGCATGCGGCGGCCGCGGCGGGCGTACCGGCGATCGTGCTGCCGTTTGCGGGCGACCAGTTCTTCTGGGCGGGCCGGCTGGCGGCGCTGGGCGTGGCGCCGCGTTATGTCGCCGGGCACAAGATCGATGCACCGCTGCTGGCGTCGATGATCGAATTCACCGAGCAACCGGCCACGCGCGAACGGGCCGCCACGCTGGGCCGCGCAATGGCCGCCGAGCGCGGTGTCGACCATGCCGTGGCCGCGATTGAGCGCTGTTGCGGCAGGCAGGGGGCATAATCCGGTTCCGCCTTCCGCTTTCACTGACGCAGGACCTCCAGATGATGAACCGTACCCAGCAAATCCTTATTGCCATCGTCGCCGTGGCTGTCCTTGGCATGTTGTGGTTTGCCGGCAATGACCGCCGCGACGATGTCGGCGGAACCGCGCCCGAGGCACAGGCCGAAGCGCAGGCCGCGGCCAGCGCGGTGCCTGCCAGCGAAGTGCGCGGCGTGCCGCGCAACGGCACGCTGGACCCGGTCAGCATTGACCCGGAACGCCCCGCGGACCGCCTGCCGCAACTCCAGGCCGACGCGCTGCTGAATGATTACCGCGACAACCCCAGGGGAGCCGACACCCGCTACCTGGGCCAGTACCTGATCGTCGAAGGCGTCGCCAGCGGCATCCGGCGCGAGGGCGAGCAGGTCTATGTCGATATCCGCACCAACGATCCCGGCGTGAATGTGCGCGCGCTGCTGCTGCCGCGCCAGATCTGCGGCCCGGCAGGGCGGGTGTGTGAAGTGGAAGCCCGCGCCACCATGGTTCGCCGCGGCCAGAAAGTGGCGGTGGAATGCAATGGCGCAGGGCTGGCGGACGGCTCGCCGCTGCTGCGCGACTGCCTGCTGCGCGGCGGCGCCAACTGATCGCGCTGGTCCACGATTCCGGAGTCTTTCCCCATGCAATCCGTACTGTCCGTCCTTGCCATCCTGATCATGGTGGGCACCCTCGTCGGCGTGGTCTCGCCAGCCTGGCTCAGCCAGACGTTGTTCGGCGGCAAACCCGTCACGCGGCTGCAGGTCGCGGTGATCGGGGTCTGTCTTGCCGGGCTTTGCCTGGTCCTGGTGGGCCGGCTGGCGCAGGGCGGCTGAGGCACCACACCAGCGCGCACCCCGGCGCAGATGAGGCCGTTTTGCGCTTCTTTTTGGACGATTGGATCGGCGTACCGGCACCTACAGTGTGAAGGTATGCGGTGACCATTGCGCCTTGCGTGGCACGCCGCCCAGCCCTCCAGGACATTCCCATGAACAAAGCTCTGCTGGCCGCCGGCATTGGCCTGCTGCTCACCGGCTGCTCGACCTACCAGGCCGTGACGCCGGTCGACCGGCCTGACCGCACCGATCCCCTTGTCGCGTTCCAGGTGCCGGCTGGCGGCGGCCCGCTGGGCAACTACGGCGCCAACGGCACGCTGCTGTGCGTGGTGGTGAACCCGGTCACGGGCAATGACTTTGTCGAGAGCTTTCTCTCATCGCTGCGGCGGCGCAATTTCGAGGTGAAGGTGCTGCAGGCGCAGGCCTCCCCCGCGGCGTGCCCGATGGTGGCGCTGTACACGGCGCGCGGCGCCTGGTACTGGACCGCTTACCTGAACAGCGCGGACATCACCGTGTTCCGCAACGGCGACCGTGTCGGCAAGGCGATCTACGATGCCAACCGCAGCGCTGGCGGCCTCAACCTGAGCAACTTCGTGCAGCCGTCGTCCAAGCTGGATGAGCTGGTCGAGCAGCTGTTCCCCGGCATGCTGCCGCCGCCTCCGCCGCCGGCGGGGACGGTGGCCACACCGGCGGCCTAGCCGATCTGCAGTCAACCGGAGGGCCGGACCATGCCTCTCTGCGCAGCATCTTGCCGGGCGCAGCCGCGCCCGGCCCAGCGTACCCGGGTCAGCGCTCCAGCCGGCCCAGGCGCACCACGGTCACGCCCGGGCGCAACTGGCGCAGCGACGGCATCACCAGCACGCAATTCGGATACGGCGTCACCACTGGCTCGCCGTCGCGCCAGCCGATTACGGTCCCGGCCTCGGTAAAGGTCTCCAGGCCGGTATAGGGGCCGGCGAAGCGGAAGTCCATGCTGGTGGCCACTACCGGCTCGGTCACGCGTACCACGCGCTGCGTGGCGGGCAGCGGCTGGAGCCAGCCGGCGGGCAGGTCGGCTTCGTCCACGATGCCGGCATGCAGCAGGAAACGCGCGGCGCTGTCCTGCGCCACCGTCACGGCGGCGGGCTCCCAGTGCTGGCCGCATTCAATCAGCAGCGCGTTGCGCGGGCTGGCGGCATCGCCAAAGCCATCGTAGTCGCGCATGCGGCGGCCTTCGGGGTGGCCTTCGTCGACGATCACATCGGCCGGCGCACCCAGCGCGCGCGACAGCGCAATGCCCTTGTCCAGCGGGCCGGAGACGATCAGCGGCCGGCTTTTTTCGTGCATCGAATGCAGGTCCAGCAGCAGGTCGACGGTATCGATCACCGGGCGCATGGCGCGCGCGCGGCGCAGCTCGGACGAATCCAGGCTGTTGTCGTCCAGCGTCTTGGCGGTCCATACGCGGTTGAAATCCTGGTCGACGAAGCGCGAGGCATCGGGCCTGGCCGCATCGAAGCGGTGGTAAGCATCGACATTGGCAAAGGCCAGCGTCAGGCGGCCGCGGCGCGGGCGCAGGCCGTGGTCCAGCAGCGCCTTGACGGCGATGGCGCCGCAGACCTCGTTGCCGTGGGTCAGCGCGTTGACCATCACGTGCGGGCCGGGCTGGCCGCTGTCGAAGGTGAACAGGTAGGGGATGCCGGTGTTGCCGGCGGCGTAGGGACGGATGTCGGGGAAGGTGACATCGACGGGGTAGGCGTCGATCGGTGCGGTGGGCTGGGTCATGGGAATCGGTGCGTTCAGGGTGCCTGGCGGGTCGGTGCCTGCCGGGTCGATGTTGTAAATCGGATTGAGGAAGGGCGGTGGCCGTTGCCGGCGCTGGCCCTCTCCCCCGGCCCCTCTCCCGCAAGCGGGAGAGGGGAGCAAACCGGCAGATTGAGAAAGGCTTCAACCCTTGTCCATGCCGATTGTGGTCTCCCCTCTCCCGCGCGCGGGAGAGGGGCGGGGGAGAGGGCCGGCGCTTGCAGAAGCGACGCCGCCTCGCCACCTCACTTACTCATGAATCCCAGCCGTCTGCACGATGGTGCGATAACGCCCGGTCTCGCGCTTGATGAAGCTACCGAACTGCGCCGGATTGGCGGGCGCCACTTCCACGCCGGCCTCGGCCAGCTTCTTCTTCACTTCCGGCATCGTCAGCACGGCCTGCATCTCGGTATTCAGGCGCTCCACCACCGGTTGTGGCAGGTTGGCCGGGCCCATCAGGCCGAACCACACGCCCATGTCGACGCCCTTGAGCGCGGGGGTCTCGGCCAGCGCGGGCACGTTCGGCGCGACGGGAGACCGCTTGGCGTTGGTCACGCCGTAGGCCTGCACGCGGCCAGCCTGGATATGCGGCAGCGCCGACGACAGCACCATCACCGCCAGGTCGATCTGGCCCCCGAGCAGGTCGGTGGCCATGGCCGAAGCGCCCTTGTACGGCACGTGCGTGATATTGACCTTGCCCTGCTGCTTGATCAGCTCGCCGGCCAGGTTCAGCGGCGTGCCCACGCCCGACGAGGCATACGCCAGCTTGCCCGGCTGGGCCTTGGCCAGCGCGATCAGCTCGGCGGCATTTTTGGCCGGCAGGCCGGGCTTGCCGACCAGCACCATCGGCTGGGTGCCGACGAAGGTCACCGGTGCCAGGTCCTTCTCGCCGTCGTAGCGCACGGCGGGGTTGGTCAGGCGGGCGATCGACACTTCACTGCCCGAGCCCATCAGCAGGGTGTAGCCATCGGCCTCGGCCTTGACCACCTTGGCCGCACCGATGGTGCCGCCGGCGCCGCCCAGGTTCTCGATCACCACGCTCTGGCCCAGGCGCTTGCCCAGTTCCGGGGCGATGGTGCGGGCCACCAGATCGACGCTGCCGCCGGCGGTGTAGCCCACCACCAGCGTGATCGGCTTGGTGGGCCAGGTGGAAGCAAGAGCGCCGGCGGAAGCGGCAAGGCAGAGTGCGGCAGCGGCCGCGCGCAGGGTGGTCTTCATGGTCTTGGCTCTGGGGGTCCCGGAATAATGGTTGTGGACTGATGTTAGAGAGCGCGGAACCGGCCCGGCGTGCAGCTTTGGCAAGGGGGGTTGCCGATTCGGCAATAGTGCGGCCGAAGGCGAATCAGCGCGGTGCCCGCACCGCCGCCTGCCAGAAGGCCTCGGCCAGCGGGCGCATCGGCGCGCGCGGGCGGTAAAGGCGGATATCGAGCGCCAGGTCGCCGCCGTCGTCGCCACGTGTGGCGCTGATGGCACGCACCAGGCGCCCGGCGTGCAGGTCGTCGGCAATCAGCCGCGCCGGCAGCCAGGCCAGGCCCATGCGCTGGCGCACCATCTCGTGCACCGACTCGGCAAAGTCGCTGACCGCGATCACGTCCAGTCGCGGCGCCAGCTTGCGGCGCGCGATCTCCTGGTTGACCATGCGGCCCAGCGTCAGAGTCTCGGCGTAGGCGATCATCGGCACTGGCCTGGCAGCTGCTTTGCCAGTCGCCAGACGGTGCAGCGGCGCGCCGCGCGCGTCGGCGGCACTGACGCACACCAGCCGCTCCACGCCGGCCAGGTGGAACTGGTAGCGTGCGTCGTCCAGCATCACCGGCAGGTCCGGCGGGCTGTAGCAGAGCAGGAAGTCGGCATCGCCCTCGGCGAACATGGCCAGCGCGTCGTGCATCGGGAAGGTCGACAGGCGCGTGCGGAAGCCGGCCGCGGCGGGGTCGTGCCGCAGTGCCTCGCGCAGGCCCGCCAGCCACGCCGGCACCATCGAGCGCGCCAGGGTCTTGCCGGTGGCGATGGTGACCGTGCTGGCGTCGGCGCGATGCGCGGCGCGCAGCGCCAGGCGGGTTTCGTCCAGCGTGCGCAGGGCGCTCTGCGCGGCTTCCAGGAACTGGCGCCCTTCGGCGGTCAGCCGCACCGGGAACGCGCTGCGGTCGATCAGCGGGGCGCCGGCCCAGACTTCCAGCGCCTGCATGCGCCGGCCAAAGGCGGGCGGGGTCACGTTGCGCAGTTCGGCGGCGCGCGCCAGGCTGCCGGCCTGGGCCAGGCAGACGAAGTCTTCGAGCCAGCGGATATGCATGGAGGGTGGACGGTTGAGGGTGGGGCGGCAATGCCCTCATTATCGGCAAAACCGGGCGCCACCTTTGCCTGCCGCATTCCTCGGTTAGAATTTTTCGCATGACACTGACCCGGCGCCGCCACCCCTCGTCCCCGACCAGCCAGGCATCGGACACCCCGCCGCCGGCCCCGGAATACACCATCGACGAGCTGGCGCGCGTGGCCGGCACGACGGTGCGCAATGTGCGCTCCTACCAGGACCGCGGCCTGATCGACCCGCCGCAGCGGCGCGGGCGCGTGGGCATCTACACGCAGGCGCACCTGGGGCGGCTCAAGCTGATCCACCACCTGCTGGCGCGCGGCTATACGCTGGCCAATATCACCGAGCTGCTCAAGGCGATTGTCGAAGGGCACGACCTGCGTTCGATCCTGGGGCTGGAAACGGCCATCAGCAGCCCGTGGACCAACGAGACGCCGCGGCACTATTCCTACCTGGCGCTGGCGCGGCTGTTCGGCCGCGCGATCTCGCGCCCGGCGCTGGCCAAGGCGATCTCACTGGGACTGCTGGAACCGGACGGTTTAGGCTATCTCGCGCGCAGCCCGCGCGCGCTGGCCGCGGGCGCGGAAATCGCCCAGGCGGGCTTTGCGCTGGAAGACGTGCTGGAGATCATCGCGCAGTCGCGCGGGCATTTCCAGGCGGTATCGGACCATATCGTCGCCACCGTGGTGCGCGAGCTGGACCGCTTTGGCGAAGGCAAGCTGCCGCCGCCGCAGGACGTGCCGCGGCTGGTGGACATCCTGTGGCGCATCCGCCCGCTGGCGCTGGTGATGGCGGAAACGGAGATGATGCGGGCGCTGGAGATCTCGGCCAACAAGTACCTGGGGGACCGGGTGGCGGCGATCATCGAGCATTTGCATGATGAGGAGAGTGGGGGCGCCACAAAGCCCTAGCGCTCCGATGGTTTGCTCCCCTCTCCCGCGCGCGGGAGAGGGGAGTTCCGCCTTCGGTGGACCGGCCGCCTCAGCCCTTGCCAACCTCAAAACTTCGCCTATAGCGCAACCATGTCGAAATCCGCTTTCGCCATGCCGCAGTCCGGGCAGTTCCACTCCGACGGGACCGCGCCCCACGGTGTGCCCGGCGCGATGCCGTGCTCGGGCATGCCGAGCGCTTCTTCATAAACGAATCCACAGATACGGCACTGCCAGATGGTCATGCCGCCCCCCGCAGCGAGGGCGCACGGGTGGAGACGCCGGCGGCGCGCGCGGTGTCTTCGATCTCTTCGACCAGCGGGGCGATGCGCGCCAGCTCGGCGCGGTTGTCGTCATCCCACGGGTGGAAGCCGGGCCGGAAGTAGCTGAACCACTCCGGGATCATCTTGGGCAGCACGCCGGGCGAGGCCCACAGGAAGCGCATTACGCTGCCAAATCCGGTCAGCTTGTTGCGGCAGCCCTTGTCGCCCATCACCAGCGCGATATGGAACACGAACACCATCGCCCAGAACGTCACCGTGGTGGTCAGCATGGTGAAGGTGCGCAGGAAGTAGCGGTACGGGCCGGGCTTCATCACCGTGTTCCAGACGTCATAGGCCACGGCCTTGTGCTCGGTTTCCTCCAGCGCGTGCCAGGTCCACACCTGCCGGTAGCCGGTCTCCGAAGCCGTGCCCATGTGGCGCTGATCCTGCAGCAGACCGCCGGCCAGCATCGCGGTGTAGTGCTCCAGCGCGATGGTGTGGGCCAGCTGCCACGACTTGGGCAGGATCTTGCGCAGCACGTCCAGCAGCTTCCACACTGCGCGGTCCAGCGCCGCGGCGGGCAGGCCGGCGTCTTCCATCAGCCGGTTGTAGAGGATGTGCTCGCGCGTGTGCATCGCTTCCTGGCCGATAAAGCCGGCGATGGCGCGGCTCAGCTCGGGGTCCTTCACCTGGTCGCGGTAGTTGCGCACGCTGTCCATGAAGAAGCGCTCCCCGCCGGGGAAGAAGATCGACAGCGCGTTGATGAAATGGGTGACGTGACGGCCCCGTTCGTGCCAGTCGCTGATGCGTTCCGGCGGCAGGTGGGGATGCACGTCGCGGCGGACTGGCATCATGGCGGTCTCCTTGGGTGACGGCCGGCGGCGTGTTGCGCCGGCGGGATTCATTAGGCGGCTAGGAACGGCAGCAGGTCTGCGGCCACGCGTTGCGGGTCTTCTTCCATCGGCACGTGGCCAAGCCCCGCGTAGCGGCGCAGCTGCGCGCCGGGGATACGCTCGGTGAAGGCCTGCGCGTGCGCGGGCGGGATCCAGCGGTCGCGCTCGCCCCACAGCACCAGCGTGGGCGCGCGCACGCTGCCGAGCAGGTGGGTGTCCAGCTGGGCAAAGTCCAGCTTGGGCACCATCTTGCCGACGGCCTCGCGGCTGCTTTCGGCATAGAAGAAGTCCACATAGCGGCGGAACGTGGACTCCGGCACGCGCGAGGCATCGCCATAGACGTCGCGCGTGGCCGCGCGGATGATGAACTCGGGCAGCATCCACGGCGCCGACCAGCGCACCGGCGCATGGCGGAACAGGTCGATATAGATCGGCAACCGCATCGGGAAGCCGGCTGCATCGATCAGCACCAGCTTGTCGACTGCATCGGGCCGGCGCACTGCCAGGTCCCACGCGATCAGCCCGCCCAGCGAATTGCCGATGATGCTGGCGCGGCGCACGTTCACCGCGGCCAGGAAGGCGTCGATGAAATCGCGGTAGCGATGCACGTCCATGGTCTCGATGCGCCCGCGCGCATTGCGCAGCGGCCCGGTCAGCCCGAACGGGGCGATGTCCAGCCGCAGCACGCGATACCGTTGCGCCAGCGCCGGCACGATCCCTTCCCATGTATGCAGCGAAGCGCCGAAGCCGTGGATCAGTACCAGCGTTTCGCCGTCGGCGGGACCCTCATCGGTGTAGTGCACCATCGCATCGAGCACGCGCACCCAGCGCGAGGCCGGCAGCGCATGGCGCTGCGCCAGCGTGGCGCGCGACAGGCTGAACAGCCCGACGCGGCCTTGCCCGAACCAGCGCGTGAAAGCACCCGGTGGCGCCAATAGCGCCGCATCCTGTTCGATCGCAATCCGGTTCACGAGCGCTCTCCCTGGCTCACCGAGGCCGGTGCGGCCGCAGGACCGAGATCGCGCTTGCGGCGCGTCTCGCGCACCACCAGCGACTGGTAGGCGGCGGGCAGCAGCCGCGCCATGGCATCGGCGGCGTAGGCGTCCGGTCCGATCAGCACGCGCCGGCGGTTGCGGCGCACGCCTTCCAGGATCACGCGCGCGGCCTTGTCGGGCGAGGTGATGAAGAACTTCTCGAACTCATCCTTGCCATGCTGCGCGTCGCGCACCAGGAAGCCGTTGACGCTGGATGACACGCGGCTGGCCTGGGCGATATTGGTCTTGATGCCGCCCGGGTGCACGGTGGTGGCCGACACGCCGCAGTCCATCAGGTCCAGCTCCTGCCGCAGCGACTCGGTGAAGCCACGCACCGCGTACTTGCTGGCGTTGTAGGCGCCCATGCCGGGCTGGGCGAAGATGCCGAAGATGCTCGACGTATTCACCACGTGACCGTCGCCGCTGGCCTTCAGGTACGGCAGGAAGGCCTTGGTGCCGTACACCACGCCCCAGAAGTTGATGCCGATGATCCATTCCAGGTCGTCGTAGCTCATGCCCTCGACGGTGCTGGACAGCGCCACGCCGGCGTTGTTGAAGATCAGGTTGACGCGGCCATGCGCCTCGGCGGCCGCGGCGGCCCACGCGTAGACCGCGGCGCGGTCGGCCACGTCCACCGTGTGTTGCGTGATGCGGGCATGCGGCGCCGCGGCCATCGCTTGCGCCACGGTCTGCGCCAGTCCGGCCTCGTTGCGGTCTGACAGCGCCAGGTGGCAGCCTTCGCGGGCCAGCGCCACCGCCAGCGCGCGGCCGATGCCCGATCCGGCGCCGGTGATCGCGGCAACCTTGTTGCGGAAGTCCTTCATATCCGGTCTCCTTCCGGTGTGTGTCGTTCTTTTGGGTGGGAATCGATGGGGGACGCGCGCGCGTCAGGCACCAGCGACCGTGGCGATCTCCGCCGACGGCTGCATCGCGGTCTCGTCGGGCAATGCGCGCCGGACCGGGTACAGGTCGTAGTCGGTCATGCGGAAGCTCGCGGTGGCGCGGCGGAACTGCCAGGTGAAGCCCGGCCACAGCGTGGTGTTGCGGCCGCTGCGCGGGTCGATGTACCAGCTGGCGCAGCCGCCGGCGGACCAGATCGCATGGCCGAGGCGGGCCTGCAACTGATCGTTGAAACGGCGTTGCACTGGCTCGCGCACGTCCACCGCCTGCACGCCTTCGCGGCGCATCTGCTGCAGGGCGTCGACGATGTAGGCCACCTGCGACTCGATCATGAACACCATCGAGCTATGGCCCAGGCCGGTGTTGGGGCCGACCACGAAGAACAGGTTGGGAAAGCCCGCTACGGTGGTGCCCAGGTAGGCCTGCGCGCCGTCGCGCCAGGCATCGACCAGGTCCACGCCGTCGAGGCCCGAGATCACGCCGCGCGGCAGCGGGTCGGTGGCATGGAAGCCGGTGCCCAGGATGATGCAGTCGGCCGGCCGGCGCGTGCCGTCGCGCAGCACCACCGCGTCGCGCTCCACGCGGGCGATGCCGGTGGTGACCACGTCCACGTTGTCGCGCGTCAGCGCCGGGTAGTAGTCGTTGGAGATCAGCACGCGCTTGCAGCCGATGGTGTAGTCCGGCGTCAGCGTCGCACGCAATGCGGGGTCGCGTACCTGTTTGGCCAGATGGCGCCGTGCGACGCGCTCCACCACCTTCATGATCTTCGGATGCAGCACGAAGCCCAGCACGCGCGATTCCAGCATCCAGTAGATGCCGGTGCGCACCAGCGTCTGCGTGAACGGCAGGCGGCGGAACAGCCAGCGCTCGGTGGCGCTGACCTCGCGGTCCGGCTTGGGCATGATCCACGGCGGCGTGCGCTGGTACAGGTCCAGCTGCGCCACCTGGGGCGCGATCTGCGGCACGAACTGGATCGCGCTGGCGCCGGTGCCGATCACGGCCACGCGCTTGCCGGCGAGCGCATAGGCGTGGTTCCAGTGCTGCGAGTGGAAGCACTCGCCCTCGAACGACTCAAGCCCGGGGATATTGGGGTACGAAGGCCGGCTCAGCCCGCCCATGCCGGATACCAGCACACGCGCCCGCACCACCTTGCCGTCGGCCATCTCCAGCCGCCACACCTGCGCGGCCTCATCCCAGGCGGCGTGGCGCAACTCATGGTGCAGCCGCAGGTGCGGGCGCAGGCCGAAGCGGTCGGTGCAGCCTTCCAGGTAGGCGCGGATCTCGGGCTGGGTCGAGAACATGCGCGACCAGTCCGGATTCGGCGCGAACGAGAAGGAATACAGGTGCGACTGCACATCGCAGGCGCAGCCCGGGTAGTGGTTGTCGCGCCAGGTGCCGCCGACCGAGCCGGCCTTCTCGAAGATCAGGAAATTGCGCTCGCCGCGCTCGCGCAGCCGCATCGCCATGCCAAGGCCGGCAAAGCCACTGCCGATGATGGCAATGTCTGTGTGCTCAGGGGCAGGGGATGCCTGTTGCGGCAGCTCCGCGGGTGCATTCATGGGCGCTCCTCACCGTGATTACAGTGTTTATTGTGACATTGATCGATGTCATCGTAGGAAGCGCGGCGCGGGTGGTCAATGCCGTGAGTGGAAGGATGGTTCTAATTTTTGGGGTTTTCCAGCGGCGCCTGGCGCACATGAAACAACGCCAGGTGGCCCGGCAGCCGCTTGAGCTGCCGGGTTCGGTCGTGCGTTTGAAACAGGAAGATTTTTTCGGGGCTTCGCGGATCACGAAGGCGTGGCCGCAACATCAGGCTGCTACGCCGCCCGTCCCTTGCGCCGCCAGCCGTGAGGCGTTTCACCAGTCCAGCGCTTGAAAGCGTGGGTGAAGGCACTCTGCTCGGAATAGCCCAGCCGCATTGCACACTGCGCGAGGCTGATGCCAGGATCGGCAAGATACTGCTCCGCCAGCGCGCGCCGCACGTTATCCACAAGCTGTGAATAACTGATGCCCTGCGCCTGCAGCCGCCGCTGCAAGGTGCGCACCGGCAGGCTCAGGTGCGTGGCGACGTCGGCAATGGGCAGTTCGCCCTGCTGGAGCCGCCCGCTGATATAGGCACGCGCCTGCGCCAACGCGTCGGCGCCCGCCGGCACGATCTGCTGCAGCTGGGTGTCGGCGATGCGCGTCATCTGCGCCTGCATGCCCGCGTCGGCCTGCAGCGATGGCAGGTCGAGCAGGGCCTGATCGATATGCATGGCATGACGCCCGGCATTGAAAACCACGGGGCAGCCGAACACCTCGGCATGCAGGCTGGTATCGGCCGGCGCGGGATGCGGGAACTCCACCTGCGTGGCCACGTGCTGGTCCCCGATCAGCCAGCGCGCGAACACCACCCAGGTGGCCATATGCAGTTCATGGGCATGGCGCGACAGCGGGCCATGCCGCGCTTCCCAGGTCATGCAGGCGGCCTGCGGCGTTTCGATCAGGCGGGTGCCGCCGATATCGTTGGCCAGTACTTCATAGCGGATGCCTTGCAGGATGGCGTCGCGCACGGTGGGCGTGGTCAGCACCACGTAGCCCATCTCAGCATAGTGGCGCGGCGCGAAGGCGGCGCCGGCGCGCAGGCCGACATGAGGATCGCCGGTGACCTGCTCCAGCCAGTCGAGCAGAGCCAGGTAGGCCGCGCCGGGAATGCGCGTGGCGGTCTGCGCACCGGTGGCGTGCAGCAGTTCGGGCGGCACGCCGACGGCGCGCATCTGTTCGGCCGGGGCAATGCCCTGGCGCGCGCCGTGGTCGAGCACGGCGCGGAGGTAGGCGAGCGAGACGGTGCCCAATGCGGTGCCCGCTTGCGTCCCACTGGCACTGCCGTCGGGCTGGTTGGCGCGTGGCATCAAATCACCTGTCATGCGGGATCAAGACCGGGCACCGATCTTTATCCAAACTCCGG
Organism: Cupriavidus lacunae; assembly: GCF_003353055.1. Taxonomy (GTDB): domain Bacteria; phylum Pseudomonadota; class Gammaproteobacteria; order Burkholderiales; family Burkholderiaceae; genus Cupriavidus; species Cupriavidus lacunae. The sequence goes on from NZ_QKWJ01000038.1 coordinate 34,952, forward strand.
GTAGCGTCAATGCGGGCCTGCCCCGCCTGAATACAAGAGACCGACGCAAGGAGACAACATGGCCCCCAATCATCCACACCGTCGTGCGGATGCCGATGCGGATACGCTGCACGCGCTGACGCGGCGCGGCTTCCTCAAAGTCGGCATCGGCTTCTCGGCCGCGCTGGCGTGTACCGCGCTGGTGCCGTCGCTGGCCGGCTGCTCGTCGGCCGATCCCGCGCCGCAGGCCGGCATGAAGTGGCTGCGCCCCGAAGACGTGGCGATGTTCCGCGCGCTGCTGCCGGCCATCGTCACTGAGCTGGCCGACGCGCCGCCGCCACGGCGCGCATCTTTGGAGCAGGACGCGCTGCGCAATATCGACACCACCTGCGCCGCGATGGGCGCGGGCGCGCAGGCCGAGCTGCGCAAGCTGTTCGGCCTGCTTGCCAGCATGCCGCTGCGCTGGGCGCTGACCGGCATCCGCCAGGACTGGCGCGCGGCCACGCCGGCGCAGGTGCAGGCCTTCCTGGCGCGCTGGCGCGCCAGCCGCCTGGCCACGCTCAATGCCGGCGCGGTGGTGCTGGTCAAGCTCACCAGCGTGGGCTACTACGTGTTGCCGGCCGCCTGGGCCGGCAGCGGCTATCCCGGCCCCAACGCGGCCGTCTACAAGGCGCTGCACGCCTGATCCCCGACATGGCCATCGACAATCTCTACGACGCCGGCATCGCCGCCGGCTGGAAGGTACTGGACGCTGCCACCTTCACCACCACGCGCACGCTGGATGCCGACGTCGTCATCGTCGGCAGCGGCGCGGGCGGCGGCATCAGCGCCGAGGCGCTCAGCCGCGCGGGCCTGCGCGTGGTGCTGCTGGAAGAAGGGGCGCTGCGCACCTCGGACAGCTTCCGCGACATGGACGAAAACCGCGCCTATCGCGAGCTGTACCAGGAAGCCGCGGCGCGCACCACGGCCGACGGCGCCATCGCCATCCTGCAGGGCCGCTCGGTCGGCGGCAGCACCACGGTCAACTGGTCGTCGAGCTTCCGCACGCCGCCGCAGACGCTGGCGCACTGGGCCACGCAACACGCCGTCACCGGCCACGGCGAGGCCGACATGGCGCCATGGTTCCAGCAAGTGGAAGAGCGGCTGGGCATCGCGCCATGGGCGATGGCGCCCAATCCCAACAACGACGTGCTCAGGCGCGGCTGCGAGACGCTGGGCTGGGAATGGCACGTGATCCCGCGCAACGTGAAGGGCTGCTGGAACTCGGGCTATTGCGGGCTGGGCTGCCCGGTCAATGCCAAGCAGTCGATGCTGGTATCGACCATCCCCGCGGCACTGGCCAGCGGCGCGACGCTGGTACACCGCGTGCGCGTGCGCACGCTGGACCATGATGGCAAGCGGGTGCAGTCGGTCACCGGCGAAGCACTGGGCGCGGACGGCTATACGCCGACCGGGGTCGAGGTGGTCGTGCGCGCGAAGCACGTCATTGCCGCCGGCGGTGCCATCAACACGCCGGCGCTGCTGCTGCGCTCGCGCGTGCCGGACCCCCATGAGCGGCTGGGATTACGCACATTCATCCATCCGGTGAATATCAGTATCGCAAAAATGCCAGACCGCATTGATCCTTATTATGGTGCGCCGCAGTCGATCGCCTCCGACCACTTCCAGTGGAAGGACGGCGCGACCGGGCCGATGGGCTACAAGCTGGAGGTGCCGCCGCTGTTCCCCGGCATCAGCGCGGGCGTGATCAACGGTGTGGGCGAGGCGCTGCGCCGCGATATGGCGCAGTTGCCGAACACCAACGCGATGCTGGCGCTGCTGCGCGATGGCTTCGTGCCGGAGAGCGCCGGCGGGCGCGTGCGGCTGGCGGCCGACGGCAGCCCGCTGCTGGACTATGCAATGACGGACTACGCCTGGGACGGCGTGCGCCGCGCATGGCTGAGCATGGCGCAGGCGCAGTTCGCCGCCGGCGCCGAGCGCGTGCGGCCCGCGCACCTGGATGCCGCCGAATACCGGAGCTGGCCGGAGGCGCGCGATGCCATCGCGCAACTGCCGCTCAGGCCGTTCCGCACTGCGCTGTTCACCGCGCACCTGATGGGCGGCTGCGGCATGAGCGACGATGCGCGCGGCGGCGTGGTGGACAGCCACGGCCATCACCATCAACTGGCCAACCTGTCGGTGTTCGACGGCTCGGTGTTCCCGACCAGCGTGGGGGCGAACCCCCAATTGTCAGTGTTTGCGCTGACGGCGCAGAATGCGGATGCGCTGGCCCGGCGCCTCACCTCATGATGGATTGGCCGTGCAAGCCTGTAATGTCCGGCATTGCAGGCATTCGGCGTACCGGCTCCATGCAGGGCGCGGCCGACATTGTTGCGCGATTCCCCACACCAGTGGCGCAATTAGAATATCCCCTCCAATTCAGGTCTTGTGAAACGCTCGAAGCGCTGGATAGGCTTCGTACAACTGTTTCAAGCATCCGTATGCCGTCAGAGCAGGGAGCGGAACAGCGTAGCAAATTGCTAAGGGGTTTACGGCAGCAAAGAAGAGAGACGCCCCCATGAAGACCGGCAAAAGCTCGGCAGAAGACACCAAGGCCCGGATTCTCGACGCCACGGAAAAGCTGTTCACCGAGGTCGGCTACGAAGCCACCTCGCTCAGGCAGGTCACGTCGCGCGCCATCGTCAACCTGGCCGCCGTGAACTACCACTTCCGCAGCAAAGACATCATGATGCACGCCGTGCTGAGCCGGCGGCTGGATCCGCTCAACGCGCAGCGCCTGGCGCTGCTCGATGCGTGCGAAGCCCGCTGGCCCGGCAACAGCATCCGCTGCCAGCACGTGATGGGCGCGCTGTTCGTGCCCGCGCTGCAGATGGCACGCGACCCGTCGGTAGGCGGGCCATCGTTTCTGCGGCTGCTCGGGCGCGTGTATTCGGATACCTCGCCCTTTATCCAGCAATACCTGCTGGAGCACTACGCCCCGGTGTACGGGCGCTTCTTCGATGCCTTCTCGCGTGCCATTCCGGCGCTGCCGCGGCATGAACTCGGCTGGCGCCTGCAGTTTGCGCTCAAGGCACTGGCCGGCGTGCTGGCCGGCGAAGAGATCACCAAGCTGCTGCCGGCGTTCACGCAGGGCAAGCAGATGAGCGATGCGCACGTGCTGGCCCAGCTCACCGCGATGGTGGAAGCCGTGCTGAACGTGGCGCAACCCGGTGCGGACGAGTTCTCAGCCCTGCAGTCGGTATTCGACCTCGGCGAGCAGCAGCAGGCCGAGCAACGCGCCAGCAAGCTGGCCGCGGCGCAGTCCGCCGACGACCTGAGTGCCAGTTGCGCCGCGATGGCGGCAACGAGGGGCGACCCGGCCAGCCAAACCGCCGCCGCCCTCGACAAGGCCCGCATCAGCGCGCGCACCGTGCGCAATGCGGGCACGAAACGCGCCGCCGTGACCAGCGTGCCGGTCCGCGCACGCGAGCACACTGTGAGTTTCCCCAGCAACCCGCTGGATGACTGGATGCGAATGCGCACCAGGACATAGCGGCGCGCGTCGCGCCCGGTTACCGCCGGGCCGGCGCCGCCGCCCTCACGCAAACCTGAACCGTCGATCCATCCAGCGAGGCCACGCACAGGCCCCGCGGACCCCGTGCGCCCTGTCGGCATTCCCGCGGGCGCGGCGGTGGCCCCGTTCGTCCCCGCGCTGCCACGCTCCGCCCCTGGCGGACACCCTGAGGAGGAAGCTGCCATGTCGATCCAACCGCTGTATTTTGCCGCCGTCGCCGGCGCCGTCATCGGGCTGCTGGCTGCGCCACTGGCCATGCCACCCGTGGCCATGGCCCAGACGGGCACAACCACTGCCGCCGCGGGCACGGGCTATGACGGCCTGCCATCCGCACAGCAAGCCGCACTGTTCTCGCGCCAGGTCGCCAGCGGCGAACTCGCGCGCCTGTCCGATGAGCAGGTGCTGGCCGTGTTCCAGGCGCTTCAGCCGGATTCGCTGCTGAAATGGGCACGCGCCGAGATGAACCGCTATCCCGAGTACGAGTACTCGATGTCGCGCCAGGAACGGCTCAACAACCAGTGGCAGGACCAGCCCGCGAAGATGCAGATCCGCTACCGCCATCAGCCGCGCCAGCTCTATGCGAAATGGCTGTCCGGCGGCGCGCAGTCGGGACAGGAAATCCTCTATGACGAGACCCGCCGCAAGGACGAGATGTACGGCCACCTGGGCGGCGTGCTGGGCTTCACCTCGATGTGGATCGCACTGGACGGCACGCTGGCGCGCTCGCAGTCCAACCACACCGTGCGCGACCTAGGCTTCCAGTTCGTGCTGTCGATGCTGGAGCGCGATGCCAGGTCCCTGCGCGCCGCCGGGCTGTCCGAGAAATACAGCAAGGCCGAGATCGTGCAGGAGCAGGGCGTGCGCATGGTGGCGCTGACCTGGGACCTGCCGGCCGGCGCGCCGCAGTACTACGCCAAGAAGGTGCAGCTGATGCTGGACCTGAAGCATCCGTATATCCGCGTCGAAACCGCATGGGATGCCGACGGCAACATGGTCGAGAAGATCGTGTTCGACAAGCTGGTGCGCAAGACCTTCGAAGCCTCTGCGTTTGATCCGGCCAATCCTGACTATCGCTTCTGAGATGCGGCAAAGCGGCGCGCACCGTGCGTTTGAATCGCTGGCCGCGCCGCTTGCCGCGCAGTCCGTGCAAGACCCGCAATCCACCGCCACACGCGGCACGCACGGCAGGTACGCCTGTTTGGAACGGCCGCTCTATTGACGCAAAAACACGCGAGCGGCGAGAGTCGCCGCACCCGGGAGGGATCCGGACACAGAGCCGGACAGCAGATCCAGAACCAGGGGTCGCCAGAAAAATCAGGAGACAGGCCATGACCATGTCGATGCTTCGACGCAGCACTTTCGTTTTGACAGGGGTGAGTCTTGCCGCGACGCTGGCCGGCTGCGGTGGCGGCGGCGGCAATGAAGAGGCGCCGCGCGCCAGCACGCAGGCACCGCCGCAATGCGCGGACACGGGCACCTGCCCCGCGCAGGGGCCGGTCACCATCGGCGGCCCGCCCGGATCGCTGTGCCCGGCGGCGCTGGACTACAGCACCACCTTCACCGGCGGCTCCGGCGCCGGCGAGCTGGTCAGGCTGCGCTTCGACACCGCGGCCCGCACCTACCAGCTGGACATCATCGAGTCGCCGGTACCCAAGCAACCCGGCAGCGTCAGCCCGACGCGCGCGGGCGTGACCTTCACCGGCACCTTCGCCAAGCTGACCTCGCTGCCGACCGCCGAGCAGAACCGCTGCGCGGTCGCGCTGCAGACCGCCACGGCGTCTGACGGCACCTCGCAGGCCAATATCGACAGCGCCAAGCCGCCGGTGATCTTCCTGGGCAACGGCGTCGCCGGCGGCGGCATCCCGGGTGCCACCATCTCCTACCCGGGCGTGCTCGGACTGGGCGCGATCCCGGCCACCACATTCCCGTTCTATCCGGTGCTGGCATTCGCGCAGACCGAGACCGACTTCACCAAGGTGGCCGGCAGCTACAACCTGCTGGGCTACCACCAGGTGCCGTCCGGCGGCTCGTTGACTGCGTCGAGCCACTTCACGCCCGCGACCGCGCAGACCACCGAGACGCTGAAGACCGATGGCAGCTGCACGGCGTCGGCCGGCAACTGCCTCAGCACCGGCAACAGCTGGAAGCTGCGCAGCGCCGACGGCGCCTTCGAAAGCAGCAACGCCGACGGCAGCCGCCGCTACCCGTCGTTCCAGAGCCAGGCCATCACCAGCAACAACGCCAGCCGCGCCAAGGGGCTGATGGTGGTGGGCAAGCTCAATGGCGCGCTGGTGCCGCTGCTGGTGCGCACCGGCTACGCGCAGATCTCGCTGCTGCCGCTGACGGTCAATGTCGACGATGAATCGGGGCTGGCCTTGATGGCGCCGGCCAGGCTGGTGGCCAGCGGCCAGCTTGACGGCGGCTATATCGGCTCGGGCAGCGACTTTGCCTACACGGCATCGCTGATCAAGGGTGCGCGCGTGGACCTGCTCGATCCGATGACGATGAACCAGACCGGCGGCTTCCAGCTCGACTTCACGCAGACCGCACCGGGCATGGTGGCCACCACCGATAACAGCGGCACTACCGGCGCGCTCGTCGCGAGCGGCCGCGTCTTCAGCCACCTGTCCGGCACCGGCGGCGCCAGCCCGACCTTCCGCGTCGGCGTGCTGGCGGCACCCTGAACACACCACAGACAAAAACACCGAGGAGACAACGCCATGCAATCCCATCGAATGATCCTGTCGCGGGCTTCGCGCCCATCCACGGTGCCGGCGCGTGCGCTGGCCGTGGCCGCCACCGCCATGCTTGCCGCCTGCGGCGGCGGAGGCGGCGGCGACGACGCGCCGTCCACGCCCGCGGCCGTGCAGACGCGGCTATGCCCGGCATCGCTGGACTACACCACCACCTTCACCGGCGGCACCGGCTCCGGCGAGCTGGTGAAGGTGCAGATCGACACCACCAAGAAGACCTGGCAGGTGACCTTCCTGGATTCCTCGGTGCCGCGCCAGACCGGCACCGTGCAGCCCACGCGCAGCGACCCGACCAACGGGCAGAACGTGATGCGCGGCACGCTGAAGGCGGAGACGGGGTTGCCGACCGAGAAGCTGAACCAGTGCGCATTCGAGCTGACCGGGGCCAGCCTCGATCCGAACCGCCCGGCCAAGCTCTTCGTCGGCGAAGGCGTGATGGGCGGCACCATCCCTGGCGCGCGCATCCAGTTCAACGGCGTGCTCGGTGCCGGCGCGGTGCCGGATACCACCTTCCCGTATTTCCAGTTCATCGGCTTCGCGCAGACCGAGACCGACCTGTCGAAGATTACCGGGCAGTACAACGGCACGGGCTTCCACGAAGTGCCGTCCAAGCAGTTCAAGACGGTGGCGCAGGACTACCGCATGGCGCTGGCCGCGGATGGTTCATTCACCGTCTGCGACAACGCCACCAACACCTGCGAGCGCAAGGGCAACAACTTCGTACCGCAGGCCAACGGCGCGCTGCTGTCGACCAATTACAAGGCCGAGAGCCAGCCGCCCACGCTGGGCAGCACGCTGGGCAAGGCCTACCTGATCGTGGGCAAGCTGCGCGGCCAGCTGGTGCCGATCATGATCCGCGTGGGCTATGCCAATGACTCGCTCGCCAACGGCCCGCTCGGCGCCGACGACGAGATCGGCATCGGCATGATGGCGCCGGCGATGACGATCACCCAGGGCACGGTCAACGGCGAGTACGTCGGCGTCGACAGCAACTTCAACTACCGCGTGACCGCGCTGGTCGGGGCCGCCGCGACCATGATGGATCCGTTCCGGCCGTCCGACGCGTCGCTGGCGATTCCCTACCAGCTGGACTACTCGCAGCAGGTGCCGGGCGTGGTCCGCACTTCGCGGCGCGATGCGCCCGCGGGTTCGGCGCCGACCGGCAAGCTGATGTTCACCGGCGGCGTGTTCGGCTTCCTGGAACAGCGCGACAGCGGCCCGTACTTCACCGTCGGCGCGTTCGTGCAGTAAGCACGCTGCAATGCCCGGGCCACCGCAGCCCGGGCCACCACGACTCGACCAACAAAGACATCCACTGCCGGGGGACACAAGATGAAGACCATACGCCTCACTCTCACGCTGATGCTGGCCGCGCTGGCCAGCTTCGCCCTGCCTGCCCATGCCCAGAAGAAGGGCGACAACGTGGTATCCGCCGGCTGGTTCTATATCCAGACGCACGGCCAGAGCGACCCGCTGACGACCACGCTGCTCGACGTGCCGATCAACTACCCGCTCGGGCTGCCGTCCAGCTTCACCGCACCGGGCAGCAGCCTCTCGTCATCCAATGCCAATACGCTGGGGCTGACCTTCAGCCACTTTGTCACCGACCATATCGCGGTCACCGCGGTGGGCGGCATCCCGCCGGAGTTCAAGCTCTATGGCCACGGCGAGCTGATCCCGCCGGGTCCGGCCGGCGCGCTCGGCCGCCAGAGCCTGGGCGACCCGTCGCTGAATCCCATCATCACCAAGGCACGCCAGTGGAGTCCGGCGGCGATGGTGCAATACCACTTCCTGGATCCGGGCACGCGCTTCCGGCCGTTCCTGGGGCTGGGGGTTTCGTACAACTTCTTTACCAACATCGAGGTCAATCCGGCGTTTGCGAGTTCGGTCAACAACAACCTCGGCGCGATCCTGGCGGCGGGGGCGGGGATTCCGGGCCCGACGTCGGTGAGCGCGGATGCGTCGTCGTCATGGGCGCCGGTATTCAATGTCGGCGGCACCTATAACTTTGACGAGCATTGGGGCGTGACGGCGGCGGTGACGTATATTCCGCTGAAGACGACGTCGACGATGACGATCAAGGCGGCCAATGGGATGGTGCTGTCGACGTCGAAGACCAAGCTGGAGCCGGATCCGTTGGTGTTCTTTTTGGCGGCTTCGTATAAGTTTTGATTGGGTGGGCTTTCTGCTTGTTGGGTTGGGGATGTAGGTCGGGTTCGATGTTGTCGTAGGTTTAAGCGCCTGGTTCCGCCCTGCTGGGCGGGTCACTTTTTGTCCGAGCGACAAAAAGTAACCAAAAAACGCGTCGCCTCAGGCGGCTGCCATCCATTTGGTGGTGGGGGTGGTTCGGGCGGCGGTGCTTGCCATTTGGCGTGATTGGCCGTTCGACCCTGCTACGCACCCTGTCCGGTGCCTACGTCGACGGACTATTGGACGAACCCGACTTTAGGTTATTGGCAGCCTACTAATGAGGTCATCGGTGGGACGCCTTCGGCTGCGCTGCGCGCACTCAGTATCGCAGGTCGGGGGCTCGGGCACGGAGTGCGTCGCTGCGCTCGCACGGCGCGGTCGGGATGCCGGGCCCCAAAAAAAAGAGCGCAAATCAGAACGTGGTCGTCCGCCTGCCACGTTAGGGCCCGCGCGAAGCGCAGCCGTAGGCGTCCCACCGACGCGGTACTTAGCAGGCTGCCAACCGCCTAAAGTCGGGTTCGTCCAATAGTCCGTTGATGTGGGCACAGACAGGGTGCGTAGCAGGCTCGAACGGCCAACCACGCCAAATGGCAAGCACCGCCGCTCGAACCACCCCCACCACCAAATTGGTGGCCAGCCGCCTGAGGCGACGCGTTTTTTGGTTACTTTTTGTCGCTCGGACAAAAAGTGACCCGCCCAGCAGGGCGGAACCAGGCGCTTAAACCTACGACAACATCGAACCCGACCTACATAACCAAGCCAAAGAGCAAGAAGCCCCACCGGCTAAACCGGCGAAACACCCCACGCCAGCCAAGCACGATAACCCCCCGCGGCCCTCCCCAAAAAAAAACGACGCACCTGAGCGCGTCGTTTCTCATTGCAGCAACAGCAAACAGCAACCCTACTGCGTCACCGTCCCCTGTCCCGCAGGCATCCCCTGCTGCGCCACCGAACCGCTCTCCTGCAACCCGCCACCCAGCGACCGGTACAAATCGATCGCGTTGTTCAGCCGCAGCTGCCGCGCCTGGATCAGCGCCTGCTCGGCGGTGAACAGCTGGCGCTGCGCATCGAGCTCGTCCAGGTAGCTGGCAATCCCGCTGCGGAAGCGCACGCGCGCCAGTTCGTAGCGCGCGGCTTCGGCATTGCGCACATCTTCCTGGCCGGCCACCTGGTCTTCCAGCGTGCCGCGCGCCACCAGCGCATCCGCCACTTCCGCGAAGGCCGTCTGGATGGTCTTCTCGTAGTTGGCCACCTGGATGTTCTTGCGCACATTGGCCAGGTCCAGGTTGGACTTGTTGCGGCCATAGTCGAAGATCGGCAGCGTCAGTTGCGGCGCGAACGACCACGCCTTAGTGCCGGCATCGAACAGGTTCGAGAACGTCGGGCTGATAGTGCCAATGCTGGTGGTCAGCGTGATGCGCGGGAAGAACGCCGCGCGTGCCGCGCCGATATTCGCGTTGGCCGACAGCAACTGCTGTTCGGCCTGGCGGATGTCCGGGCGTTGCTCCAGCAGGTCCGAAGGCAGGCCCGCGGGAATATCGCTGATGATGCGTTCGTCGGACAGGCGCATCGGCTCGGGCAGGTTCTCGATGCTGCCGATCGGCTTGCCCACCAGCACTTCGAGCGCGTTCTGCGCCTGCGCGCGCTGGCGTGCGAGCTGCGCGGCGGCGACACGCGCCTGGGCCACGAGCGACTCGTTGTCGCGCAGGTCCAGGGCGGACGTGGCGCCGACGTCGAAGCGCTGCTTGGCGAGCCCATAGGTGCTCTCGCGCGCCTTGAGTGTGTCCCGTGCAATCTCGTATTGCTCGGCGAAGGAACGCTCGGACAGGTAGGCCTTGGCCACTTCCGACACCAGCGAGATATACGCCGAACGATGCGCCTCTTCGGTGGAGAAGTACTGCGCCAGCGCCGCGTTCGACAGGCTGCGCACGCGGCCGAAGAAGTCCAGCTCGTAGGACGAGATGCCGAGGCTGGCCGAGTAGACTTGCGATACCGCAGGCTGGCCCAGAACCGATACCCCCGTGGCAGCGTTGGTGCTGGCACGAGTATAGCCAGCATTCGCGTTCACCGTCGGCAGCAGGTCGGCGCGCTGCACCTGGTACTGCGCGCGCGCTTCCTCGATGCGCAGCGCGGCGGTGCGCAGGTCGCGGTTGTTTTCCAGCGAGGTCGCAATCAGCGACTGCAGGCGCGGGTCGCGGAAGAACTCGCGCCAGCCGATGTCGACGGCGCGGCGGGTCTCGCCGCTCTTCGCCTCGGCGGTGGCGTAGCCCTCGGGCGCCACCGGGAAGCTGCCTGCCACCGGCGGGGCAGGGCGGTCATAGTGGGGCGCCAGCGTGCACCCCGTCAGAACGCCGGCCACCAGCAGCAGCGTGGTCAGAGTCTTGGTCATGTTCAGATTTCCTCTTTCGGCTCGTGCCACTTCTGGTCCAGCATGTGCTGGCGGGCACTGCCCTTGAAGCGCTTGCGCACCACGACGAAGAAGACCGGCACCAGGAAGATCGCCAGCACCGTGGCCGTGATCATCCCGCCCATCACGCCGGTACCGATGGCGCGCTGGCTGCCCGAGCCCGCGCCGGTGGCGATCGCCAGCGGCAGCACGCCCAGGATGAACGCCATCGACGTCATCAGGATCGGGCGGAAGCGCAGGTGCACCGCTTCCAGCGTGGCTTCGAGCAGGCCCTTGCCTTGCGCCTGCAGGTCCTTGGCGAATTCCACGATCAGGATGGCGTTCTTCGCCGACAGGCCGATGGTGGCGATCAGGCCCACCTTGAAGTACACGTCGTTGGGCATGCCGCGCAGCGTCACGCCGAGCAGCGCACCCAGCACGCCCAGCGGCACCACCAGCAGCACCGAGAACGGGATCGACCAGCTTTCATACAGCGCGGCCAGGCACAGGAACACGATAATCAGCGACAGCGTGTACAGGATCGGTTCCTGCGAGCCGGCCAGGCGTTCTTCATACGACTGACCGGACCACTCGAAGCCGAAGCCCGGCGGCAGCTTGGCGAAGTTCTCTTCCATCACGCGCATGGCTTCACCGGTACTGCGTCCCGGCGCGGCCTGGCCCGCCAGCTTCACCGCCGGCATGCCGTTGTAGCGCTCCAGGCGCGGCGAGCCCATCACCCACTTGGACGTCGCGAACGCAGCAAAGGCCACCATGTCGCCGTTGCTGTTGCGCACGCGCAGCTTGGTCAGGTCGTCCGGCAGGCGGCGGTCGGCGCCGTCGGCCTGCACGATCACCTTGCGCACGCGGCCTTCATAGATGAAGTCGTTGACGTAGTTCGAGCCAAACGCGATCGACAGCGTCGAGTTGATGTTCGCCACCGTGACGCCGAGCGCCTTGGCCTTCTCGCGGTCGATGTCGATCTGCAGCTGCGGCGCATCTTCCTGGCCTTCCGGGCGCACGCCCATCAGCACCGGGCTCTTGGCCGCCATGCCGAGCATCATGTTGCGCGCTTCCATCAGCTTGGCGTGGCCCTGGCCGGTGCGGTCCTGCAGGCGGAAGTCAAAGCCTGAGGAATTGCCCAGCTCGGAAATCGCCGGCGGGTTGAGCGGGAAGATGATCGCGTCCTTGATGAACGACAGTGCACCGAAGGCACGGCCGACCAGCGCCTGCGCGGTTTCGTTCGCGCCGGTGCGCTCCTTCCAGTCCTTCAGGCGCACGAACGCGATACCGCCGTTCTGGCCGCGGCCGAAGAAGGAGAAGCCCGCCACGGTGATCATCTGGTCCACCACCTTGCTTTCCTTCTGCAGGTAGTAGTCCTCGATCTGCTTGAGCACGCCGATGGTACGGTCCTGGGTCGCGCCGTTGGGCAGCTGCACCACGGTGATCATGTAGCCCTGGTCTTCGTCAGGCAGGAACGACGACGGCAGGCGCTTGAACAGCACCACCACGCCGACGATGATGACCGCATAGATGATCAGGTAGCGGCCGGTGCGCTTGAGGATGCGCGCCACCACGCCCTGGTAGCTGGTCGAGGCGCGCGCGAAGGTGCGGTTGAACCAGCCGAAGAAGCCCTTCTTCTCATGGTGGTGGCCGGCTTCGACGGGCTTGAGCAGCGTCGCGCACAGCGCCGGAGTCAGCGTCAGCGCCAGCAGCGCCGAGAACGCCATCGAAGCGATCAGCGACAGCGAGAACTGGCGGTAGATGTTGCCCACCGAGCCCGAGAAGAACGCCATCGGGATGAACACCGCGGTCAGCACCAGCGTGATGCCGACGATGGCGCCGGTAATCTGGCCCATGGCCTTGCGGGTCGCTTCACGCGGCGAGAGCCCTTCCTCGCTCATGATCCGCTCGACGTTCTCGACCACCACGATGGCATCGTCCACCAGGATACCGATGGCCAGCACCATGCCGAACATGGTCAGCACGTTGATCGAGAAGCCGAATGCCAGCAACGCGCCGAACGTACCCAGCAGCGCGATCGGCACCACCAGTGTCGGAATGATGGTGGCGCGGAAGTTCTGCAGGAACAGGAACATCACCAGGAACACCAGCACCACGGCTTCGAGCAGCGTCTTGATCACTTCCTCGATCGAGATCTTGACGAAGGCCGACGTGTCGTAAGGCACGCTGTACTCGTAGTCCGCCGGGAAGTTCTTCGACAGCTCTTCCATCTTGGCGCGCACGGCGGTGGCCGTGGCCAGCGCGTTGCCGGTCGGGGCCAGCTTGATGGCGATGGCCGCCGACGGGCGGCCGTTGGTGCGGGCCAGCGTCGAGTAGTCGGCACCGCCCAGTTCCACGTGGCCGACGTCCTTGATGCGCACCGAGGAACCATCGGAGTTGGTGCGCAGCAGGATGTTGCCGAACTGCTCAGGCGTGGTCAGGCGGCTTTCGGTGGTGACGGTGGCATTGAGCTCGGTGCCCCTGGGCGAGGGGGTGCCGCCCAGTTCGCCCACGGCGACCTGGATGTTCTGCTCGCCCACCGCGGCGGTAACGTCCAGCGGGGTCAGGTTGTAGCCGGTCAGCTTGGCCGGATCCAGCCAGATCCGCATGGCGTACTCGGTGCCGAACAGGTCGGCCTGGCCCACGCCGGGCACGCGGCGGATCGAGTCGATCACCTGCGACGAGATGTAGTTGCCAAGCTGGATGGCGTCGGCCGTGCCTGACTTGGACGCGACCGTCAGGAACATCATGTAGTTGTTCCCGGCCTTGTCCACGCGCACGCCCTGCTGGCGCACTTCGGCCGGCAGGCGCGCTTCCACGCGCTTGAGGCGGTTCTGCACTTCGACCGAGTTCAGGTCGATGTTCGAACCCGGCGCGAAGGCGATCGTGATCGACGCCAGGCCCGACGACTCGCTGGTCGAGTTGTAGTACAGCAGGTTGGGCGCGCCGTTGAGCTCCTGCTCGATCACCGAGGTGACGGAATCCTCCAGCGTCTTGGCCGACGCACCCGGATAGGTGGCGGTGACCGAGATCGTCGGCGGGGCGATGTTCGGGTACTGCGCGATCGGCAACTGCAGGATCGACAGCACGCCGCCCAGCACGATGATCAGCGCGAGCACCCACGCGAACACCGGCCGGTCGATAAAAAACTTGGCCATAAAACTGGCTCCCTTTGGTCTGGCGGTCTAGCCGTATTTGCCGTATTGCTGATAGGGCAGGGTTCAGCCCTTCTTGGCGTCAGACTTGGCTTCGGACTGGGCCTCGGTCTTCGGGGCCGAGGCCGGGGCGGTTGCCGAGGCTGGCGACGCGGCCGGCGCCGAGGCTCCGGCCGCGACAAACGGCACCGCCCTGGCGGGCGCGCCCACCTTGATCTTCTGCAGGCCCTCGACGATCACCTTCTCGCCGCCCTTGAGGCCCTCGGTCACCACCCAGCTGTCGCCGATGGCCTGGGGCGCCTTGACCGGCACCGCCGCGACGTTGCCGTCCGTGCCCACTACCATCACGCTGGCACCCTGCGCGCCGCGGATCAGCGCCCGCTGCGGCACGGTCAGCGCGTTCTCGTCCATGCCCTGCTCGATCTTCACGCGCACGAAGGTGCCCGAGAGCAGTTCGCGCTTCGGGTTCGGGAACTGCGCACGCAGCGTGATCGCGCCGGTGGTCGGGTCCACGGTCATGTCCGAGAACAGCAGCTTGCCGGTTTGCTCGTATTCCCGGCCGTCTTCGACGTACAGGTGCACCTTGGCGCCGCCGTTCATGCCCTTGACCGCGCCGGACTCGATGGCGCGGCGCAGGCGCGTGACTTCCGAAGCAGGCTGGGTAAAGGTGACCCACATCGGGTCGACCTGCTCCACCAGCGCCAGCTTGGTTGCCTCGCCCTTGCCCACCAGCGCGCCCTCGGTCACCAGCGCACGGCCGGCGCGGCCGCTGATCGGCGCGGTCACGGTGGTGTAGCCCAGGTTGATCTGGGCGGTGCGCACCGCCGCCTTGGCCGAGGCCACGTCGGCGTTGGCCTGGCCGGCACCGGCCACGGCGTCGTCGAACTCCTGCTTGCTGACCGCGTTGACGGCCACCAGCGGCTTGTAGCGGTCGGCCTTCAGGCGCGCCGACACGGCGTTGGCCTCGGCGCGCTGCAGCGCGGCCTGGGCCGAGGCCAGCTCGGCCTGGTAGGGTGCCGGGTCGATGCGGAACATCACCTGGCCGGCCTTCACTTCGCCGCCTTCGGTGTAGTTGCGCGACAGCACGACGCCTTCGACGCGAGCCCGCACTTCGGCCGTGCGCACGCCTTCCAGTCGGCCCGGCAGTTCATTGACGACGGCGACCTGCGACGGCGTCACGGTCACCACACCCACTTCGGGCGGCGGCGGGGCAGCGCCCGCGGCCTTCTTGTCGCCGCAGGCGGACAGCGCCACGGCCGACAGCGCCGCTAGTGCATAAGCTGCAACGCAGCTGATACGTTGGGACTTCCTCATCGATAACCCCATGATGGCAATTTGAGATCTGCCGCATTGCCCCGATCTGTCATCAGACAAACGGAAACGACACGGCGCGCCGCACGGTTTGCGGCGGACAAAAGCGTGATGCTAGCCACAAATCGCGGCGTCGCAGTGTCAGATGCGACGAACGGTGGCCTTTATGTAACGACTGGATTCATGACCGGCTGGCCTGCGGCAGGAATTGCCAACTGTGCTGGGTATGTCACAGAAGGCGGCTGGCCGAATGCCGGGCAAGCGCGTATTATATATACATTCAAGCATGTATGTTAAGTTGATGTTGCGGAAGGGCCTTTCGGCGCACAACCCTGTACCCCAAGGCCGCGGCAATACGGATCCAACGCCGGTCAATCCATCGGATCGATCCGAAATGTCCCGCAATCCGCCCGGAATCACGGCGCAAACCGCCGGCCCGGGTTAGGATGCGCGCCGTCGTGTCGGCTCGTAAGCTGCAACCACATTGCCATGTGACGACAACGACCCGCCGGCGCGTGCGCCGGCCCGTGCGGCTGCCCGGCGGCCGCACCA
This sequence comes from Cupriavidus lacunae, assembly GCF_003353055.1. Lineage (GTDB taxonomy): Bacteria > Pseudomonadota > Gammaproteobacteria > Burkholderiales > Burkholderiaceae > Cupriavidus > Cupriavidus lacunae. The sequence goes on from NZ_QKWJ01000038.1 coordinate 50,831, forward strand.
GGGAGAACCAACAAAGCTGGCCATGACTGCCCCGTCGTCATGCCGCCGGCACCAGAGACAAAAATGGTCAGACGCACCAAGGAAGAGGCGCTTGAAACGCGCCACCGGATTCTCGACGCGGCCGAAGCCGTGTTCCACGCGCGCGGCGTGGCACGCCCGTCGCTGGCCGACATCGCCGAGGCCGCGGGTGTCACCCGCGGCGCGATCTACTGGCACTTCAAGAACAAGAGCGACGTGTTCGCCGCCATGTGCGATCGCGTCCACCTGCCGGTGGAGGCGCTGTGCGACCCCGAGCGGCTGGCGCGCCAGGAAGACCCGCTCGGCGGCATCCGCGATATCTGCGCCTATGTGATGCGCCAGACCGTGATCAACCCGCGCTGGCGCCGGATTTTCGAGATCATCTTCCACAAGTGCGAAATGGTGCAGGACAACGGCGCCATCTTCGAGCGCCAGCGACAGTCGCACCAGGACGGGCTGGTCAAGATGCGCGAACACCTGCGCCTGGCCCTGGAGCGCGGCCAGCTGCCCGCCGACCTGGACCTGGACCTGGCCGTCAATGCCTTCCATGCCGCCATCGGCGGGGTGCTGGCGCACTGGCTGTTCTCACCGCAGGACTTCGACCTCGACACCAACGCCGAGCGCCTGTCCGACGCCTTCATCGATACCCTGAAGTTCTCGCCGGCGCTGCGCCACGGCTACGTGCCGCGCCCGATGGCGGAGCTGGACCAGGAACTGTCCACGCTGTGCCAGCAGGCCTGCCCGGACGGACGCCTCGATACCGGCGACCTGGTGCCCTGAGCCCGCCAGCGCCGTCGTCCTACCCGCGCATGGCCTCGCGCCAGCGCGCCAGGAACGCGCGCTTGCGCATCGCGTCCTGCGCCGCCAGCAGGCCCGGGCCGACGCTGATCGGCTTGAGCGCGTAGCCCAGCCGCTCCGACAGCGCCGCCGCGGTGTGCACGCTGTCGGTATCGGTGCGGATGGTATAGAGCTGCGAGGTCGACTTGGCCAGCAGCGCCTGGCCCTCGCGCGACAGCAGGTAGTCCAGCCACAGCCGCGCCGCATTGGGCCGCGGCGCGCGCCGGGCGATAAAAGCCACCCGCGACATCACCAGCGTGTAGTCGCGCGGGGCGATCACATCGATGGCCGCGCCGCGCTCCATCAGCGACAGCGCGTACGGGCCCAGCAGGTTGTAGCCCATCACCAGCTCGCCGCTGGCGATGCGCTCGATCATCTCGGCCGTCGACGCCGACAGCTGCACCCCGGCGCGTCCCAGCGCCTGCGCCAGGTACCAGAACTCACTGCCCATGCGCGCGTCCTGCTGCGCCAGCAGGTAACCCACGCCCGAACGCTCCACGTCATACGTCACCACCTTGCCATGCCAGCGCGGCGCATTTTCCTGCAGCAGCCGCGCCAGGCCGCTGCGGCTGCGCGGCGGGCGCATGCCGGCCAGGTGGCGGCGGTTGTAGACGATCACCGCGGGCTCGAAGGTGGTGCCCCAGGCCTCGTCGCGCCACACCGCCCAGCCGGGCAGGCCGGCGCGCTCGGGCGAGGCGTAGCGCTGCGCATGGCCGTCATTGACCAGCTTGATCTGCAGGTCCATGGCTGTGCTCCACAGCACATCGGCGAAGGCCGCGCCGGGTGCGGGCGGCTTGCCGTCCAGCGCCGCGGTCTCGGCCAGGAAGCGCTGGTTGAGCTCGACCGTGTTGAGATCCTGGTAGTGCACGCGGATGCCGGGGTAGCGCGCCTCGAACGCGGCGATCAGCGGCCGGGCCACGTCCAGGTCGGTCGATGCGTACACCGTGACCATGCCTTCGCGCAGGGCGCCGGCAATGGTGGCGTCATACCCGGACGGATACCCCGGCGGCGCTGCCGGCGGCCTAGACTGGGCATGAAGGGGCGACGCGGCCGGCAAGGCGGCGCCGGCCAGCAGCGATGCGCCCAGCAGTCGGCGGCGCTGCCCCGAGGCAGGCGCGTCGCAAGCGGACGGCAGGGACGGCTGGGACGGACGCGTGGGCACGGTGGTCGGAAACGGAAGGGGACGGCTGCGTGGAAAGTCGCTGGTGCGCGGACAACGCGCGCCGGGACCGGCGGGGCGGAGGTATTATAGGCGCCCGCGGCGGGCACGCTCCATCGGGGCAGCCCCCTTGTTGTCCGGACGTTTTCCGTCGCCGCAACCGAAACATGAACCCAACCGGCAGAGGAGGAGACCGGCATGCGCATCCTGCTGGTGGAGGATGAAGTCGAACTGGCGCGCTGGGTCGCCCGCGCACTGGAGCAGGGCGGCTTTGTGATCGAGCACGTCGCCGACGGACTGCAGGCCGAGGCCCGCCTGCAGGCCGAGGAATACGACGCGGTGCTGCTCGACCTGCGCCTGCCCGGCAAGGACGGGCTGGCCGTGCTCAAGTCCATGCGCGGGCGCGACGACCGCACCCCGGTGCTGATCCTGACCGCGCAGGACACTCTGGACGAGCGCGTGCGCGGCCTGAACCTGGGTGCCGACGACTATCTGCCCAAACCTTTTGCCATCGCCGAGCTCGAAGCGCGGCTGCTGGCACTGATCCGCCGCAGCCGCGGGCGCGCGCATCCGCGCCTGCAGTGCGGCACGCTGGTGTTCGACGGCGAGACCCGCAGCTTTACGCTGGACGGCGCGCCGCTGGCGCTGACCCCGCGCGAATCGACCCTGCTGGGCGCGCTGCTGGCACGCAGCGGCCAGCCGCTGACCAAGGCGCAGCTGCTCGACAAGGTGTTCTCGCTCGACGCCGACGTCTCTCCCGACGCGATCGAGGTGCTGGTCTACCGGCTGCGCAAGAAGCTGGCCGGGCACGGCGTCACCATCGTCACCCTGCGCGGCTTCGGCTATCTGCTGGAGCCCGAGGCCGGCCGCTGACATGCGGCTGAGCCCGCGCCATCCCGTGCTGCTGTGGCGCCGCGGCAGCCTGCGCCGGCAGTTGCTGTTGCTGCTGGTACCGGCGCTGGCGGCGATGATGGCGATCGACACCTGGCTGACCTACGGCACCCTGCGCGACGCCGCCAACACCGCCTACGACCGCTCGCTCTATGGCTCGATCCGCGCCATCGACAACGCCATCGGCATGGCCGGCGACAGCGTCCAGCTGACCCTGCCCGACGCCGCCATGGAGATGTTCGAAACCGCGGCGCAGACCCATGTGTTCTACCGCGTGTCGACTGAGCGCGCCGGCCAGGTCGAAACCGTCACCGGCTACGACGACCTGCCGCTGCCCGCCGGCAACCTCGTCAACAACCAGCCGCGCTTCTACGACGCCGAATACCGGGGCGACGCCGTGCGCATCGCCGCCATGGCGCGGCCGGTGTACCGGCCCGATGCGCATATGCGCGTGGTCATCCAGGTGGCCGAGACCGCCGAGCCGCGCACCGCGCTGATCGGCTCGGTCTGGCGCAGCGCGCTGGCGCGCGACCTGCTGCTGATCCTGCTGAGCGCCGGCATCCTCGTGGGCGGCGTCACCTACGTGCTGCGCCCGCTGGCGCGCGTGCGCGACGATGTCGAAGCGCGTTCGCCGGACGACCTGACGCCGCTCGCGTTCGAGCGCGTGCCCGCCGAGGTGCGCCCGCTGGTGGACGCGGTCAACCTGCACGTGTCGCGCTCGGCCGCGATGGCGCAGGCGCAGGCCCAGTTCATCGCCGACGCCGCGCACCAGTTGCGCACGCCGCTGGCCATCCTGAAGACCCAGGCCGAATTCGCCCAGCGCCAGCTCCACGCGCCCGACCCCGAGGCCGCGCGCCAGGCCGCCGGCGAGGCCGTGGGCGGCATCGTCATCCAGCTGGAGCAGGCCGCGCGCCTGACCAACCAGCTGCTCGCGCTGGCACGGGTACGCCAGCACCCCGGCGACACCGCGCAGCCGGGCGAGGTCAGCGACGGCATCGACATTATCGACGCCGTCACCGTGGCCGAGCAGGTGGCGCTGGACTACCTGCCGCTGGCGCGCGGCAAGCAGCAGGACTTCGGCTGGGAGCCGGTGCCGGGGCTGAAGCTGCCGGTGCGCGCCGATGCCGCGCTGCTGCGCGAGGCGCTGGCCAACCTGGTCCACAACGCGATCCAGTATTCGCCGCGCGGCAGCCGCATCACGCTGTCGGCCACGCGCGCCGACCAGACCGCCTGTCTGGTGGTGGAAGACGACGGCCCGGGCATCCCGGCCGAAGAGCGCGAGAAGGTCTTCGCGCGCTTCTACCGGCGCGTGGGCAATGCCGAGCCGGGCTCGGGGCTGGGCCTGGCGATCTCGCGCGAGATGGCGGCGCGGTTCGGCGGCACGGTGGAGTTGGGCGAGGGCCTGCAGGGCACCGGCGTGCGCGCGGTGCTCAAGCTTCCGGTCGGCGAATAACCGCTAGCCGAACAATTCCTCCGCCACGGTCGGATGCAACTGCACCGTGGTCTGCAGGTGCGAGTCGCGCACGCCCAGGCGCAGTGCCACCGCCAGCGTCTGCACGATCTCGGGGGCGGCGTCGTCCATCAGGTGCGCACCCAGCACGCGCCCGCTGCGCGCGTTCAGCACCAGCTTGAACATCGACTGGTGCGCCGTGCCGCCAAAGCGGTTTTCCAGCGAGACAAAGCGCTTGACCACCGTACGAATGCGCTCGGGCTTGCCGGCGGCCGCGATCGCCTGGGCCTCGGTCAGGCCCACGGCGCCGATGGCGGGCTCGCAGAACACGGCGGTGGGCACGAAGTCGAAATCGGCGCGTTCGCCGCGCCGGCCGTACAGCCGGTCGGCCAGCCAGCGGCCCTGCGCGGTGGCCACCGGGGTCAGGTGCAGGCCGTCGATGGCGTCGCCCAGCGCGTAGATGCCGCGCACGTTGCTGCGGAACTGGCGGTCCACGCGGATGCCGCCCTTGTCGGCAAACGCCATGCCCAGCGCTTCCAGCCCAAGGCCCTGCGCATTGGAAATGCGCCCGATCGCCGCCAGCGCGGCCTGGGCGCGCACCGTCTCGGTCTGGCCGGGCCGGTCAGTGGGGCGGTAGCAGACTTCCACCGCGCCATTGGCCTGGCTCAGCAGGTGCACGCGGGCGTTCAGGTGCAGCCGCACGCCGCGAGCCACCAGCGCATCGGCCAGCGCCGTGGAGATATCGTGGTCGAAGTGCGGCAGCACCCGGTCGCCCGCGACCAGCAGGTCGACCTTGACGCCGTAGCGCGACAGGATCGAGGCCTGCTCCACGCCGATATAGCCGCCGCCGATGACCGCAATCGAGCCCGGCAGGCTTTGCCAGGTGAAGACATCGTCGGAACTGGCGGCCAGGTCGCCGCCGGGCACGTCCAGCACGCGCGGGCGCGCGCCGGTGGCAATCAGGATGCGGCGGGCGTGGATGGTCTCGTCGCCGACGCGCACCTCGTCGGGGCCCGTGACCAGCGCATCGCCGTGCAGCACCTCGACGCCGGACTCGGTCAGGCGCTGGGTGTAGCCGACGTTCAGCCGCGCGACTTCGGCGTTGACGCGCACGATGGCATCGCGCCAGTCCTCATGCCCGCCGGTATGCGACAGGCAGCCCGACAGGATGGCCGACCAGGATGCGCCGTAGGACAGCATCTTCTTGGGCACGCAGCCGCGGTTGACGCAGGTGCCGCCGATGGCGTCGCGCTCCACCAGGATCACGCGCGCGCCGTGCGACGCTGCGCGCCGCGCGCAGGCCACGCCGCCCGAGCCGCCGCCGATCACCACCAGGTCTGCCTTGCGCACCTTGTCGTTGCGGCGCGTGCGGCCATTGCGCACGCGTGGCACCTGCTCCACCGGCGGCGCCGCGCTGACCTCGCGGGCGCGCCGCGGTTCCCTGGCCCCGGCGGGGGTTGTCTGGCGCTTAGTCATCCATGCCTCCTGTCGCGGCACGCGGGCCGCATCGACAACAATCAGGCCAGCGCCAGAAACAGAAACTAGGCGGCCGGCCGCAGTTCGGTATTCAGGATCGACGGCCACTCGCGCAGGAAAGTTTCCCCGTCGCGGCGGCCCAGCTCGTAGGCGTGCGTCATGGCATCGGGCCGGGTGTAGTCCCAGCTCGAGATCGGCACGCGCTGCGAGGGCTGCAGGTACAGGCGGCGCTGGCCGCCTTGCTCAAGCACGAAACGGCGCGGGCGCGGGTACAACCGCGTGACCAGCACCAGCACATTGCCCGGCGCGGCATCGAGCGCGTCCACGGGCACATTGTCGACCAGCCCGCCGTCCAGCACCGGGCGGCCGTCGCGGCGCAGCACCGGCGTGAACGGCGGCGTCGAGGCCGATTGCAGCAGCAGGTCGGCCAGCTGCTCGGGCGAGGCGCAGTCCTGCGCGCGCACGAACTCCGGCCGGAAACCCAGCTTGCGCCCCAGCCGCGGGTGCAGCGTCTTGAGCACATGCTTGTCGATGTTGTACGCCAGCAGCCCCGCGGCCACCGCCAGGCGCGGGCCGCTCCAGCGCGGGATATGCGCCACGCCGATGCGGATCTCCGGCGCCTGCTGCAGGTGCGACAGGCGCCCGTCGGCAAAGATCGTCAGCAGCGCGGTGCGGTAGATGCCGTAATGCGGGAACACGCGCTCGTTGCGCAGCAGGTTGCCCCAGTACGCATTGCGGCGGTTGTTGGACAGCACCTCGCGGTAGTAGTCCATGGTCTGGTGCGAGTCATGCGCATAGACCATGCATGCCGTCGCCGCGCCGGCCGAGATCGCGGCGATCACGCGCGGGCGCAGCTGCAGTTCGGGCGCGACCGTGTCCCACCAGCCCGCCTGCCACCAGCAGCGGTTGCCGCCGCCGGCAAAGACGATCTGGTCAAAGGGATTGGCGTAGCCGGAATGCATGGGGATCAGAGCAGCGCGTACGTGGTGGTGGCCTGCACCGCCAGCTTGCCGTCGGCGCCGGTCAGCTCGATCTCGCCGAACGCCACGGTCTTGCCCAGGCGCAGCACGTTGGCACGCACCAGCACGTCACCGTCGATCACCGGGCGCATGAAGCTGGTGGTCAGCGTGACCGTGGTCATCGGGCGGAAGGCGCCCAGCGCGCTGGCCACGGCGACGATCATGGCGGTATCGGCGGCGGACATCAGCACCTGGCCGCAGACCACACCGCCCGCATGGCGGAACGATTCGCTGAACGGCAGGCGCAGTGTGACGCCCTGGGCATCGACGGCTTCGGCGCGCAGGCCAAGCTGGCGTACCCATGGCGCCAGCACGCGCTCGAGCGTGGCGTCGATATCCGCAAGAGTCAGGGCTTCGGGCATGCTGCTCCTTGTTCTGGCTGGCCGCACCGCAGCCGTCCTGTGGCGGACCGCTACTCTGTCTCCTCCGGCGCGACGCGATGTTTGAGGCAATGATACAGGGGCCCGGTGGCCAGCACCACGAAGGCCATCCGGATCACATGGAAGGCCGTCACCAGTGGCACCCCCACCTCCAGCACCTTGGCGGTGATGCACATCTCGGCAATGCCGCCCGGCGTGGTGCCCAGGATCACCGCGGCCGGGTGCGCGCCCGACAGCGCCGACAGCACCCAGCCGAGCAGCGCCGACACCACCAGCGCCAGCACCGTGTACAGGGCCACGCCCGACAGGAAACGCGGCGCCGTATGCAGGAATTCGCGCGAGAAACGCACCCCCAGCGACACCCCGATGAGCAACTGGCCGGCGCGGCTCATCCAGGTGGGAATGGCCGACAACTCAATGCCGGAAGCCGTCAGCACCGCCGCGGCCAGCAGCGTGCCGATCACGAACGGGTTGGGCATGTTCAGCCGCTTTACCAGCAGCGCCACGCTCAGCGTGATGGCGATCAGCGCCAGCAGCCCCGGCGCGCTGACCACGCGCGGGCCGGGAATATAAGGATCGAGCCCGTGGATGCCGCCGTACTGGAAGATCGCCGGCACGGTCACCACCACCATCAGCACCCGCAGCGAATGCGCCGCGGCCACCTGGTCGATGCGCGCGCCGTTGCGCTCGGCCAGGTTGGCCATCTCCGAGGCACCGCCGATGGCGGTGGAGAAGAACGCGGTCTTGAAGGCCACGCCGGTGGTCCGCTGCAGCAGGATGGCGCCGCCCGCGCCCAGCAGCAGCGCGAACAGCGAACCGGCGACGATGTAGGGCAGGAACTCCACCAGCCGCGCCACCACGTCCGGGGTGAAGTAGAGCCCGAGCGACGCGCCGATCACCCACTGGCCCGCATTGCGCGCCTGCGTCGGCGCGCGCAGGTCGGCCCCAGCCATGCGCGCGGTGGCCACGGACAGCAGCGGGCCGATCATCCATGGCAGCGGGGTATGCAACGCGGTACAGAGCAGGGCGGCGGCGAGCCCGAGCGCCAGCGTGGGCAGCGCGGACAGCCAGCGGTTGGAGAAGAGACGCATGGTGCAGCGGCCTGGCGCGGGGGCGCCGGCGGCTTGTTGTTCTGGAAGACGGACGATGAAAGACAAGAGGCCCGCGCGCCGTTGGCGTGCGGGCCTCGCAAAGCTTACCGCAAGATCGCGCGCATCATGCCGCGTTGTCGGCCTGTGCGTGCGCCGAGGTGCGGGTGGCGTGCCAGCGCAACAGGCGCGGGATCACCACCACCGCCACGGTCAGCGCCAGGATGGTGGCCGAGATCGGCTGGCGCAGGAACAGGGTCCAGTCACCCTGGCCGATCGACAGCGCATTGCGCAGCTGCTTCTCGGCCATCGGCCCCAGGATCATGCCGACGATCACCGGCGCGGTGGGGAAGTCGAAGCGGCGCATCACCATGCCCAGCAGGCCGACCACGAACAGCAGCAGCAGGTCGAACCACGACTGGCGGATGCCATAGGCGCCCAGGCCCGCGAAGATCAGGATGCCGCCGTACAGCAGCGGCGTGGGCACGCGCAGCATGCGCACCCACAGCCCGATCGCCGGCAGGTTCAGCACCAGCAGCATGACGTTGCCGATGTACAGCGACGCCAGCAGGCCCCACACCAGGTCGCCCGAGGTCTGGAACAGCATCGGGCCCGGCTGCAGGTTGTAGTTCTGGAACGCGGCCAGCAGGATCGCGGTGGTGTTCGAGGTCGGGATGCCCAGCGTCAGCAGCGGGGCCAGCGTGGCGGTCACGGCGGCGTTGTTGGCCGCTTCGGGGCCGGCCACGCCTTCGATGGCGCCGACCTTGCCGAATTCTTCCTTGTGGTTCGACAGCTTTTTCTCGGTCGCATACGACAGGAAGGTCGGGATCTCGGCGCCGCCGGCGGGAATCAGCCCGAACGGGAAGCCGATGATGGTGCCGCGCAGCCACGCCGGGACCGAGCGCTTCCAGTCCGACTTGTTCATGTGGACCGAGCCGAGCTTGTTGAAGGTGCCCTCCGGCTGCGGGAAGAACGCGTTGAACAGTGCCTCGCCCACGGCAAACAGGCCCACCGCCACCACCACGATGTCGATGCCGTCGTACAGTTCCTGCACGTTCATCGAGTAGCGCGTCTGGCCCGACAGCGAATCCATGCCGATCAGGCCGATGCCCAGGCCCAGGAACAGTGCGGTCATGCCGCGCAGCAGCGACGAGCCCAGCACGGCCGAGACCGTGGTGAACGCGAGCATCATGATCATGAAATACTCGCCCGGGCCGAACTGCAGCGCCACGTCCGCCGCCACCGGCGCGAACATCGACAGCAGCACGGTGGCAATGGTGCCCGCCACGAACGAGCCGATCGCCGCGGTGGCCAGCGCCGGGCCGGCGCGCCCGTTCTTGGCCATCAGGTTGCCTTCCATGGCCGTGACCATGGTGGAAGACTCACCTGGGGTATTCATCAGGATCGAGGTGGTCGAGCCGCCATACATGGCGCCGTAGTAGATGCCGGCGAACATGATCAGCGCGGCGGTGGGTTCCACCTTGGCGGTCAGCGGCAGCAGCATCGCCACCGTCAGCGCGGGGCCGATGCCGGGCAGCACGCCGATGGCGGTGCCGAGGAAGCAGCCCACCAGGGCCCACATCAGGTTGATTGGCGTGATCGCGACGGCAAAGCCGTGCATCAGCAGATTCAGGGTTTCCATTCGATGACTCCTTGCTGGACGGGCGGGCTCAGAAGCCAGCGATGGGCAGCAGCGGCAGGTTGATGCCGAGCAGGAATTCAAACAGCGCCCACATCGGCACCGTGATGCACAGGCCGATCAGCGCATCGCGCACGATGCGGCGGCTGCCGTAGCCGCGCGCCACGCACACCATCAACAGCGTGGACGACAGCACGAAGCCAAGCGAGCCGATCAGCGCCATGTTCAGCACCAGGCCCGCGGCCACCCACAGGAAGCCGCCGAAGTTGTGCGGTGCGTCGGGCAGTTCGGCATCTTCCTCCGGCATGTTGCGGAAGCCGCCGCGAACGCCCTGCCAGGTCAGCAGCGCGCCGCATACGCCCAGGCCGACGGCCACCAGCGTGGGCACGAAGCGCGGCGACAGGCCGGCATAGCCCTCCTCGCCGGAGATGCCGGACAGCCCGAGGAAGAAGAACAGCGAGAGCGCCAGCACGGCAATGCCGATGGCGAGGTGCGACGGTTTCATGGAGACTCCTTGGCCTTTGTCGCCAGCAGGGGCGCTGGCGTCCGCGACGCTGGCTTGGTTGCCCGCGCGGCGGCAAGGCCCGGCGACATATGGTTTATTTGTCTGGTATCGCAGGTGGACACCGGGCCCTGCGCCGTTTTCCTGCCGCCGGGTTCACCGGCGGGTTTGGCAGGCACGACAGGTAAAGCAGGTTGAAGCGGTATTGCTCGATGACGGTGCTGCGGGCAGCCCTTACTTGGCCACGCCCAGTTCACGCAGCGAGCCGCCCAGGCGGGCCGATTCGCTGTCGACGAACTTGCCGAACTCGTCGCCGGTCAGCAGGAACGGGGTCCAGTCGTTCTTCTGCAGCGTGTCCTTCCACGACTTGCTCTCGGTGGCCTTGACCACCGCGTCGATCATGGCCTTGCGCTGCTCGGCGCTGATGCCGGGCGCGCCGTACACGCCGCGCCAGTTGTAGATCTCGACGTTCACGCCTTGCTCCTTGAGCGTCGGGATATCGGCGGTGCGGTCCTTGGAGGTCACCGCCAGCGCGCGCATCTTGCCGCTCTTGATGAAGGGCAGGAACTCCGACACGCCGGCAATGCCCACCGTCACGTGGCCGCCCATGATCGAGGCCGAGGCTTCGCCGCCGCCCTGGAACGGCACGTAGTTGATCTTCTTGGGATCGACGCCCGATTCCTTGGCGATCAGGCCGGCCAGGATATGGTCGATCGAACCCTTGGAGCCGCCGCCCCAGCTGACGCTGCCCGGGTTGGCCTTGAGCTGCGTGGTCAGGTCCTTGACCGACTTGATCGGCGAGCTGGCCGGCACGGTGATGACCATGGTGTCGGCGAACAGGCGCGCGATCGGGGTGGCGTTCTTCAGCGTGACCGGCGGATGGTTGGTCTCGATCGCGCCCACCATCACCGCGCCCACCACCATCAGCGCATTGGGGTTGCCCTTGTCGGTGTTGACGAACTGCGTCAGCGCGATGGTGCCGCCGGCGCCGCCCTTGTTGTCGTACGAGGCGGTCTTGGCCGTCCCCGATGCGATCATCGCGGCGCCCAGCGAGCGGCCGGTCTGGTCGAAGCCGCCGCCCGGATTGGCGCCGATCATGACCTTGACGCTGTCCAGCGCAAAGGCCGGCGCGGCGGCAAAGGTGGCGGCAACGGCGGCCGATGCCATTACGGCATGGGCCAGGCGGGAATAGGTACGGCGCATAGCGGTCTCCTGGTTGTACCGGGGACGCGCCATGCCAGCCTGCTGGCAGCCGCGCTCCGACCCGGGCGTTCCGGCAGCCACTGCATTGCGGGGGACGGGAAGAGCGGCCGGAGGCTGCGCGCAAAAGCGCAGTGCCGGTGCTTGTCTCCTGTCCGGCTTGGCGGGGCGTGGCCGGGACTGTTCTTGGACTTTTGGTGAACGTCAGACCGGAGTTACCGGTCATGTGGCGGATTCTAGGCGGCGGAAACTGTCAAAAGGCTGTCAAAGGGGAGGAGAATGGCTCGGGGTTTACGTGGATGGCGCGCGGGGATGCCACCGATTCGCTCCCCTCTCCCGCCTGCGCTTGCCTTTACCCACAACTTCCGGCGGCTTACTCGTTTTTCTGGAAGATCCGATACATTTCGGTGATTTCGTGCAAAACGAGGAAGCCGCGCCAGAGGACAGTAGCACCGGGGGGATCG
>NZ_QKWJ01000039.1 GCF_003353055.1 Cupriavidus lacunae
CAGCGCAGCATCGCCGCGCTACGGCGCCGCGCGACTGCCCTTGGCTTCCAGATCCATCCCGTGGGGACAGCTTCATGATAATGGCCCCCTCACGGTAGTCGTCTTCAATTCGTTTCTCTGGAGCACCTGGCGCTGCGGCGAGAACACCAGCAGGGCGAAGTTGAGCCGCTCCACCAGCTGCGTCGACAGCCGCGCCAGCACCGTCAGCCCCAGAGTGCGGTCGCGCATCGCCATGGCGCTGCGCATATGCGGGATGACCCAGTCCATGCCGCTGGTGTCGGCGGTCGAGAACAGCGGCTGCGTGCGCGCGCGCTGCATCGAAAAATAGACTTCGTAGTGCGGCTGGCGCTCGACCAGGCAGGCCACGTAGGAGCGCAGGTCGTAGCGGTGGAAGAAATCGCGGTAGAACGGGTGGCGGGCCATGGTGCCTTCGCCCAGTTCGCGCGCGTCGATATACCAGTCGCCCGGCTGCAAGCGCGGCGCGAACCGCTTGGCCGGATCGATGGCCTGGTAATCCGATTCGTACTCGCTGAACAGCTCCGCCACCGGATTGACGATCTCGTTGACGGTGATCTGGTCACGCACCGTGTCCCAGACCATCATCGAGGCATGTGCCGTGCCCGCCAGTTCCGTCAGGGCGCGCAGGCTGTTCTGCCAGGTTCCGGGATCGAGAATGCCCTCGTACAAGCCACGGATCGCTCCGTGCATATCGGCTTCTTTCATCTGACTTACCCCTTGCATTCGCGACAGATAATGCGCGGCGCCGGCCGTGCGTCCGCCCGCACACCGTCATCCTTTATTGTTCTGGCTGCTTGCTATTGGCCGCCCGTTGTCATGGCCGTTTCTGAGACCGGCTCTGGGGTTCCTGCGTGTCTGTTGTAGCAGACGTTACATACATTACCGCACTCGGGGGGTATGCGGGAAATGGGAGCGACCCTTCTTTCGTGGGGGTATGGACTCGTCGGGGCGAGGGCGCGCCGTGTGATTGTGATTTTCAGGGCGCATCACTGGTCCGCCACGGTCCGGAATCGGTAAAGCGTTGATCGTGATCAGGTAAAATGCCTGTTTCCCCGAATTTGCAGCGAAATCTCGCGCCATCCACCGTCATGACCTCTGTCCTGCGTCTTTCCGATCTGATTTCCCAAGGCAAAATCTCCGGCAAGCGGGTGTTCATCCGCGCCGACCTGAACGTGCCACAGGACGACGCCGGCAATATCACCGAGGACACCCGCATCCGCGCTTCCGTGCCCGCCATCGAGGCCTGCCTGGCCGCCGGCGCCGCGGTGATGGTCACGTCCCACCTGGGCCGCCCGACCGAGGGCGAGTTCAAGCCCGAGGACTCGCTGGCGCCGATCGCCACGCGCCTGTCGGAGTTGCTGGGCAAGCCGGTCAGGCTGGTGCAGAACTGGGTCGACGGCGTCGACGTGGCGCCGGGCCAGGTGGTGCTGCTGGAAAACTGCCGCGTGAACAAGGGTGAAAAGAAGAACAGCGACGAACTGGCCCAGAAGATGGCCAAGCTGTGTGACGTCTACGTGAACGACGCCTTCGGCACCGCCCACCGCGCCGAAGCCACCACCCACGGCATCGCCAAGTACGCCCCGATCGCCTGCGCCGGCCCGCTGCTGGCCGCCGAGATCGACGCGCTGGGCAAGGCGCTGGGCCAGCCCGCGCGCCCGCTGGTGGCGATCGTGGCCGGCTCCAAGGTCTCGACCAAGCTGACCATCCTGAAGTCGCTGGCCGACAAGGTCGACAACCTGATCGTCGGCGGCGGCATCGCCAATACCTTCATGCTGGCCGCCGGACTGAAGATCGGCAAGTCGCTGGCCGAAGCCGACCTGGTCGGCGACGCCAAGGCGATCATCGACATCATGGCCGCCCGTGGCGCCTCGGTGCCGATCCCGGTCGACGTGGTGTGCGCCAAGGAATTCAGCGCCAACGCCGCGGCCACGGTCAAGGACGTCAAGGACGTGACCGATGACGAAATGATCCTGGACATCGGTCCAAAGACCGCCGCCATGCTGGCCGAGCAACTGAAGGCCGCAGGCACCATCGTCTGGAACGGCCCGGTCGGCGTGTTCGAATTCGACCAGTTCGGCAATGGCACCAAGGTGCTGGCCCAGGCCATCGCTGAATCGAAGGCATTCTCGATCGCCGGCGGCGGCGACACGCTGGCCGCGATCGCCAAGTACGGCATTGCCGACCGCGTGGGTTATATCTCCACCGGCGGCGGCGCTTTCCTGGAATTCCTGGAGGGCAAGAAGCTGCCCGCATTCGAAGTGCTGGAGCAGCGCGCCGCAGGCTGACGCATCCGTCCCGGGCCTGGCGGTGCCCCAGCGGCCCGCCGGTCCGCGCTAGTGGGCCCCTGGGCCATTGGCCCTGAACCAGGAAATCCGCGCATGACTCGTTCCACCAAGATCGTCGCCACCATCGGCCCCGCCTCCAGCTCGCTGGAAATCCTGACCCGCATGATCGCGGCGGGGGTCGACGTGGTGCGGCTGAACTTTTCGCATGGCACCGCCCAGGACCACCTCGACCGCGCCCGGCTGGTGCGCGAGGCGGCGCAGGCATGCGGGCGCGAAGTCGCCATCATGGCCGACCTGCAGGGGCCCAAGATCCGCGTGGGCAAGTTCGAGCACGGCAAGATCACGCTCAAGCCGGGCGACCCGTTCATCCTCGATTCGAACTGCCAGCTCGGCAACGAGCAGCGCGCCGGCCTGGACTACCAGGACCTGCCGCGCGACGTCGGCCCGGGCGACCTGCTGCTGCTCAACGACGGCCTGATCGTGCTGGTGGTGGAGCGCGTGCTCGGCAGCGAGATCTTCACCACCGTGCGCGTGGGCGGCGAGCTGTCCAACAACAAGGGCATCAACCGCCAGGGCGGCGGGCTGTCGGCGCCGGCGCTGACCGCCAAGGACATGGACGACATCAAGACCGCCATGGCCCTGGGCGCGGACTACGTCGCCGTCAGCTTCCCCAAGAACGCCACCGACATGGAAATGGCGCGCCAGCTGGCCGCCGTGGCCGGCCAGCCGCACGGCCACCGGGCCCGCATGATCGCCAAGATCGAGCGCGCCGAGGCCATCCGTCCGGGCGTGCTGGAAGAAATCCTGCAAGCCTCCGACGGCATCATGGTGGCGCGCGGCGACCTGGCTGTGGAGGTGGGCAACGCAGCCGTGCCGGCGCTGCAGAAGCGCATGATCAAGCTGGCGCGCGAGGCCAACAAGCTGACCATCACCGCCACCCAGATGATGGAGAGCATGATCGTCAATCCGGTGCCCACGCGCGCCGAGGTCTCGGACGTGGCCAACGCCGTGCTGGACGGCACCGACGCGGTGATGCTGTCGGCCGAGACCGCCGCCGGGCGCTACCCGGTGGAGACCGTCGAGGCCATGGCCGCGGTCTGCGTCGAGGCCGAGAAGTCCGAGGTGGTGCAGCTCGACACCGATTTCCTGAACCAGACCTTTTCGCGCATCGACCAGTCGGTGGCGATGGGGGCGCTGTTCACGGCCTATCATTTGCAGGTGAAGGCGATTGCCGCGCTGACCGATTCCGGCGCCACGGCTTTGTGGATGAGCCGCCACCGCATCCATGTGCCGATCTATGCGATGACGCCCAACCTGGCCTCGCAGCGCAAGATGCAGCTGTACCGCAACGTGGTGCCGCTGCCGCTGCAGTCCAGCGCCGACCGCGACACCGCGCTGGAGCAGGCCGAGGAACTGCTGCTGGCGCAGGGCGTGGTGCAGCGCGGCGATTTCATCGTGCTGACCATTGGCGAGCCGATGGGCCAGCCGGGCGGCACCAATACCCTGAAGATCGTCAGGGTGGGCAGCTGAGGACGCCGACAAAAAAATAAGCGGAAGACACCCCATTTTTATTTAGGAGTTAGACATGCCACTCGTTTCGATGCGCCAGCTGCTGGATCACGCTGCCGAGAACAGCTACGGCCTGCCGGCCTTCAACGTCAACAACCTCGAGCAAGTGCAGGCCATCATGCAGGCCGCCGACGAGGTCAACGCCCCGGTGATCATGCAAGCCTCGGCAGGCGCGCGCAAATACGCCGGTGAGCATTTCCTGCGCCACCTGATCGAAGCCGCCGTAGAGGCTTATCCCCATATCCCGGTGGTGATGCACCAGGACCACGGCCAGTCGCCGGCGATCTGCCAGGGCGCGATCGACCTGGGCTTCTCGTCGGTGATGATGGACGGCTCTCTGCGCGAAGACGGCAAGACCCCGGCCGAGTACGAATACAACATCGACGTCACCCGCAAGGTGGTGGCGCTGGCCCACGCCGTCGGCGTGACCGTGGAAGGCGAACTGGGCTGCCTGGGCTCGCTGGAAACCGGTGAAGCCGGCGAAGAAGACGGCATCGGCGCCGTCGGCGTGCTGGATCACTCCATGCTGCTGACCGATCCCGAGCAGGCCGCCGACTTCGTCAAGGCCACCCAGCTGGACGCCCTGGCCATCGCCATCGGCACCTCGCACGGCGCCTACAAGTTCACCCGCAAGCCCACCGGCGACATCCTGGCGATCAGCCGCATCAAGGAAATCCACGCCCGCATCCCCAACACCCACCTGGTGATGCACGGCTCGTCGTCCGTTCCGCAGGAACTGCTGGAAGAGATTCGTCAGTTCGGCGGCGACATGAAGGAAACCTACGGCGTGCCGGTCGAGGAAATCCAGGAAGCGATCAAGTACGGCGTGCGCAAGATCAACATCGACACCGACATCCGCCTGGCCATGACCGGCGCGATCCGCCGCTTCCTTGCCGAGAACCCGGGCAAGTTCGACCCGCGCGAGTACCTGAAGCCGGCCCGCGAAGCCGCCAAGCTGGTGTGCAAGGCGCGCTACATCGCCTTTGGCTGCGAAGGCCAGGCCAGCAAGATCAAGCCGGTCGGCCTGACCGACGTCGCACAGCAGTACAAGTCGGGCAAGCTGGCGCAGGTCGTGCAGTAATGTCCCTTGTCCGCCTTCCGCGCAAGGGGAAGGCGGGTTGCAGTTCCGGCCGCCGCGGCACGCATCCAGCGCCCGGCGGCTTCGCCGTTTTATCGGAACCATCATGTCCAACGCTCTCTACCAGTCCTCCATCAATTCGCTGCCGCTGCTGGGCCACGGCAAGGTGCGCGACAACTATGCCGTCGGCGATGACAAGCTGCTGATCGTCACCACCGACCGCCTGTCGGCGTTCGACGTCATCATGGGCGAGCCGATCCCCGACAAGGGCCGCGTGCTGAACCAGATGGCCAACTTCTGGTTCAAGAAGCTCGCGCACATCGTGCCGAACCACGAGACCGGCATCGCGCCCGAGACCGTGGTAGCGGCCGGGGAAGTGGAGCAGGTCAAGGGCCGCGCCGTGGTGGTCAAGCGCCTGAAGCCGATCCTGGTCGAGGCCGTGGTACGCGGCTACCTTGCCGGCAGTGGCTGGAAGGATTACCAGGCTACCGGCAAGGTGTGCGGCATCGAACTGCCGCCGGGCCTGCAGAACGCGCAGAAGCTGCCCGAGCCGATCTTCACGCCGGCGGCCAAGGCCGAGATGGGCGAGCACGACGAGAACATCTCATTCACCGAGGTCGAGGCCCGCATCGGCATCGCGCTGGCGCGCCAGATGCGCGAGATCTCGATCCGCCTGTACAAGGAAGCGGCCGAGTTCGCGGCCACGCGCGGCATTATCATCGCCGACACCAAGTTCGAGTTCGGCCTGGACGACAACGGCGTGCTGACGCTGATGGACGAGGTGCTGACCGCCGATTCGTCGCGCTTCTGGCCGGCCGATTCGTACCAGGTGGGCACCAACCCGCCGTCGTTCGACAAGCAGTTCGTGCGCGACTGGCTGGAAGCCGTGCGCATCGACGGCAAGCCCTGGCCCAAGACCGCGCCGGCGCCGCAACTGCCCGACGACGTGATCGAGAAGACCGCCGCCAAGTACCGTGAAGCGCTGACGCGCCTGACGGGCGAAGAACTGAATTAAAGTTTCGTTGCCACCGGCTTTCCAAAAGCCAACGGTGTTCTCCCTCTCCCCTCAGCGGGAGAGGGCCGGGGAGAGGGGTGGTTTAGCAAGGTGCCACGCGTCGAGAAGCGCTGGCCCTCTCCCCCGGCCCCTCTCCCGCAAGCGGGAGAGGGGAGCAAACAAGAAGGATCTTGAAGTGAGCAATACTCAAAAGCCGCTGGTCGGCGTAGTGATGGGCAGCAGTTCCGACTGGGACGTGATGCAGCACGCGGTGGCCATGCTGAAGGATTTCGGCGTGCCGTTCGAGGCCCAGGTGGTATCCGCGCACCGCATGGCGGACGATATGTTCCGCTATGCCGAGAGCGCGCGCAGCCGCGGCATCCGCGCCATCATCGCCGGCGCCGGCGGGGCCGCGCACCTGCCCGGCATGATCGCCGCCAAGACCATCGTGCCGGTGTTCGGCGTGCCGGTGCCGTCCAAGTACCTGCGCGGCGAGGATTCGCTGCTGTCGATCGTGCAGATGCCCAAGGGCGTGCCGGTGGCCACCTTCGCCATCGGCGAGGCGGGTGCCGCCAATGCCGCGCTGCACGCGATCGCCACGCTGGCCACCACCGACGAGGCGCTGGCCGCCGCGCTGGAAGCGTTCCGCGCCAGGCAGACCGAAGCCGCGCGCGCGATGACTTTGCCGCTGTAATGCTGCCGCTGTAACCATCCGGACCTCCCACGGAACCGAGCAATGCCTACCGATATCCATCCCTACCTCTCCGAAGCCCACACGCCGGAATCGCGCGCCGAGTTCGGCGTCGACCGCCCCGACGCGCCCATCCTGCCCGGTGCGTGGCTCGGCATGCTGGGCGGCGGCCAGCTTGGCCGCATGTTCACGCATGCGGCGCAGGCGATGGGATATCGCGTGTGCGTGCTCGACCCGGACCAGGACAGCCCGGCGGGCTCGGTGGCGGACAAGCATATCTGTGCGCATTACACCGACGAGGCCGCGCTCGCCGAGATGGGCAAGCTGTGCCAGGCGGTGAGCACCGAGTTCGAGAACGTGCCGTCGCTGTCGCTGGACCGGCTGGAGCAGCTGGGCGCCTTTGTCGCGCCGCGCGGCTACTGCGTGTCGATCGCGCAGAACCGCATCGGCGAGAAGAAGTTCTTTGCCGCGTGCGCCGAGCGCACCGGCGTGTCGCCGGCTCCGCACTGGGTGATCCAGCACGATGCCGATATCGACCAGCTGCCCGACCACGTGCTGCCCGGCATCCTCAAGACCGCGCGCATGGGCTACGACGGCAAGGGCCAGGCGCGCGTGAAGACGCGCGACGATGTGCGCGCCGCGTGGAACGCTATGCAGCACGTGCCATGCGTGCTGGAGCAGATGCTGCCGCTGGCCTATGAGGTGTCGGTGCTGGCCGCGCGTGCCGCGGACGGCTCCACCGCCACCTGGCCGCTGGCCGAGAACGTGCATCGCGACGGCATCCTGTTCTCGACGGAAATGCCGTCGACCAGCGTTTCGCCCGACATTGCCGACTGCGCGCGCGCCGCGGCCGCCGCCATTGCCACCGAGATGGGCTACGTGGGCGTGCTGTGCATCGAGTTCTTCGTGCTGACCGATGGCTCGCTGGTCGCCAACGAGATGGCACCGCGCCCGCACAACTCCGGCCATATCACCATGGACGCGTGCGAAACCAGCCAGTTCGAGCAGCAGGTGCGTGCCATGGCGCGGCTGCCGCTGGGCAGCACGCGCCAGCACTCGGCCGGCAAGATGCTGAATCTGCTGGGCGACGTGTGGTTCGAGTTCGGCCTGGAGCGCACCCCTGCCTGGGACGAAGTGGTGGGGCAGCCCGGCGCCAAGCTGCACCTGTACGGCAAGAGCGATGCGCGCCCGTCGCGCAAGATGGGGCACGTCAACTGCGTCGGCGAACATGCCGAAGCGGCCGACGCCGCCTTTGCCGCCGCCGCGCAGGCGCTGCACATTCCGCTCTGAAGCTATAGCTCCAAGGATCACGATGTCGCAGCGCATGCCCACGGCCGCTGAACTGGACGAAGCCGTCCGCCTGCTCGAGGCCGGGCAACTGGTCGCCTTTCCCACTGAAACCGTCTACGGGCTCGGCGCCGACGCCGAGAACCCCGAGGCGGTCGCCCGCATCTTCGCGCTCAAGGGCCGGCCGTCGAACCATCCGGTGATCGTCCACGTGGTGGACGGCGCCGATATCGGCTACTGGACCGACGAGGTCCCCGAGGCCGCGCGGCAGCTGATCGACGCCTTCTGGCCCGGCCCGCTGACGCTGATTCTCAAGCGCGCCGCGCATATCCACCCGGCCGTTGCCGGCGGCCAGGACAGCATCGGCGTGCGGTGCCCCTCGCACCCGGTGGCGCAGGCGCTGCTGGCGCGCTTCAAGCGCGGCCGCGGCGGCATTGCCGCGCCATCGGCCAACAAATTCGGCCAGGTCAGTCCGACCACCGCGCAGCATGTGCGCGATGAATTCGGCGATGCGGTCTATGTGCTGGAAGGCGATGGCGTGGAGGTGGGGATCGAATCGACCATCGTCGACCTGTCGCGGCTGGACCAGGGCATCGGCCCGGTGCTGCTGCGTCCGGGAGCGATCACCGCGGCGATGATGGCGCAGGTACTGGGTGCGCCGCCGCTGCCGCCCGATGCCGCGGCACCGCGGGCTTCCGGGACGCTCAAGGCCCACTACGCACCGCATACGCCGCTGCTGATGGCCGATGCGCAAGCCGCTTCGGCGCAGTTGGCCTCGCTGCCGGACGATGCAC
The DNA here is from genome assembly GCF_003353055.1 of Cupriavidus lacunae. Lineage (GTDB taxonomy): Bacteria > Pseudomonadota > Gammaproteobacteria > Burkholderiales > Burkholderiaceae > Cupriavidus > Cupriavidus lacunae. Next base: position 8,717 of record NZ_QKWJ01000039.1, read on the forward strand.
GCGTGGCGTGGGTCGGGCGGGCGCCGCTGGTGGACCAGCGTTGTACCTGGGTGCAGGCGCCGAATGATGCGGTTGCCTATGCGCGGGAGCTGTACCGGCTGCTGCGCAAGCTGGACAAGCAGGGCTATACGCAGTTGATGTTCGAGGTGTTACCGGAGGGGCAGGACTGGGCTGGGGTGCGGGATCGGTTGGAGCGGGCGGCGGCGGCGTTTGGGGGGTGAGGTGGGCTTTCTGCTCGTTGGTCTGGGTAGGTAGGTCGGATTCGATGTTGTCGTAGGATTAAGCGCCTGGTTCCGCCCTGCTGGGCGGGTCACTTTTTGTCCGAGCGACAAAAAGTAACCAAAAAGCGCGTCGCCTCTGGCGGCTGGCCATCCATTTCACGGTGTTGGTGGTTCGAGCGGTGGTGATTTCCGTTCGATGTGGTCGGTGGTTCGAGCCTGCTACGCACCCTGTCCGGTGCCTACGTCGACGGACTATTGGACGAACCCGACTTTAGGCTATTGGCAGCCTGCTAACGAGGTTATCGGTAGGACGCCTTCGGCTGCGCTGCGCGCACTCAGTATCGTAGGTCGGGTGCTCGGGCACGGAGTGCGTTGCTGCGCTCGCACGGGGCTGTCGTATTGCCGGGCAAAAAGCGCAAATCGGGACGTGGTCGTCCGCCTGCCACGTTAGGGCCGGCGCGAAGCGCAGCCGAAGGCGTCCCACCGACGCGGTACTTAGTAGGCTGCCAACCGCCTAAAGTCGGGTTCGTCCAATAGTCCGTCGATGTGGGCACCGGACAGGGTGCGTAGCAGGCCCGAACCACCAGCCACGCCAAACGGCAAGCACCGGCGCCCGAACCACCCCCACCACCAAATTGGTGGCCAGCCGCCTGAGGCGACGCGTTTTTTGGTTACTTTTTGTCGCTCGGACAAAAAGTGACCCGCCCAGCAGGGCGGAACCAGGCGGTCAAACCTACGACAACATCGAACCCGACCTACCTACCCAAGCAAGCCAACGAGCAAGGAGCCCCACCACCTACGCCGACGAAACAGCCCCCTTACCCCCCCAGCAACCTCAGCGCCGTATAAACCGCCATCCCCACCAGAATCATCCCCACCATCTTCCGGGTCAGCACGTAGAACAACGTCGCAGCAATCCCCGCCATCAGCTTGTAGTTGGTAAGCGCCAGCGTGAAATGCCCCTGCCAGGTCATCAGGTCCGGCAGGATGATCGCCGCCAACGCGGCCGCCGGCGCATAGCGCAAAGCCCGCGCGATGCGGTCGGGCACGGTGACATGCTCGCCGGCCATCAGGAACAGCGCGCGCGTGACGATGGTGACGACCGCCATGCCGAGGATGGCGATCCAGATCTCGAGATGGCTCATGCGCGGTCTCCCGGCTGTGCGTCCGATGCGCAAGCGTTGGTGACTTCGGTGGCCTTGGTCTTGCGCCGGCGGATGCCGCGCAGCGCGGCGCGTGCGGCCAGGTCGTCGCTGGCCATGCCGGCCGCGATCGCGCCCACCACCGCGACCACCAGGCTGAGCCGGTACGGCAAGTCAAAGCACAGCAGCGCCAGCACCGCCGACACCACCACCGCCAGCAGCGTCGAGCGCGAGTTGATGGTGGCGATCATCACCGGGATCAGCGCCATGGTGCCGGCCAGCCCCAGTCCCCAGCTGTCCGGGAACAGGCTGGCCAGCACGATGCCGATGATCGACGACACCTGCCACATGCAGAAGTTGGTCAGCGCCATGCCCCAGAAATAGCCTTCCTTGCCGGGCTCGTAGCCGGGGGTGCTGTACTTCTGCAGGAAGTAGACGAAATGCAGGTCGCCGTTGAACGAGCCCAGGATTGTGCGCCGCCACAGCGGCAGGTAGCTGAAGTGCGGCTGCATGCCGGCGCTGAAGATCACGAAGCGCAGGTTGACCACGGCCGCGGTCAGCCAGATCGTCCATAGCGGCAGGCCCGCGGCGAACAGCGGCAGCACCGCCAGCTGCGCCGAGCCGGCATAGACCAGCAGCGACATGCCGATGGCTTCGGGCACGGTCATCACGGATTTGCTCATCGCCACGCCGGTCACCAGGCCCCAGGAGAACACCGCGGGCAGGGAAGGGGCAAAGAAGCGCGCGCCGTCGATAAAGCCGGCGCGTTCGGCGGGTGCGAAGCGATGCCAGAGGCGCAACCACACCGCGGGTTGTCGGGAAGTCATGTCAGCGGAAGAGGGGGCAATGCAGGCCCGGGGCCGAGGGCCGGCCCGGAAGGCTGCCGCCGCAGGACGCGGCCGGCACCCTGGCATTATAGGGTGGGATCGCGCGCTGGTAAGTGGCTGCTTAACAAAATGCGGCCGCAGCGTTGGCGGCAGGCCACGGCGCGGCGCCGTGGCCTGCCGCCAGGTGCTTCAGGGAGCCTTGAGAACCCTCAAGGTGCGCCGCGGTACACCCACTGCAGCAGCGCGTCGTGGGCTTCCTGCGCCTGTGCGGCGTTGGGATGGTTGATCATGCTCACCACCACGTAGCGGCCGCCGTCGGCGGCATCCACATAGCCGGCCAGCGCACGCACATCGGCCAGCGTGCCGGTCTTCAGGTAGCCGTTGCCGGCCGCATTGGCGCGCGTCAGGCGGTTGCGCAGCGTGCCGTCGACGCCCAGCACCGGCAGCGAATCGATCAGCGCGGGGCCGACGTTGCTGGCCGCTGCCTGCTGCAGCAGGCGTGCCATGTCGTAGGCGCTGATACGTTCCGCGCGCGACAGGCCCGAGCCGTTGTCCAGCACCAGGCCGGGCATGTCCAGCCCCTGGCGCGCCAGCCAGCGCTGCACCACGCGGCTCGAGCGCGCCGTGCTGGCCGGGCCGCCGCGGTCGATCTCGGCGCCGATGGTCAGGAACAGCTGGCGTGCCATCACGTTGTTGGAGTACTTGTTGATGTCGCGCACGATATCCGCCAGCGGCAGGCCGTAGTGGCGCGCCAGCAGCACCGCGCCGCGCGGCACCTTGCCGCTGCGCAGCCCGGGCAAGTGGGCAAAGCGCCCGCCGGCGCGCTGCCACTCGGCGACAAAGCCGCCCCAGGTGAATTCCGCGTGCGACAGCGTTGCGATATTGAGCACGTGCTCGCCGCAGTCGCTGGCGTAGGCGCCCGAGAACGAGGCCAGCACGGTGCCGTCGGCTTGCGGCAGCACGGCCGGGTTGGCGCTGCTCTGCCAGTCGCCGCAGCGGCCGTTGGTCAGTGTCAGCCGGTTGTCCAGCTTGAGCTGGGCCAGCTCAGGCGTGACGCTGACCGCCACGGTCCGGGTGGCCGGGTCCGGCGTCAGCGTGAACGACAGCGTCTTGAACGCATAGAGCAGCGCGTCCGGGCCGACGTTGTAGGCACGCTGCGCCTCGCCGTCGATGGTGCCGTTGCCGTCCAGGCCATCGGCAAAGTAGCTGCGGTCCAGCACCAGGTCGCCATTGATGGCGGTGGCGCCCGCGGCGCGCGCCTTGGCCACCAGCTTGGCCATTTCCTCGGGTACCAGCTTGGGATCCCCGTGGCCGCGCAGGTAGACGTTGCCATCGATGGTGCCGTCGAAGCCAGGCTGGGCGTCGGCGTAAAGCGAGGTCTGCCAGCGGTAGTCGGGCCCCAGCAACTGCAGCCCGGCGAAGGTGGTGACCAGCTTCATGGTCGAGGCCGGGTTCATCGGCTGCTGCGCGTTCCAGCTGGCGCGGGCAGTGCCGGCGCCCAGCCTGATCACGTAGAAGCTGGCCGCCGAAGCCGGCACGCCGGCCCGGCGCAACGCCGCGGCCACTGGCGCCGGCACGCCGGCGCTTACCAGCGCCGCATCGGCCGCCGCCTTCGGAGCTTTTGCGGATTTGGCGGCCTTAGCCGCCTTGGCGGGCGGCCTGGCTTGCGCCGGGGTGAGTGCCGGACCGCCGGCCAGCAGCACGGCGGCAAGGATGGGCGAGAGCAGTGGCGACAGGCGGCGCAGCAGGGCGCCGGGTCGCGATGCATGAGGCGATGGGCTAGGCGCGGCGATTGTTCTTGGCATGGCGGCCATGTTAACGCATGGCCGCCGGCAAGCGGATGACAGGTTTCCGGATTACCCTCAGTCCGCGCGCGGCGGCGCCAGCCGTGCCAGCAGCGACTTCAGCGTGGCCTGCTCGGCCTCGGTCAGCGCCGAGCCAGCGTGAGCGTCGTGCGCCACCACCGCCTGCGTGGCGGCTTCCAGCGTGCGGCGCCCGGCCGTGGTCAACACCAGGCTGTAGGCGCGCCGGTCGCCCGGTGCCGGGCGGCGCGCCACCAGGTTCATCTCTTCCAGCGCATCGACCAGCAGCACCGCGCCCGAGCGCGCGATGCCCAGGATCTGCGCCAGCTCGGTCAGCTTCAGGTGCGGGTTGCGCGAGATGATCACCAGCGCCGAGAAGCGCGGCGGCGTGATCTGCCATTGCGCCAGCGAATGGACGAAGTCTTCGTAGATGCGGATCTGCGCGCGGCGGATGGCGTAGCCGATCAGGTTGTCGAGCACGCCATAGTCGACGTTCGGCACATGCGGATCGAAGCCGGCATCGGCACCGCCGCTGGCGGCCGGGTCCGGCGCGAGCGGGTCCCGCGCCTTGCGCCGCGCGGGCGCGGCGGTGGTGCCGGGGGCGGCGGGCGGTGTGCCGGATGCGTCAGGGCTCATTTGAGCAGTTTCCAGTTGCCGTTCTCGATAGTCAGCATAACGCGCCCGCGCTGGTCGAAGCCATAGTGGTCTTGCCCACTGTAATTCAGCACGCCGTGTGAAACCACGATGTCGCGCTCGGTCTCCAGGGCCTGGCGCAGCGCCTGGCGGAAGGCCGGCGTCCCCGGCCTGGCGTGCCTGAGCGCCACCGGCACGATGCGTTCCAGCACCAGCCCGGCATCGTAGGCGTGGGCGCCGAACTGGGTGCGGCTGTCGGCCCCGTATTGCTTTTCATACCGGGTGACGTAGTCGAGCCCCGGCTTGCGCACCGGGTCGCCCGCGGGCAACTGCTCCGGCACGATCACCGGCCCGGCCGGCAGGATCGCGCCATTGACCAGGCGCCCGCCGATGCGGATCAGGTCCTTGGTGGCCGCGCCGTGGGTCTGGTAGATGGTGCCGCCGTAGCCGCGCTCGCGCAGCGCGGTGTGCGGCAGCGCGGCGCCGGTGCCGGCGCCGGCGATCAGGATGGCATCGGGTTTGGCGGCAATCAGCTTGATGGCCAGCGCGGTCACGCTGGTATCGGCGCGGCCGTAGCGCTCGGTGGCGATCAGGCGGATGCCGTTGGCCGTGGCGGCTTCGGTGAAGTCCTTCAGCCAGGTCTCGCCATAGGCGTCGGCAAAGCCGATAAAGCCGATGGTCTTGACGCCGTTGGTCTTGGCGGTGGCAGCCACGGCATTGGCCATCAGCCGCACCGGCTGCGCCAGCCGGAAGGTCCAGGCGCCGCGCCCGGGCTTCAGTTCAATCGGCGAGAACGCCAGCTGCACGGTCTGGGCTTCATCGGCCACCTCGGCAATGGCGATCGATGGCGCCACCGCGGACGAGCCCAGGATGATGTCGACCTTGTCCTCGGAGACAAAGCGGCGCGCCACCTTGGCGCCCTGCGTGGGGTCCGAGGCATCGTCCAGCACGATGTAGCGCACGGCCTCGCCGACGATCTTCTGCGGCAGGTAGGCCAGCGAATTCTTCTGCGGGATGCCCAGCGACGCCGACGGGCCGGTGGTGGACAGGCTGACGCCGACGGTGATGTCGGCGAGCGCGCTGCCGGCGCTGAGGGCGAGGGCCGCGGCCAGTGCAAGGCGGGCCAGCTTGGTGGTGGTCAGGGGCGCCATGGTGTCTCCTCTCCCGATGGTCTTGTTGTAGTTCATGCCTTACCGGCTGCCCTGCATCGACTGCCGGTCGAATCCCGCCAGCTGCTTGTAGCGCAGCGAAATCGCCTCCAGTTCCGCGCGCGGGATCACCTGTTCGATATCGGCAAAGCCCTGCGGCGCGCGCGCCTCGGCCAGCTGCATCACCTGCTCGGGCCCGTTCATGCGGTTGCGCAGCACGATGCCGGCGGTGCGCGGCAGGCGCTCGGCCTCGTATTCGCGCAGCGCGTAGGCGGTGTCGGGCGTGCCCAGCAGGCTGTCGACCAGGTAGCGGGCATCCAGGATGGCCTGCGCGCTGCCGTTCGAGCCGATCGGGTACATCGGGTGCGCGGCGTCGCCCAGCAGCGTGACGCGGTCGAAGGTCCAGCGCGGCAGCGGGTCTTTGTCGACCATCGGGAACTCATAGATGGCGTCGGCGCCATCGATCAGCGCGGGGATGTCGATCCAGTCCCACTGCCAGTCGGCAAAGGCGGCGCGGAACACCGATTTGTCGACCTGCTTGTTCCAGTCGCTGCGCGGCGGGGTATCGGGCACGCTGTCGGGCACGCGCAGCTCGGCAATCCAGTTGACCAGCGAGCGGCCCTGGCGGCGCAGCGGTTCCGAGATGGGATAGGCCACGAACTTCTGGTCCTGGTGCCCGGCCATGAACATCGAGCGGCCGTCCAGGTAGGGCGGCGCCTCGGTGACCGCGCGCCACAGCAGGCGGCGCGAGAAGCGCGGCAGGTCGCCGGTGGGATAGAAGTGGCGGCGCACCGCCGAGTGGATGCCGTCCGCGCCGACCAGCACATCGGCGCTGGCCTCTACCTCGGCATTGTCGCTGCGCCGGCGCAGCGCGAAGCGCGCCTGGCCACGCGCGCCGGTGTCCAGCACGGTCTCGAAGCCATGGCCGGTATGTACGGCACTGGCGCCCAGGCGCTCGACCACGGTGCGGTGCAGCAGCATCTGGAATTCGCCGCGATGGCTCGAGAACTGAGGCCAGTCATAGCCGGCCGCGAGCCCGCGCGGTTCATGCCAGATGCGCTGGCCCAGCTTGTTGTAGTAGGAGAGGGACGAGGTCTCGATGGCGATGTCGGCCAGTGCGTCGCGCAGTCCCAGCTCCGACAGGATGCGCACCGCGTGTGGCAGCAGGTTGATACCCACGCCCAGCGGCCGCAGCGTTTCGCTGGCCTCCCAGACCTCGGCCTCGATGCCGTGGTGGTGGCACAGCAGCGCCAGCGTCAGTCCGCCGATACCGCCACCGGCGATTGCGATCTTCATGGTGTCTCCCCGCGTGCAGGTTGCGCCAGATACGCAAACGCAGGCGCGTTGCATCCGGTCTGATTGTTACGGAGTATAACAATTCGACCAGTCGCGACAAGACGGAAAAGACCCCCGGAGTGATGCCTCCGGGGTCGGGAAAAACCCGCGCTCAGCCGATCGCGGCGCCTTCCGGCTTGGCTTGTGCCTTCAGCGAAGGCACCGGGAAGACAATGTCGTACAGCCAGTTGTACACCAGCGCGTAGACCATGTAGAAGCCGGCCACGGCGATGTCCATGATGAGCGCGTCGACCAGGCTGATGCCCAAGTACCAGGCCACCGACGGCAGGAACACGATCAGCAGGCCCAGTTCGAACAGCACGGCGTGCAGCACGCGCACCGGCACCGACTTGCGCAGCTGGCCGGTGTAACGCAGCATGCCCTTGTCGAACAGCACGTTGTACAGGTAGTTCCAGCCAGTGGCGATCAGCGAGGCGACCGCGCCGATCACGCCCATCTCGTGCAGTTCGTAGCCGAAGGCCCAGCTGGCCAGCGGGGCAAAAATCAACAGGCCGACCACCTCGAAGCCGACGGCATGGCGGATCCGGTCCCAGGTATTGCGCATGATTGCTCCTTGCGGGTAAAACGCGATGGAGCCTAGTCTATCTGCTGGGCAGGGATTGCCAAGTTGGATACTATCGGTCTAACAGATAGACGCATCGATAAAGATCCTTATGAGCCTCTCCATCGAGCAATTGCAGGCTTTCGTCGCGGCGGCCGATACCGGCTCGTTCTCGGCCGCCGCGCGCCGGCTGGGCAAGGCGCAGTCGGTGGTCAGCGCGGCGGTGTCCAACCTAGAGATCGACGCCGGCAACGCGCTGTTCGACCGCTCCGGCCGTTATCCGGTACTGACCCCGGCAGGCGAGCGGCTGCTGGCCGAGGCGCGCGTGATCCTGGAGCGCTGCGAGCATTTCCGCGGGGTGGCCAAGAGCCTGGGCGAGGGCGTGGAGACGCGGCTGGTGCTGGCGGTCGATGAGCTGTATCCCGAAGAGACCCTGGGCATGCTGCTCGAAGAGTTCTCCAGCCGCTTCCCGGCGGTGGAGCTGGAGCTGCTGTTTCCGCTGATGGAGGACGTCAGCCGGCTGGTGCTCGAAGGCGGTGCCGACCTCGGCATCATGTGGCGGCAGGAGGTGCTGCCGCCGGCGCTGGGCTTCCATGCGCTGGGCTGGGTGCCAATGCAGATCCTGTGCGCGCCCGAGCATCCGCTGGCCGGCCAGCGCGTGGACTGGGAGGAACTCAAGCGCTACCGCCAGCTGATGGTCGCGACCCGCACCGACAGCGAAGAGAAGATGCGCCTGCGCGTGGCCGCCGACGTGTGGTGGGTGGAAAGCCAGTGGGTGATCGTGGAACTGGTCAAGCGCGGGCTGGGCTGGGCCTTCGTGCCGTGGCACGTGGTGGCCAATTCGCCGGCCGCGGCGCAGCTGGTGTCGCCGCCGCTGGCGTTCCAGCAGCAGGACTGGCCGGTGGCGATGGAACTGGTCTGGCACAAGCAGCGGCCGCTGGGCAAGGCCGCCACCTGGCTGCGCGAGCGCATCTGCCGGCAGCCGCTGCCGCGCGCGCCGGCGGCTAGCGCTGGCTGATGGGCTGACTGGCGGGCTGACTGGCGGGCTGCTCCATGCCGCCCTGTGCCGATCCGGCCTGCGCGCCGGGCGCGTGCCAGCCGCCACCCAGGGCCTTGATCAGCACCACTGCCGCCGTGTACTGGCGGCCGGTGATCGACAGCGCGGTGCGCTCGGCGGTGTAGGCGCTGGTCTGCGCCGTCAGCACGTCGAGCAGGCCCGCGGTGCCGGCGCGGTAGCGGTTGTTCACCAGCGCCAGCGCCTCGCGCGCCGAGCGCAGCGCGTCGTTCTGCACCACCGCTTCCTGTTCCAGCAGCCGCTGCGCGGCGAGGTTGTCCTCGACTTCCTGGAACGCGCCCAGCACGGTCTGGCGGTAGTTGGCCACGGTCTGGTCGTAGGCGGCCACCGCCTGCGCCTTGGCTGCGCTGCGCAGGCCGCCGTCGAACAGCGTGCCGGCCAGCCCGCCGCCGATCGACCAGATCCGGTCCGGCAGCGACATCCAGCGCGCCAGCGTGCTGGCGGTGAGGCCGCCGCTGGCCGACAGCGACAGGGTCGGGTAGTAGGCCGCCTGCGCCACGCCGATCTGCGCATTGGCCGAGGCCATGCGGCGCTCGGCCGCGCCGATGTCGGGGCGGCGCTCCAGCAACTGCGACGGCACCGCGGCCGGCACGCGCGGCGGCGCGTCGCCGAAGTCGCCGGCTGCCAGCGTCAGGGCCGCCGGCGGCTTGCCGACCAGGACAGCGATGGCGTGCTCCAGTTGCGCGCGCGTGATCTGGATGTCGATCTGCTGCGCCTGCGCGCTCTTGAGCTGCGTTTCGGACTGCAGCACGTCCGAGCGCTGCGCGGTGCCGGCGGCGTACTGGTTCTGCACCAGCTGCAGCGACTTCTGGTAATCCGCCACGGTGCGCTCCAGCAGCGCCTTCTGCGCATCGGCCACGCGCAGCAGGAAGTAGCTCTGCGCCAGCGTCGCCTGCGTCGACAAGAGCGTCGAGGCCAGGTCGGCCTGGCTGGCCTTCGCGCTGGCCTCGCTGCTTTCCACCTGGCGCCGCACGCGGCCCCAGACGTCGATTTCCCAGGTCGCGCCCAGGGTCACGTTCTGCCCGTTGAGCGTATTGCCGCTGGCGCCGCGCGCGCGCGAGGCGCCGGCCTGCGCGTCGACGGTCGGGAAGAAGCCCGCGCGCGCGGCCTGCAGCGATGCCACTGCCTGCCGGTACTGCGCTTCGGCGGCCTTGATGTTCTGGTTCGAGACCTGTACCTGCGACATCAGCGCGTCGAGCTGCGCATCGCCGAACACCGTCCACCAGTCGGCGCGCGCCAGTGCATCCTGCGGCTCGGCGGGCTTCCAGTCGCCGGTCCAGGCGGGGGTGCCGGCATCGGCCTCCTTGAACGATTCGGACACCGGTGCGTCAGGGCGCTTGTAGTCGGGGCCGACGGCGCAGCCGGCCAGCAGCAGCGCGCAGGCCAGCGGCAGCGGGAGGGCGTGGGTCAGGAGGCGGGAAAAAACTTTCATGTCGAGTCTTCGCAAATCTAGACGGCGGCCGGCTGGTCCGGTGTACGGGTACCGCGGCGGCGCTGGCGCCATGCCTTTACCTTCAGGCGCCAGCGGTCCAGCGTCAGGTAGACCACCGGCGTGGTGTACAGGGTCAGCAGCTGGCTTACCGCCAGGCCGCCGACGATCGAGATGCCCAGCGGCGCGCGCAGCTCTGCGCCGTCGCCGTGGCCGATCGCCAGCGGCACCGCGCCCAGCAGCGCGGCCATGGTGGTCATCAGGATCGGCCGGAAGCGCAGCAGGCAGGCGCGATGGATCGCGTCACGCGGCGACAGCCCCTCGCGCCGCTCGGCGTCGATGGCAAAGTCGATCATCATGATCGCGTTCTTCTTGACGATGCCGATCAGCAGGATCACGCCGATCAGCGCAATGATGCTGAACTCGGTCTTCGAGGCCAGCAATGCCAGCAGCGCGCCGACGCCGGCCGAGGGCAGCGTCGACAGGATCGTCAGCGGGTGTACGTAGCTTTCATACAGCACGCCCAGCACGATATAGATCGTGATCAGCGCGGCCAGGATCAGGATCGGCTGGCTCTTGAGCGAATCCTGGAACGCCTTGGCGCCGCCCTGGAAGTTGGCCTGCAGGGTTTCGGGCACGCCGATGCGGGCCATCTCGGCCTTGACGGCATCGGTGGCCTGCGACAGCGAGTAGCCTTCGGCCAGGTTGAACGAGATGGTCGATGCCGCGAACTGGCCCTGGTGGTTCACGCCCAACGGCGTGCTGGTCGGCTCCACCTTCGCGAAGGCCGACAGCGGCACGCGGCGCCCGTTGCCGGTGACCACATAGACGTCCTGCAGCGCGTGCGGCCCCTGCAGGTATTCCGGGCTCAGCTCCATCACCACGCGATACTGGTTGAGCGGGTGGTAGATGGTGGACACCAGCCGCTGGCCGAAGGCGTCGTTGAGCACCGCGTCGATCTGCTGCGCCGTCACGCCAAGCTTGGATGCCGTATCGCGATCGATGATGACCGAGGTCTGCAGCCCCTTGTCGTTGGTGTCGGTATCGACGTCCTCGAGCCCCTTCAGGTTCGATATTGCCGCCCGCACCTTGGGCTCCCACTCGCGCAACACATTCAGGTCATCGGACTGCAACGTGAACTGATACTGCGAACTGCTTTGCCGGCCGCCGATGCGGATGTCCTGCACCGATTGCAGGAACAAGCTTGCACCGGGCTCCTTGGCCAGCTTGATGCGCAGCCGCGCGATGACGGCATCGGCGGTTTCCTCGCGCTCCGTGAGTGGCTTGAGCGTGACGAACATCTGCCCGGTATTGCGTTGCGAGCCGCCGGTGAAGCCGGTCACGTTGACCACGGCCGGATCGGACTGGACGATCTTGATAAAGCTGTCGAGCTTGCCGCGCATGGCCTGGAACGAGGTGGCCTGGTCGGCGCGGATAAAGCCGATCAGCCGTCCGGTGTCCTGCTGCGGGAAGAAGCCCTTGGGCACGATCACGTACAGCCACACATTGAGCGCGATGGTGGCCAGCAGCACCAGCCACACGATGGCGCTGTAGCGCAGCGCTACCCCCAGCGTGCGCGCGTAGCCGTCGTGCATCCACTTGAAGACGCGCTCGCTGGCGCGGAAGAAGCGGCCCTCTTTTTCGGGCTCGATGGGGCGCAGCAGGCGCGCGCACATCATCGGCGTGGTTGTCAGCGATACCACCAGCGAAACCAGGATGGCCACCGACAGCGTGATGGCGAATTCCTGGAACAGGCGCCCGACAATGCCGCCCATCATCAGCAGCGGGATAAACACCGCGATCAGCGACAGGCTCATCGACAGCACCGTAAAGCCCACTTCGCGCGCGCCGCGCAGCGCGGCCGCGAGCGGCTTCATGCCTTCCTCGATATGGCGCGAGATATTCTCCAGCACCACGATGGCGTCATCGACCACGAAGCCGGTGGCAATGGTCAGCGCCATCAACGACAGGTTGTTCAGCGAGAACCCTGCCAGGTACATCACCGAGAACGTGCCGATCAGCGAAACCGGCACCGCCACGCTGGGAATGAGGGTGGCGCGTACATTGCGCAGGAACAGGAACACCACCATGATCACCAGCGCCACCGAGATCATCAGCGTGTGCTCGACTTCACGCAGCGAGGCCCGGATGGTGGGCGTGCGGTCCATCATCACATCCATCGAGATGGTGGCCGGGATCATCTTCTGCAGCTGCGGCAGCATCTCGTTGACGCGGTCGACCGTCTCGATGATGTTGGCGCCCGGCGAGCGGTTGAGCACCAGCAGCACCGATGGCTTGCCGTTGGCGGAGCCGGCGTTGCGGATGTCCTGCACCGAGTCGACCACATTGGCTACGTCCGACAGGCGCACCGGCACGGCAAAGGCGTTGGGGCCACTGGTGGCGCTCTTGCCGCCGGTCGCGCCGCTGGTGATGGTGGTGGTGCCGCTGCTGGTGGTGAGCGTGGTCACCGTCACGCCGTTGACGACCTTGGTGCTGACGCCGCCGCTGGCCGTCGCGCTGGCCGTGCTCGCGATCAGCGCGCCGGCCGAGGCCGACGAGAATGTGCCTGGTGTGGCGTAGCGGATGATCAGCGGCATGTAGTCCTCCGCCTTCATCGCCTGGTCGTTGGCGTAGACCTGCCAGTTATTGGTGTTGTTCTCCAGCGTGCCCAGCGGCCGGTTGGCATTGGTCGCGCTGATGGTGTTGCGCACGTCTTCCAGCGAGACGCCGTACTTGTTGAGCGCGGTGGGGTTCAGTTCCACCCGCACCGCCGGCAGCGAAGCGCCGCCGATGGTGACCTGGCCCACGCCTTCCACCTGCGACAGCTTCTGCGCGAGGATGGTCGAGGCCGCGTCGTAGAGCTGGCCGCGCGTCATGGTCGGCGAGGTCAGCCCGATGATCATGATCGGCGCGTCGGCCGGATTGACCTTGCGGTAGGTCGGATTGCTGGGCAGGCTGGTGGGCAGCGTGGCGCGCGAGGCGTTGATGGCCGCCTGCACATCGCGCGCCGCGCCGTCGATATTGCGCGACAGGTCGAACTGCAGCGTGACGCGCGTCGAGCCCAGCGAGCTGCTGGAGGTGATTTCCGTCACGCCGGCGATCGTGCCCAGCGCCCGTTCCAGCGGCGTGGCCACGGTGGCGGCCATGGTCTCCGGACTGGCGCCGGGCAGCGAGGCCGACACCGAGATGGTCGGGAAGTCCACCTGCGGCAGCGGCGACACCGGCAGCAGGCGCAGCGCGGCCAGGCCCGCCAGCAGGATGCCGATGGTCAGCAGCGCGGTCGCGACCGGCCGGTGGATGAAGGCGGCGGACAGGTTCATCGCGCCCCCGGCCCCTGCGGCAGCGTGGGTGGCGCCGAAGGGGGCTCGTCGCCTGTGCCGCCTTCTTCCGGATCACCGAAGCGGCGCTTGCGCCAGGCCTTCATGCGGTAAGCGATACGGTCGAACGCCAGGTAGATGACCGGCGTGGTGAACAGCGTCAGCACCTGGCTGACCAGCAGGCCGCCCACCATTGTCACGCCCAGCGGGTGGCGCAGCTCGGAGCCGATGCCGGTGCCCAGCATCAGCGGCAGCGCCGCCAGCAGGGCCGCCATGGTGGTCATCAGGATCGGGCGGAAGCGCAGCAGGCAGGCCTGGAAGATCGCATCGCGCGGCGCCATGCCGCCTTCGCGCTCGGCCTCGAGCGCGAAGTCGATCATCATGATGGCGTTCTTCTTGACGATACCGATCAGCAGGATGATGCCGATGATCGCGATAATGCCCAGGTCCTGCCGCGCCACCAGCAGCGCCAGCAGCGCGCCGACGCCGGCCGACGGCAGCGTGGACAGGATGGTCACCGGGTGGATGGTGCTCTCATACAGCACGCCCAGCACGATATACATCGTCACCACCGCCGCCAGGATCAGCCACAGCGTGTTGGACAGCGAGGCGCGGAACGCCAGCGCCGCGCCCTGGAATTCGGTCTGCATCGAGATCGGCAGCCCAAGCTCCTGTTCCACCTTGGTGATCTTGTCTACCGCCGCGCCCAGCGATTCGCCGGGCGCCAGGTTGAACGAGATGGTCGCGGCCGGGAACTGGCCCTGGTGGTTGATCACCAGCGGGCCGGTGCGCTCGGTGATGCGGGCGAACGCGCCCAGCGGCACCTGTCCGCCTGACGACGACGGCAGCCGCAGTTCCGACAGCGACTGCGGGCCGGTGCGGAAGCCGGGCATGGTTTCCAGCACCACGCGGTACTGGCTGGACTGCGTGAAGATGGTGGACACCAGCCGCTGGCCGAAGGCGCTGTAGAGCGCGCTGTCGATCACCGCGGTGGTGATGCCGAAGCGCGCGGCGGCGTCGCGGTCGATCTCCACGTAGGCGCGCAGGCCGTTGTTCTGCTGGTCGCTGGCCACGTCGCGCAGTTCGGGCTCCTGCTTCAGGCGCTCTACCAGCCGGGGCACCCAGGTCGCCAGCGTGACGGGGTCGGGGTCCTCGACGGTGAACTGGTATTGCGTGCGCGAGACGCGGTCTTCAATAGTCAGGTCCTGCACTGGCTGCATGTACAGCGATACGCCGCCGAGCTTTTCCACCGACTGTTGCAGCCGCTGCGTGACCACGCTGATCGAATCGCGCTCGCCCTTGGGCTTGAGGTTGATCAGCATGCGCCCGGTGTTGAGCGTGGTGTTGGTGCCGTCGACGCCGATAAAGGACGAAAGGCTGTCCACCGCCGGGTCTTCCAGCACCACCTTGGCCACGGCTTCCTGCTTGCGGCCCATGGCCGCGAACGAGGTGGTCTGCGACGCCTCGGTGATGCCCTGGATCACGCCGGTGTCCTGCACCGGGAAAAAGCCCTTGGGCACCAGCAGGTAGAGCAGCACGGTCAGCACGAGCGTGGCAACCGCCACGATCAGCGTCGACTTCTGGCGGTCCAGCACCCATTCGAGCGCAACGCCGTAGCGGTGGATCACGTTGTCGAAGAAGTGGCCGGCGGCGCGGTGGAAGCGCGACTGCTCGGCTTCCGGCACGTGCCTGAGCAGGCGCGCGCACATCATCGGCGTAAGCGTCAGCGAGACCACCGCCGAGATCAGGATCGACACCGCCAGCGTGATGGCGAATTCGCGGAACAGGCGCCCGACCACATCGCCCATGAACAGCAGCGGGATCAGCACGGCCACCAGCGAAAACGTCAGCGAGATGATGGTGAAGCCGATCTGCTTCGAGCCCTTGAGCGCGGCTTCCATCGGGGGATCGCCGTCCTCGATGTAGCGCATGATGTTCTCGATCATGACGATGGCGTCGTCCACCACGAAGCCGGTGGCGATGGTCAGCGCCATCAGCGTCAGGTTGTTGATCGAGAATCCCGCCAGGTACATCACGCCGAAGGTGCCGACCAGCGACAGCGGCACCGCCACGCCCGGGATGATGGTGGCGGACACATTGCGCAGGAAGACGAAGATCACCATCACCACCAGCGCGATCGCCAGCAGCAGTTCGAACTCCACGTCATGCACCGACGCGCGGATGGTGGTGGTGCGGTCGGTCAGCAGCTGCACGTGCACCGACGCCGGCAGCGCATTCTGCAGCTGGGGCAGCATCGCCTTGATGCGGTCCACCACCTCGATCACGTTGGCGCCGGGTTGGCGCTGGATGTTCAGCACGATGGCCGGGTCGGTGTTGGCCCATGCCGCCAGGCGGCTGTTCTCGGCGCCGTCGACGATATCGGCCACGTCGGTGATGCGGATGGGCGCGCCGTTCTGGTAGGCGATGATGATCTGCCGGTACTCGTCGGCCGACTTGAGCTGGTCGTTGGCGTCAATGGTGGAGGCGCGCGCCGGCCCGTCGAAGCTGCCCTTGGCACCGTTGACGTTGGCCGCGCCGATGGCGGTGCGCAGGTCGTCGATCGACAGGCCCAGCGCCGCCAGCGCGGTCGGGTTGGCCTGGATGCGCACGGCCGGCCGCTGGCCGCCGCTGATGGTCACCAGGCCTACGCCCTGGATCTGCGAGATCTTCTGCGCCACGCGCGTATCGACCATGTCCTGCAGCTTGGGCAGCGGCATGGTGTCCGAGGTCATGGCAATGGTCATGATCGGCGCGTCGGCCGGATTGACCTTGCTGTAGACCGGCGGCATCGGCAGGTCGGCCGGCAGCAGGTTGCCGCCGGCATTGATGGCGGCCTGCACTTCCTGCTCGGCCACGTCGAGCGAGAGCGTCAGCTCGAACTGCAGCGTGATTACCGACGCGCCGCCCGACGAGGACGACGACATCTGCTTGAGCCCCGGCATCTGGCCGAACTGCCGCTCCAGCGGCGCCGTGATCGACGAGGTCATCACATCGGGGCTCGCGCCCGGATAGAGCGTGGTGACCTGGATGGTCGGGTAGTCCACCTCGGGCAGCGCCGACAGCGGCAGCAGGCGGTAGGCCACCAGCCCGGACAGCAGGATGGCCAGCATCAGCAGCGCCGTGGCGACCGGGCGCTCGATGAAGAGGCGAGAGGGGTTCATGCGCGGTCCTTACTGCGGCTGGCGGCCGGGGCCGTCGGCGCCCGGTGCGCTGGCGGCCGCGTCGCGATGGCGGCGATGCTCGCCGGCCGCGCCGGAAGCACCGGACGCCGCGGCCCCGCTGGCGTCGGCGTGCGCGCCGCTGGCAGCGCCGTCCCGGTTGCGCCGGCCGCGCCCGCGCGGCTGGCTGGCCGGCACCAGCGCGGCGGCGCGCGCGGCCGGATCGACGGCTTCGACGGTCATGCCTTCCTTGAGGCGGTCGGCGCCGTCCACCACCACGCGCTGGCCGGGTTCCAGGCCCTTGAGCACCGCGTTGCGGCTGCCGTCGCCCGGGCCGAGCGTGACCACCTGCACCTTGACCTTGCTGGCATCGTCCACGGTGTAGACAAAGGTGCCCTGCTGGCCGCGCTGGATCGCGGCCACCGGGATCACGGTGGCGTCCCTGAGCGTATCGACGCGCGTGCGCACGTTGACGAACTGGTTGGGGAACAGCATGCCGTCTTCATTGGGGAAGACCGCCTTGAGCTTGACCGTGCCGGTGGTGGTGTCGATCTGGTTGTCGGTGGTCAGCAGCGTGCCTTCGCCCAGCTGGTTGCGCACCTGGCGGTCCCAGGCCTGTACCGGCAGCTTCTCGCCGGCATTGAGCTTCTTCAGCACCGAGGGCAGGTTGTCCTCGGGGATGGTGTACATCACCGCGATGGGCTGGATCTGCGTGATCAGCGCGATGCCGTTGGTGTCGCTGGTATTGACGATATTGCCCGGGTCCACCTGGCGCAGGCCGATGCGGCCCGACACCGGCGCCACGATCCTGGTGTAGCCCAGCTGCAGGCGCGCGTTGGCGACATTGCCCTGGTCGGTCTTGACCACGCCCTCGTACTGGCGCACCAGCGCGTCCTGGGTATCGACCTGCTGCTTGGAGATCGAGTCCTGGCCCAGCAGGGTGCGATAGCGCTGCTGGTCCAGCCTGGCGTTCTGCAGCAGCGCCTGGTCGCGCGCCAGCTGGCCCGCGGCCTGGTCCAGCGCCGCCTGGAACGGGCGCGGGTCGATCTCGGCCAGCACGTCGCCGCCCTTGACCATCTGGCCTTCCTTGAACAGCACACTCAGCAGCGGCCCGGACACCTGCGCGCGCACGGTGACGTTGGACACGGGGGTGACATTGCCCAGGCCGTTGAGCACCACGTCCATATCGCGCCTGGCCACGGTGGCGACCACCACCGGCGAGCGCGGCGCGCCAGCACCACCGGGGCCACCGCGGGCGCCCGGGCCGCTGGCGCCACGCTGCGCGCCGGCTGTCCCGGCCGCCCCGGCCGGCGCCTGGTCACGGTGGGCATGCCAGTACCAGGCGCCCCCGGCGAGCAGCAGCACCAGCACGCCGGCGATCAGCGGGCGCCGGCCGGTGCGGCGCGGCGGGGTGCCCTCGGGCGGACGCGAAGACGGGGTCGGGGAGGGAGTAGGTTGGCCTTGTTCGGGGTTGGACATGTCCGCAATCCTGGGGCCGGCGCGCGCGGCGCGCCGGCAATGTTCGGTCTGGCAAGTGACGATGCATGCAGTATGCCGCAACGCCAGGTGTGCCGGCCACGTCGCGTGGGAGGGCACGCCGCGGGGTGGCCGGCAGGCCGGAAGGCGCCGTGTGGCGCGCAATGCCGCGGCGCCGGTGGCAGGTCATGCCGCAAGGATAATGTGCGGGCCCGGACGCCCGTGTTTCGTGGCCCGGGGCTTTTATTACAGCGGATTACCAGCGCCCCGGGTGTAACCTCCGGAAACAAAACCGCCCGGCCAAACCGGCATGTGTGGCGCCGCGGCTGACTATCATGTGCCTATGCGAACGAACCAGCCTACCCAGATCCTCGTCGTCGACGACGATCCCGAACTTCGCGACCTGCTGCGCGAGTACCTGACCCAGCAGGGCTTTGCGGTCTCGGTGATGCATGACGGCGACGGCCTGCAGGCGCGCCTGGAGCGCGAACGGCCGGCGCTGATCGTGCTGGACCTGATGATGCCCAAGGTCGACGGCCTGACCGCGCTGCGCAACCTGCGCGCCAAGAACGACGATATCCCGGTGATCCTGCTGACCGCACGCAGCGACGAGATCGACCGCATCGTCGGGCTGGAGATCGGCGCCGACGACTACCTCGGCAAGCCGTTCTCGCCGCGCGAGCTGCTGGCGCGCATCAATGCCGTGCTGCGCCGCAAGTTGGCGCGCCCGGCGGCGGCGCCCGAAGACCGCGAGTCGGTCGCCTTCGGCCCGTTCCGCGTCAACTTCCGCCAGCGCATGCTGACCCGCGCCGGCCAGACGCTGTCGATCAGCGATACCGAGTTCGCGCTGCTCAAGCTGCTGCTGATGCATCCGCTGGAAGTGCTGTCGCGCGAGCGCATCGTCGAGCTGATGTACGGCAGCGCCAGCGGCATCAGCGACCGCGGCATCGACGTGCAGATCTGGCGCCTGCGCCGCCTGCTGGATGAGGACGCACAGCGCCCGCGCTATATCCAGACCGTGCGCGGGCGCGGCTACACCTTCGTGCCCGACGAAGCGGAAGAGATTCCCGCGGGGCTCCCCGAATAATGGCTGCGGCGGCCACTAGCCGGCGCCGCTTGCCACCAGATACTGCTTTCCAATGAAGTTGCGACGTATCGATACCCTGTTCGGCCGCATTGCGCTGCTGATTGCGGCCGTGCTGGTGATCAGCCATTTCTCCTGGCTGGCCATCCTGCGCATGGACCGCCGCCAGCAGCAGGTGGACTATTCGGTGGAGCAGATGCTGTTCCAGCTCGACAGCATCGAGCGCGCCCTGGATGCACGCCCGCCGGCCAGGCTGCCCAGCCTGGTGGAGACCGCCAGCACCACCGCTGCCGACGAGCACGCCACCGCGCCCAAGGGCGGGCGCTCGCGCCGGCTGGTGGAGCAGTTCATCAGGAGGCTGCCGCAAGGCACGGAGATCCGCCTGGAAGACGAGACCACGCCGCGCATCTGGATCAAGCTGCCCAGCCGCGCCGACTGGATCGCCATGCCGATCCTGTGGGTCCACAACCCGCCGCCCGACAACCGGCTGGTGCCCGGCGTGATGCTGGTGGTGGGCGTGGCGATCGTCTTCGCCGTGCTGATCGCGTGGCAGATCCAGCGCCCGGTGCGCGACATGGCCAACGCGGCCGAGCAGCTGTCGCGCCAGCACGCCGTGCCGCCGCTGCGCGAGCGCGGCCCGCATGAGCTGCGCCAGCTGATCGAGCGCTTCAACCGCATGGTGGGCGACCTGGCGCGCATCGAGCAGGAGCGCAACACCATGCTGGCCGGCATCGCCCATGACCTGAAGACGCCGCTGGCACGGCTGCGGCTGCGCGCCGAGATGCTGGCCGATCCCAAAGCGGCAGCGGGGGTCACGCGCGACGTGGATTCCATGGCGGCCATCGTCGAACAGTTCCTGAGCTTCGCGCAGACCAGCGAGCCGACCGCGCGGCCGGTGCCGGTGGACCGGCGCGTCAATGAGCTGGCCGCTTCGCTGGCCGAGCAGGAGCGCCAGGTGGTGCTGTCGCTGGGCGCGGGCGAGGGCTTCCGCATGATCGCCACGCAGCTGGACCGCATCGTCGGCAACCTGGTCGACAATGCCTACGCCTACGGCAAGCCGCCGGTGTGCATTGCGACCTCGCGCACGCCGGAGGGCTACCTGCTGGTGGTGGAGGACCAGGGCGCGGGCATTCCCGATGGCGACAAGGATCGCGCCACGCTGCCCTTTGTGCGGCTGGACCCGGCGCGCGGCGGCAATGCGCATTCCGGGCTGGGGCTGGCGATCGTGGACCGGCTGGTGCGGCAGGCCGGGGGGAAGCTGAACCTGGTGAATGCCGATGGTGGCGGGTTCAGGGTGGAGATGCTGTTCGGGGCAGCCGCGGCCTGAGTCGGCATCAGGGCTGCCTCAGGCCCTTCAGACTTTCTTCTTCTCGCCGATCCGGCTTTCCTTCCCGGCGAGCAGCTTGGCAATATTCTGGCGGTGCCGCGCGATCAGCAGCACGCTGATCGCGAAGATCGCTCCCGTCATCACATCCACGCCGTTCATCAGCACATGGAAGAACGGCGCGAAGATCGCCGCCACCAGCGCCGCCAGCGATGAATAGCGGAAGAAGAACGCGATGATCAGCCAGGTGGCCAGCGTGCCCAGGCCCAGGATCGGGTCGATCGCCAGCAGGATGCCGGCCGCGGTGGCCACGCCCTTGCCGCCGGCAAAGCGGTGATACACCGGGAACAGGTGCCCCAGGAAGACCGCCAGCGCCACCATGGCCAGGCCGGTCTCGTTCAGCCCGTAGGCCGGCCCGAAGCGCGCGGCCAGCCACACCGCCAGCCAGCCCTTGAGGGCATCGCCGATCAGCGTCAGGATCGCGGCCTTCTTGTTGCCGGTGCGCAGCACGTTGGTGGCGCCGGGATTGCCGGAGCCATAGGAATGCGGGTCCGGCAGGCCCATCAGCTTGCTGACGACCACAGCGAAGGAAACGGAGCCGATCAGGTAGGCGGCGAGGGCGAAAAGCAGATTGGCCATGTGCAGTGGGGTGTTTTCAGGCTGGCGCGATTGTAGCGCGGCAGGGACCTCGTTACGTCCGTGACTTCCCGGATTGGCATGGAGACTTCACTCGATATGGCTGCCGGCAACTCAGTCAGGCAGCGCGCACTGCACCGGCTGGGCGTCCACCAGCCCCGGCAGCAGCTTCGGGTCCAGGCTAACCAGGTAGCCCCGCCGCCCGCCGTTGATATAGATGCGCGCCAGTTCCAGCACGGTCGCTTCCACATAGACCGGCATGCGCTTGCGCGTGCCAAAGGGCGAGGTGCCGCCCACCATGTAGCCGCTGTGGCGCTGGGCCACGTCGGGCTTGCACGGCTGCACGCTCTTGCGCCCGGTCTGGCGCGCCAGGTTCTTGGTCGAGACCGAGCAGTCGCCGTGCATCAGCACCACCAGCGGCTGGGCGCGCTCGTCCTCCATGATCAGCGTCTTGATGACATCGTGCTCGGGCACACCCAGCTGGCGCGCCGATTCGCCGGTGCCGCCGTGCTCGACGTAGTCATACGGATGCTCGCCGAAGGCGACGCCGTGCTTGCGCAGATATTGCGTGGCGGGGGTTTCCGAAACGTGCTTGGTCTTGCTCATGACAGTGGAGGGTGCCCGCCCGCTCAGCCGCGCGGATGATGCTGCTGGTGCAGCTCGCGCAGGCGTTCGCGGGCGACGTGCGTATAGATCTGGGTGGTGGAGATATCGGCGTGGCCCAGCAGCAGCTGCACCACGCGCAGGTCGGCACCGTGGTTCAGCAGGTGCGTGGCAAAGGCGTGCCGCAGCGTGTGCGGCGACAGCGGCGCATGCACGCCGGCATCGCGCGCATGGCGCTTGATCAGGTGCCAGAACGCCTGCCGCGTCATGCCTTCGCCGCGCTGCGTGACGAAAAGCGCGTCGCAGGCGCGGCCGGCCAGCAGCGCGGGGCGCGCGCTGGCCAGGTAGCGGCGCAGCCAGTCGCCGGCCTGCTGGCCGAACGGCACCAGCCGCTCCTTGTCGCCCTTGCCGCCGACCACGCGTGCCACGCCTTCGTTCAGGCCGATCTCGATGGTCTTCATCTGCGTCAGCTCCGACACGCGCAGCCCGCTGGCGTACATCAGCTCAAGCATGGTGCGGTCGCGCATGCCGAGCGGCGTGTCGGTGTCGGGCGCTTCGAGCAGCGCGTCGACCTGGGCCTCGCTCAGGGTCTTGGGGTAGCGCGGCGGCTGCTTGGCCGGGCGCAGCAGCAGGCAGGGATCGCCCTCGATCAGGTGTTCGCGCAGCGCCCACTGGTAGAAGCGGCGAAATACCGCCAGGCGCCGGTTGGCCGACGAGGCGCGGGATTGCGTGTGGCGCGCGTTGAAGTAGGCCGACAGCGCGCCGTCGTCCGCGCCCAGCAACTCGCCGCGGTGTTCGTGCTGCAGCCAGCGCGCCAGCAGCGTCAGGTCGCGCCGGTAGGCGTCGATGGTGTTGCGCGAGAGACCGTCTTCCAGCCACAGCGCGTCGCAGAAGCGGCTGACCAGCGTCACGTCTGCATCGCTGGGGGCGGCGGCGATCTCGGGTGCCTGCGCGGCGCCGCTCATATCAGCATGGCGCCCTCATGGCGCAGCAGCCAGCGTTTGACGTCGAGGTAGAAGCCGTCTTCGGCATGGTGCGAGAAGCCGCCGATGCCGCGCGCCGAGACCACGCGATGGCAGGGGATCACGATCGGGAAAGGGTTCTGCCCGCAGGCCTGGCCGACCGCGCGCGGCATTGCGCCGATGGCCTCGGCGATGGTGCCGTAGGTGGTCACCGCGCCGCGCGGCACCGCGCTGATGGCCTGCCACACGCGCTGCTGGAAATCGCTGCCGGCCGGGGCCAGCGGCAGGTCGAAGGTGGCGTCCGGGTTGGCGTAGTAGGCCTCCAGCTGCACCGCGAGCTGTTGCGTCAGCGCGTCCGCGGGGGCGCGTGCCTCGACGTGCTCGGGAAGGTACACGATGGCCCGGATGTGCGCGCCGTCCGTGCGCACCCCGATCTTGCCGAACGGGGCGGGGAGGATGGCGTCATAGGTGGCGGGCATGGCGGTCAGGCTGGGGCGAATGCTGGATTTTAGTGCTTTTTGGCGGGGGCAAGAAAAAAAGGGCCGCCTCGCGGCGGCCCTTCGCGGGTGGCGTCACACTGGCCGGATCACTGCTCCAGCTTGATGTTCTGCACCTTCACAAGATTCTTCATCTTGTCGAATTCCTGCTTGATTTCCGCCGCATGCTGCGCCGGCGTGTTGCCCGACGGCTCGGCGCCGGCGGTGCGCAGGCGCTGCTGGAAGTCCTTGTCCTGCAGGGCCTTGACGGCGGCTTCGTTGAGCTTCTTGATAACGTCGTCAGGCGTGCCTGCCGGTGCCACCAGGCCGTACCAGGCCGGGTCGTTCGGCTCCTTCAGGCCCATTTCGCCAAAGGTCGGCACGTTCGGCATCGATTCCAGGCGCTTGTTCCAGGCCACCACGATGGGACGCAGCTTGCCGGCCTTGATGTATGGAATCGATGAGGGCAGGTTGTCCACCATGATCGGCACCTGGCCGGCCAGCACGTCGTTCAGTGCCGGGCCTGCGCCGCGGTAGGGGATATGGACCATGAAGGTCTTGGTCGAGACCTTGAACTGCTCGCCCAGCATGTGGCCGAAGCCGCAGGTGCCCGACGAGGCGTAGGAATACTTGCCCGGGTGGGCCTTCAGCACGGCCAGGAACTCCTTGTAGTCCTTGGCCGGGAAGTTCGGGTTCACGGCGATCACGTTGGCCACGTTGGCCAGGTTGGTGATGGGCTTGAAGTCCTTGATCGGGTCGTACGACAGCTTGGGGTTGCAGGCCGGGTTCACGGCCATGGTCGAGACCGTGGAGATGCCGATGGTGTAGCCGTCCGGCGCGGCCTTGGCAATCGCGTCCGCGCCGATCGAACCACCCCCGCCGGCGCGGTTCTCCACCACCACCGGCTGGCCCAGGATGCGGCTCATCTGGTCCGCAGCGCCGCGGCCGACGATGTCGGTGGTGCCGCCGGGTGCGAACGGAATGATCAGTCGGATCGGCTTGGTCGGGTAGCTCTGGGCTTGCGCCGCGGTGGCGGCGGCCGCCAGGGCCAGGGTCAGTGCGAGTTTGCCAGCTTGCATGAGATCTTGTCTCCCGTCAGAAGTCCGGGCAGGGTGCCGCCCGGCAGCAAAGAAACCGGCGCAGTGCCACAGGTGGGGCAGCGCGTCGGCAGCGTAATTTGTGTCAGCCGCCCAGCAGCCCGCGCTTGACGTCGGCGTCGACCGGGCGCTCGCCCAGGAACACGCGCAGCACGGCCTGGTAGAAGTCTTCGCCGGGAATCGGCCGGCCGCGCGGCGTGCCATTGATGGCGACCACGGTTCCCGTCTGCGGGGAGAAATCCAGGTTGATCACGTCGCCCTTGTGTGCGGTGCCGACCTCACCCAGGGTGCGCTCGAACTGTTCCAGCCGCGTGGCGAGCCCCAGCATCTGCTGCTCGCTGTGGTTGTTGCGCAGGCCCTGGCGGATGGCGCGCATGAAGGCCGGCGGCTCGCTCTCGCGCAGCATGCGCAACTGCAGGCGCTTGGCGCCGGGTGTGCCCAGCACGACGGCCGCATTGCGGGCCCGTTCCTGCAGGTACAGGGCGGCGACATAGCCCTTGGCCAGAAAGCCCGCGCGCAGGGCGGTGCCGTTAAGCTGCAGTTCCTTGCCACCCACGCGCGCCGCATCGTCAAAACGTACCCCTTCGATCTCCACCGAGCGCGCCGGCAGGGGTACGGCGCCCGTAGCCGTGGCGGCGCAAAGCGCCACCAGCACGGCGGCCAGGCGCAGCCAGCGGCCCGGGTGCAGACCAGGGCGGGAACCGGGGCAAAAACCGGGGCGGAGGAGGGTGTCCGGGCGCGGTGGCGCGGACCGGGTGCGGAACAACATGGCGGCAGGCGTACAACTTGGCATGCCATGCTGGCCCAAATCTGGAAAAATACCTATCCGTATCGGCCCTAGTCTGCACATTCCGGTTTTTCCGCCGTTATCTGCCCCCGCCGTCGCTGCCGCCGCGTCATGCCACCGCCACACAACAACGATAAATGTCTTCTGCCCTCCTGCTGGTCCCAGACTTCAGCCTGATCCTCATCGGCTGGCTGCTGGTGCGCTACTCCCCCTTCGACCGTGCCTTCTGGGGCGGCGTGGAGCGCCTGGTCTACTTCGTACTGTTCCCGGCGCTGCTGCTGCAGTCGACCAATACCGCGGTGCTGGACTTTTCCTCGACCTCGGCCATGCTGGGGCTGGCGCTGCTGGTGATGGCCACCGGCATGGCCGGCGGCTACGCCGTCAAATGGGTCTTGCGGCCGGACGCGCTGAGCTTTGCCTCAGGCCTGCAGACCGCGTTCCGCTTCAATTCCTATATCGGGCTGGCGCTGGCGTCGCGCCTGGGCGGCTCCGAGGGGCTGGCGCTGATGGCGGTGATCGTCGGCTGCACGGTGCCGCTGTGCAATGTGGCGGCGGTGTGGGCGCTGGCGCGGCACGGCCAGACCGCGCTGTGGAAGGAGCTGGCGCGCAACCCGCTGATACTGGCCACCGCCGGTGGCCTCGCGACCAACCTGCTGGGGCTGCACGCGCCCGAGGTGCTGGGCATGACGCTGAACCGGCTCGGTTCGGCCTCGACCGCGCTGGGGCTGATGACCGTGGGGGCCGGGCTGCAGATGAGCGGCGCCACCGGCACCGCCGGGCCGGTGGCATGGTGGACCGGGGTCAAGCTGCTGGCGATGCCGTGTGTAGCCTGGCTGGTGGGACGGCACCTGCCGCTGACCGCGCTGCAGTACCAGATCGTGGTGCTGTATGCCTCGCTGCCCACCGCGTCCAGTGCCTATATCCTGGCCGTGCGCATGGGCGGCAACGGGCCGATGGTGGCGGCGACGATTTCGCTGATGACGGTGGCGGCGATCGTGACCACGCCGCTGTGGCTGGCGCTGGTCAGCTGACCTCTGTGGATCTCAGCTGACCCGTTCCGGCGGCGGACCGCCTTGCGCCAGGGCCCAGTCGATATGCTCGCGCACCAGCGGCGAGGCTGTCTCGCGCCGCGCCAGCAGCGCCGCGCGGATGCGCGCGGCCAGTGCCGCATCTTGCGCGCGCGTGCCCGACAAGGCCGCGCGCAGGCTGTTGCCCAGCCCCACCGCCAGGTTGCGCAGCCAGCGCTCATGGCCGATGCGGCGGATCGGGCTGCCTTCGAGCCGCTGGTTGAAGTCCGCTTCGGTCCACTGGAACAGCGCCACCATGTCGGGCGCGTCCAGCCCGTTGCGCACGTCGAAGTCCGGCACCGAGGCCACATGCGCGAACTTGTTCCAGGGGCAGGCCAGCTGGCAATCGTCGCAGCCGTAGACGCGGTTGCCCATGGGCGCGCGGAACTCGACCGGGATCGGGCCCTTGTGCTCGATGGTGAGGTAGGAGATGCAGCGGCGCGCATCCAGCCGGTAGGGCGCGATGATGGCGCGCGTGGGGCAGATGTCGATGCAGCGGTGGCAGTTGCCGCAGTGGCCGGACTCGGGCGGGTCGGCCGGCAGCGGGATGTCGACCAGGATCTCGCCCAGGAAGAACATCGAGCCGCCGTCGCGGTCCAGCAGCAGCGTATGCTTGCCGCGCCAGCCGAGACCGCCCTGGCTGGCCAGCGCCACTTCCATGACGGGTGCGGAATCGGTAAAGACGCGGTAGCCGAATTTTCCGATTTCGGCCTCGATCCGGCTGGCCAGTTGCTGCAGGCGGCTGCGCAGGACCTTGTGATAGTCGCGGCCGCGCGCGTACAGCGACACCACCGCGGTGGCCGGATCGTCCAGCCGCGCCAGCTCGTGCCGGCGCCAGTCGGCGGCACCGGCCTGAGCGCCGGCAGCGGGAATGTACGGCATGCGAGCCACGATCGCGCGTACCGTGCCGGGCACGAGTTCGGCCGGGCGGGCGCGCCGCAGACCGTGGTTCGCCATATAATCCATGTCGCCGTGGTAGCCCTGCGCCAGCCACGCCATCAGCCCGGGCTCGGCATGGCTGAGGTCGACATCCGCGATGCGCACCGAGGCAAAGCCCAGCTCCGCGCCCCATGCGCGGATCGATGCGGCCAGCGCCGCAAGTTCCCCGGGGCCCGCGGCCCGATGGCCGGTGGTGTCCGAAACTGAAACGGGGGCGGGCGGCGCATCTGCCTGCCCTGAGGCTACACGGTCGATCATTCCTGAATTGTACGCAATGCCCTTGCTCGAAGAACGCACCCTGACGCTGCCCGACGAAGCCGCCACCGCGCGCCTGGGCGCCGCGCTGGCCGCCGCCGTGCAGGCCATGCCGCGGCGCACGGTGCATGTGCAGTTGTCCGGCGACCTGGGCGCCGGCAAGACCACGCTGTCGCGCGCGATCCTGCGCGCGCTGGGCCATGCGGGCAAGGTCCGCAGCCCCACCTACACGCTGTGCGAGCCCTATGAGGTGGCCCGCGCCGACGGCTCGCCGCTGACCGTCTACCACTTCGACCTGTACCGCTTTGCCGATCCCGAAGAATGGATCGACGCGGGTTTTCGCGACTGCTTCGCCGAACCGGCCTTCAACCTGGTCGAATGGCCGGAAAAGGCCGGCCGCCTGCTCGGGGAACCGGATCTCCATGTGTTGCTCCAATCGGACATGGCCGGGGCCGATGATGCCGGCGAACGGCGGAGCGCGACGATGCGCGCCTATACTCCCACTGGACTTACCTTGCTGAACGCATGCTGATCAAGCGACTTGCCACTGACCGCCCCGATGGACCCGACGGCCTGCTGCAGGCGCGCCGCAAATGGATGGCGCAGGCACTGAAGCTGGGCGCAGGCACGGCCGTGCTGACCCTCGCCGGCCCGCAGATCGCATTTGGCGCCGGCATTGTCGCGGTGCGTGTGTGGCCCGCCGAGGACTACACCCGCGTCACCATCGAATCCGATTCGCCGCTGGCCGCGGTGCACCAGATGATCCACGACCCCGACCGGCTGGTGGTGGACATCGACGGCCTGGACCTGTCGCCCACGCTGCGCGAGCTGGTGGCCAAGATCACCCCGAACGACCCGTATATCCAGACCGTGCGCGTGGGCCAGAACCGCCCGCGCGTGGTCCGCATGGTGTTCGACCTGAAGGAAAACGTGGCGCCGCAGGTGTTCACGCTGGCGCCCATCGGCAGCTACCGCAACCGGCTGGTGTTCGATCTGTACCCGGTCAATCCGCCCGATCCGCTCTGGAAGCTGGTGCGGGACACCGAGGAAAAGCAGCGCCGCTTCGCCACCTCGGACCCGGCGCC
Source organism: Cupriavidus lacunae (assembly GCF_003353055.1). Classification (GTDB taxonomy): domain Bacteria; phylum Pseudomonadota; class Gammaproteobacteria; order Burkholderiales; family Burkholderiaceae; genus Cupriavidus; species Cupriavidus lacunae. The sequence continues at coordinate 37,157 of NZ_QKWJ01000039.1, forward strand.
GGGCTCGGAAGGCATCGCCGGCGCCCCGGCCGGTGCCGAGGAAGACGCGATCGGCGCGCTGGTGCGCCGCTTCGACGAGAAGGGCGACGTGCCGCCCACCACCGCGCCGCTGCCGCCACCGGTGGCCTCGGCCCGGCCCAGGCCGTCGGCACCGCCGGTGCCGACCCCCAATGCCCCGGTGGTGCCCCCGGTCGCGCGCGACAATCCCACTGCCGAGCGGCCCTTCAAGATGCGCCGCCTGCTGACCGTGGCGATCGATCCCGGCCACGGCGGCGAAGACCCGGGCGCGATCGGTGCAGCGGGCTCGCGCGAGAAGGACGTGGTGCTTCAGATCGCACACCGGCTGCGCGCCAAGATCGACGCCCAGCCCAATATGCGCGCAATGATGACGCGCGACGCCGACTTCTTCGTGCCGCTGAACGTGCGCGTGCAGAAGGCGCGCCGGGTGCAGGCCGACCTGTTCGTGTCGATCCACGCCGATGCCTTCCTGTCGCCCGAGGCGCGTGGCGCATCGGTGTTCGCGCTGTCCGAGCGCGGCGCGTCCAGTACCGCGGCGCGCTGGCTGGCCAACAAGGAAAACGCCGCCGACCTGATCGGCGGCGCCAACATGGGCAACAAGGATGCGCAGGTCGCGCGCGTGCTGCTGGACCTGTCCACCACGGCGCAGATCAACGACAGCCTGCAGGTCGGCAAAGCCGTGCTGGGCGAAATCGGTGGCATCAACAAGCTGCACAAGGGCAGCGTCGAGCAGGCCGGGTTTGCGGTGCTGAAGGCGCCGGATATCCCGTCGATCCTGATCGAGACAGCCTTCATCAGCAATCCGGAAGAAGAGCGCAAGCTCAATGACAACGCGCACCAGGAGCAGCTGGCCAATGCGATCCTGAACGGGATCCGGTCGTACTTCGCGCGTAATCCGCCGCTGTCGAAGAATCCGTCGGTGTGAATCTGGCGGGCGCAAAAAAACCGGGGCACGCCCCGGTTTTTTTTTATGGCTGCGTGCCTCAGGCCCGCGCCGCGGCCTGGTCTTCCAGCAAGGCATCGCGGTTGGCATAGCGCGACGCGATCACCGAGCAGACGATCAGCTGCAGCTGGTGATAGACCATCAGCGGCAGCACCAGCAGGCCCAGCGCCGGATGGCCGGCAAACAGGATCTTGGCCATCGGGATGCCGTTGGCCAGGCTCTTCTTCGAGCCGCAGAATACCGCGGTGATTTCATCCTCGACGGAAAAGCCCAGGCGGCGCGCGGTCAGCGTGGTAAAGCCCAGCACCACGAACAGCAACACCGCCGCGATCAGCATCACCGCACCGATGGTCTGCCACTGGTACTGGTGCCACAGGCCTTCGGCGGTGGCGTCGCAGAACGACGAATAGACGATCAGCACGATCACGCCGCGGTCGATCTTGTTGGTGATGTGCTTCTTCTTCGCCAGCCAGCTGCCGATCAGCGGGCGCAGCAGCTGCCCCAGCGCGAACGGCAGCAGCAGTTGCAGCGCCACGCCGGTGAGGGCCTTGCCCAGCGGCATCGAGGCGCCGCTGGCGCTGATCACCAGTCCCATCAGCAGCGGCGTCACCAGCATGCCGATCAGGCCCGAGATGGTGGCGTTGAAGATCGCGCCGGAGACATTGCCGCGCGCCATCGAGGTCATCGCCACCGACGACGACACCGTCGACGGCAGCGCGCACAGGAAGAACACGCCCAGCAGCAGGTCGGGCGGCAGCGTATGGCGCAGCGACAGCATCAGCAGCGCGCCCACGGCCGGGAACACCACATAGGTGAAGACCTGCACGAAGACATGCAGGCGCCAGTGCCTGGCGCCCGCCACCAGCTTGTCACGCGACAGCGCAGCACCGTGCAGGAAGAACACCAGCGCCACGCCGAAACTGGTCACCACGCCCAGGTGCAGCGGGCCTTTGCCGGAGCCGATTCCGGGGGCGACCAGCGCGATCGCGATGGCGGTCAGCATGACGAGGACAAAGCCGTCGATCAGGTCATAGAGCTTCTTGAGGTTGCGGACAATACGAGACATGACTGCGGGTGGATCCTGCAAGGCTAGGGTTTTGCCTAGTATTGGACGATAGCCGGGTCTAGAATGCAAATTCATTTATAGAATCTATTTATCCAATCGTTGCATGAATTACACACTGCGCCAGCTGCGCGTCTTCCTGGCCGTCGCCAATACCGGCGGCTTCAGCCGGGCCGCGGATGTGGTCGGCCTGACCCAGCCCGCGGTCAGCCGCGGCGTGGCAGAGCTGGAAGAAGCACTTGGCGTGCGCCTGCTGGACCGCACCACGCGCGAGGTGGTGCTGACCGAGGCCGGCCATGCGCTGGCTCCGGCGCTGGAGCGCCTGCTCGGTCAGCTTGACGACACTCTCGAAGAAACGCGGCAGCTTGGTGAACGCTATCGCGGCCGAGTGGTGATAGCTGGTGCGCCGACCATCTCGGCCCGGCTGATGCCGCTGTACGTTGCCGCTTGCGCTGCCCAATACCCGGAGATCCGCCTGACCGTGCGCGACAACGTCCAGGCCGACGGCCTGGAGCAGGTGCGCGCCGGCGCGGTGGACTTTGGCGTGCTGATCGATCCGCTGGTGCGCGAGGGCCTGCTGGTGGAGCCGGTGGCGACCGACCCGTTCTGCTTCGTGTGCCGGCGCGACCATCCGCTGGCGCAGTCCACATCGGTGCCATGGGCGGCGCTGCATGGCATGCGGCTGGTGCTGCTGGACTTTGCCTCGGGCAGCCGGCCGCTGATCGACCGCGTATTCGGCCGCCATGGCGTGGTGCCGCAGGTGGTGCAGGAGCTGGGCCATTCGGCCAGCGTGTTCGGTATGGTCGAGGCCGGCATCGGCGCCTCGGTGCTGCCGTCGTTCTCGCTGCCGCTGCCAGCGGCGTCGCCGCTGGTGTGGCGCCCGCTGGTGCCGCGCGAGGAGCGCAGCATCGTCATGGTCCGGCGCGAGGACCGCTCACTGTCGCCGGCCGCGGCGGCGGTGTGGGATCTCGTGCGCCGCCTGACCGTGCGGGCCGAGGCGCCCGCGCTGGGTGCCGCGGCCTGATCCGGACACGTTCCGTCAACGCGCGGTGACCATCACCGCCTCCAGTTCAAAGCTGCCGTCGGCCTGCACGCGATAGTGCTCGCGCACTTCCGCGGGCGCCACCTGCCACAGGTGGCGGATTGCCTCCACCGCCACCGGCGCCGTGAGCATGCGCTTGACCCAGCTGTCGAACTCGATGCCGATGCGCCAGATGTCCGATGTGGCGATCGCATCGGCGCCAAATCCCGCCGCTTCGAACATCGCCCGCCAGCCCGCCGGCGTGTAGTCGCGCACGTGCGAGGGGTCGCGCAGCAGCTCGACCGACTGCAGCCAGGTATCGCGCAGCGGGTCCGGCGCGCCGGCAATATCGATCAGCACCACCTTGCCGCCCGGCTTCAACACGCGGCGGATCTCGGCCAGGGCCGCCGGCACGTCGCGCCAGTGGTGCGCGCTCATGCGCGAGACCACCGCGCAGAAGCTGGCGTCGTCGAACGGCAGCTGCTCGGCCGCGCCCTGGCGCGTGCGGATATTGGCAAGCCCGCGCTCGCGCGCCGCGGCATCGACCACGGCCAGCATTCCCGCCGACAGATCATAAGCCGTCACTTCCCCTGCAACCGCCGCTGCGGCGAAGCTGGCATGGCCGGCGCCGCAGCCCAGGTCGAGCACGCGGCTGCGCGGACGGTTGGCTTCAGGGATCAGCGCGGCCAGTTCGTCCTTCAGTTGCTGCAGGTCCGCGCCGCTGGCGTGGACGGCGCTGGTGAGGTAGGCGCTGGCGGTGGCGCCGAACTGGGCGGCGACGAGTTCCTGTTGTTGCATGGTGCTGGGCTCCTTGGGCCACGCCCGGGTCGGCGGGCGGCCTTCTTGTTGGGGAGGGACTTGCCCGCGAGGCGGGTTCGGCATACTGTAGGCGGGCCATATTCCCGGTACAAGTTACCGATTTATCCTGGTATAAACGCCACCAGCCTGTTATGTCCTTGCCTGTCGAGCTTGCCGATCCACCCCCCGCATCGCCATCGTCGCGCGAATCCGTGCTGGGGGTTTTCCTGCGCGCACACCGCGAACGGCTGACGCCAGCCGACGTGGGCCTCGCGCCTGGGCGGCGCCGCCGCACGCCCGGCCTGCGCCGCGAGGAAGTCGCGCAACTGGCGGGCCTGAGCACGACCTGGGTGACATGGCTGGAGCAGGGCCGGCCGGTATCGCTGTCGGCCCGCGCGCTGGCCAGCCTGGCCGCCGCGCTGCGGCTGTCGCGCGCGGAGCGCGCCTACCTGTTCGAACTGGCGGGCCGCCGTGACCCGCAGCAAGCCGCGGGCGAGGCCGTGCCGCTGGCAGTGCTGGCCAGCGTGCATGCCATCGGCGGCCCGGCCTACCTGCTCGACCGGCAATGGACCGCGCTGGCGTGGAACGACGCGGCCGCAGACCTGTTCATCGGCTGGCTCGACGCCGCCAGCGCCGAGCGCAACCTGCTGCGCGCGATGTTCCTGTCGCCGGGGCTGCAGGCGCTGGTGGAAGACTGGCCGCACCGCGCGGCACGGCTGGTGGCGGAATTCCGCGCGCACAGCATCCGCCGCGCCGACGAGGCGCCGACGCGCGCGTTGATCGAGGGGCTGCTGGCAGAGAGCGCGGCCTTCCGCGATGCCTGGCTGTCGCAGGACGTGGAAGACCGCGAGGGCGGGCGACGCGGCTTTCGCCATCCGCGGCAGGGCGCGCTGCAGTTTGAGCAGCTGACGCTGGTGCCCGCGGCGGCACCGGGGCTGCTGCTGGTGATGCTGCTGCCTGGCTGAACAGGCAGCTCCAGTCAATTACTTCGGCTGCATCCGGATCGCGCCGTCCAGGCGGATCACCTCGCCGTTGAGCATGGTGTTCTCGATGATCGAGCGCGCCAGCTTGGCGTACTCGGCGGGGCGCCCCAGCCGCGGCGGGAACGGCACCATCTTGCCGAGCGCGTCCTGTACTTCCTGCGGCATGCCCAGCAGCATCGGCGTCTCGAAGATGCCCGGGGCGATGGTCATGCAGCGCACGCCGTCGCGCGACAGGTCGCGTGCGATCGCCAGCGTCATCGCCACCACGCCGCCCTTGGATGCGGCATAGGCCGCCTGGCCGATCTGGCCGTCAAAGGCCGCCACCGACGCGGTATTGATGATCACGCCGCGCTCGCCTTCGCTGTCGGGGGTGTTCTGCACCATGGCCGCGGCGGCCAGGCGGATCATGTTGAAGGTGCCGACCAGGTTGATACGGATGGTTTTGTCGAAGGCGTCCAGCGGGTGCGGGCCGTTTTTGCCGACGGTCTTGTTGGCGGTGGCGATGCCGGCGCAGTTGATGATGCCTGAGAGGCGGCCCAGTGCCTGGGCGGCGGCCACCACGGCCTGGCCATCGGCCTCGGAGGTGACGTCGCAGCGGACGAACTGGCCGCCCAGTTCAGTCGCCAGTGCCTGGCCGGTGGACTCGTTCAGGTCGGCGATCACGACCTTGGCGCCGGCTTCGGACAGCATGCGGGCGGTGCCTGCACCCAGGCCCGAGGCGCCGCCGGTGATGATGAATACGTTGCCCTGGATTTGCATTTTGGGGGTGTCTCCTTTGGGGTTGTTGCCGTTTACGTAAACGTCAATTGGTTGGCGGTATTTTACGGGGTGGTGGGGGATGTGCAAGAGGGGGGTTGGGTAGGTAGGTCGGGTTCGATGTTGTCGTAGGTTTAAGCGCCTGGTTCCGCCCTGCTGGGCGGGTCACTTTTTGTCCGAGCGACAAAAAGTAACCAAAAAACGCGTCGCCTCTGGCGGCTGGCCATCCATTCCACGGTGTTGGTGATTCGGGCGGTGGTGATTTCCATTTGACGTGTTGGGTGGTTCGGGCCTGCTACGCACCCTGTCTGTGCCCACATCAACGGACTATTGGACGAACCCGACTTTAGGCGGTTGGCAGCCTGCTAAGTACCGCGTCGGTGGGACGCCTACGGCTGCGCTTCGCGCGGGCCCTAACGTGGCAGGCGGACGCCCACGTTCTGATTGCGCTCTTTTTTTGGGCCCAGCATCCCGACAGCCCAATGCGAGCGCAGCGACGCACTCCGTGCCCGGGCACCCGACCTACGATACTGAGTGCGCGCAGCGCAGCCGCAGGCGTCCCACCGATAACGTGCTTAGCAGGCTGCCAATAGCCTAAAGTCGGGTTCGTCCAATAGTCCGTCGACGCAAGGCACCGGACAGGGTGCGTAGCTGGGTCGAACCACCAACCCCATCGAACGGAAATCACCACCGCCCGAACGACCAACACCGTGGAATGGATGGCCAGCCGCCAGAGGCGACGCGTTTTTTGGTTACTTTTTGTCGCTCGGACAAAAAGTGACCCGCCCAGCAGGGCGGAACCAGGCGCTTAAACCTACGACAACATCGAACCCGACCCACATCCCCAAGCCAACAACCAGTAACCCCCACCCACCAACACCAATCCCAAATCCAATCGCCAAAAAAATAAAAGCGACCCAAAGGCCGCTTTCATAAAACCAAACAGAGCAGGCGAAAAGTTACTTCAACGCCTCAAACACCCGCCCAGTAATCTCATCCACATTCCCCACCCCCAGAATCTTCCGATACTTAGGCGGCGCCACCTTGGCCGAAGCATCGCCCTTGGCAGCCCAGTCCGAGTAGTAATCCACCAATGGACGCGTCTGCTGCGAATAGACATCGAGACGCTTCTTGACGGTCTCTTCCTTGTCATCATCGCGCTGGATCAGCGCCTCGCCGGTCACGTCGTCGACGCCCTCGGCCTTGGGCGGGTTGTACTTGACGTGGTAGGTGCGGCCCGAGGCCACGTGCACGCGGCGGCCGCTCATGCGTTCGATGATCGCGTCGAACGGCACGTCGATTTCCAGCACGTAGTCGATCGCCACGCCCGCTTCCTTCATCGCCTCGGCTTGCGGAATGGTGCGCGGGAAGCCGTCGAACAGGTAGCCGTTCTTGCAGTCGTCTTCCTTCAGGCGGTCCTTCACCAGGCCGATGATGATGTCGTCCGACACCAGTCCGCCCGCATCCATGACCTTCTTGGCTTCCACGCCCAGCGGGGTGCCAGCCTTTACCGCGGCGCGCAGCATGTCGCCCGTGGAGATTTGCGGAATGCCGAACTTCTCGCAGATGAACTTGGCTTGCGTGCCTTTGCCGGCGCCAGGCGCGCCCAACAGGATCAAACGCATTTACGGGTCCTCAGAGTTTTTAATCTGGTATGGCGGGAGATCAGAAGGAGGGTAACGCCGTAACTTGACGCAGGACTTACTGCGGTCCTGTTGCGTTCTGACTGCGTTCAGCGTGGGCACTGCTCAGGCGCGCCCACGCGTACGGCCGGCTGCGGCTGCCAGGGGGATGGCGGCGCGGCGACCGGACGGGCTCTATCTTTATCTCCCCACCGAGCCTTGGCCGGCGGTGCGATTGCTCGTACCAGCCGGGCGGCCCTGTATCGGCAAGCATTATGCCATGAGGCGGCGCGAAATCGGCCCGAAATCCGCCCCCCGGTTCAGGTTGCAGCAGTATGAACCTGAGCGGGTAGGCGCCCGCGTGGGCATTTTTATCAGGGTCCTTCCTGGGCCATCGACCGCGCCCACAGCGCGCGCACCCGTTCCAGATCGGCCGGGGTGTCGACGCCGGGGGCTGGCGCGGCGCTGGTCTGCAGCACCGCAATGCGCTCGCCATGCCACATGGCGCGCAGTTGCTCGAGCGCCTCGGTCTGCTCCAGCGGCGCCGCCGCCAGGGTCGGGAAGCGGCGCAGGAAGCCGGCGCGATAGGCGTACAGGCCAATATGGCGCAGCACCGGCATGGCGGGCAGTGGTACCTGGGCCAGCGCGGCGGGCACGGCCGGCACGCCCGACCAGGCATCGCGGGCCCACGGGATCGGCGCGCGCGAGAAATACAGCGCCCGGCCGGCGGCGTCGCACACCACCTTGACCACGTTGGGATTGAAGACTTCGGCGATGTCCTGCAGCGGATGCGCAGCGGTGGCGATGGCGCAGTCGGCGTGATGCGCCAAGTGCAGCGCCACCTCGTCGATCAGCGACGGTTCGATCAGCGGCTCGTCGCCCTGCACGTTGACCACGATGGCGTCGTCGGCCAGGCCCAGCCGGGCCGCGACTTCCGACAAGCGGTCGGTGCCGGAAGGGTGGTCGGCGCGGGTCAGCACGGCTTCGATGCCATGCGCGGCGCAGGCCTGCGCCACCGCGGGTGCATCGGTGGCGACCACGGTGCGCTGTGCCGACGACGCATGCGCGCGTTCGGCCACGCGCACGATCATCGGGCGTCCGCCGATATCGGCCAGGGGCTTGTCAGGCAAGCGCGTCGAGGCGAGCCGCGCGGGAATGACGACGGTGAACGCCGGGACAGTCATGGCGCGCGCTCAGTTGCCGGTGGCAGGGGCGTCCGGATTGACCGGGTTGACAACCCGGCCCGGCACCGACTGGCGGGCCTCGTCGGCCAGCATCACGGGGATGCCGTCGCGGATCGGGTACGCCAGCTTGTCGGCGTGGCAGATCAGTTCCTGCGCGGCGCGGTCGTATTCCAGCTTGCCCTTGCACAGCGGGCAGACCAGGATTTCAAGCAGCCGGTTGTCCATCTCGGTGTTCCTCATTGCGCCCGGCGGCGCCGGGCGTGGCAGCCGGCACGGTCGGCGCGGGTTTGATTCGCGCCTGCACGGCGCGGCGGATTTTGTCGATCAGGCCGGCATCGATCACGGGCCTGGTGGGGACGACCCAGATGCGCGGGTCGTCGAAGCGCTCGCATTTTACGGCATCCTTCTCGGTGATCAGGATCACGTCGGCATCGAGCGCGTCGGGATGGTCGACGAACGGATCGGCGACAAAGTCATAGTGGTCCGGCAGCGGCAGTGTCCTGGGCGTCAGGCCCGCGCCGCGCAGGCTGGCGAAGAAGCGCTCGGGGTTGCCGATGCCGGCCGCGGCCAGCACGCGCCGGCCGGCAAAGGCGCTGACCGGCCGGGCCATGGTGGGATCGGCGAGCTGCCAGGCGTCGTCCAGCTCCAGCCGCATGCCGTACACGCCGGGACGGTCGGGCGCGGCGCGGAAGTTGGGGTCGTTGATCAGGGTGGCATCGCGCGGGCGCGAAAGCGGCTCGCGCAGCGGACCGGCCGGCAGCAGCAGGCCGTTGCCGCCCATGCGCGTGTCGAACATCACGATCTCGAAGTCGCGCTGCAGCTTGTAGTGCTGCAGGCCGTCGTCGAGCAGCAGCACGTTGACGCCAGGATGCGAGACCAGCATGGCCTGCGCGCATAGCGCGCGGTCGGGGAAGACCCAGACCGGCACGTCGGTGGCGCGCGCGATCAGCAGCGGCTCATCGCCGACGTCGGACGCTTTCGAGGTCGGCTTCACCCGGCGTGGATGCTTCAGTTGCACGCCGTAGCCGCGCGATACCACGCCGGGCCGCAGCCCCGCCTCGGCCAGCGCATGCGCCAGCGCGATCACCGCCGGGGTCTTGCCGGTGCCGCCCACGGTCACGTTGCCGACCACCACCACCGGCATCGGCAGCCGCGTCGACTTGAACCAGCCGCGCTGGTAGCCATGGCGGCGCACCCGCGCGATCAGTCCGAACAGCAACGAGAACGGCAGCATCACCCACGCGAACCAGCCGCGGCGTTGCCACTGAGCGGTCACGAAGTCGGCAAGGGCATGTCGGGGAACGGGCATGGGCGCGGCGGGCGGTGGGTCCGAGGTGGAAGGCGGTGATTGGGAAGCGATTGTAGAGCGCTCGCGGCTTCGCCCCTCGGGGCGGCCCAACCATTATGGGCATTGCACAGCGCATGCGGCAAGCCCGCGGGCCGCATGCGCCTGTGCGGCAGGGGATCAGCGCGGCTGCGCGCTCTGCGTGGCGAAGGTCAGGCGCGACAGCCCGGCCAGCCGCGCGGCTTCCATTACATTGATCACGGCCTGGTGGCTGGCCTGCGCGTCGGCGTTGACGATCACCACCGGCGGCTTGCCGCCGGCGCTGGTGCCCGCAGCGGCGCGCAGCTGGTCGGCCAGGCTGGTGACGTCCTTCTGCTCCATCACCTGCTTGTTCACGGAGTAGACCCCGCGCGAGGACACCGACACCACGATCTCCTGCGGCCGCTGCTGGGCGCGCTCGGCTTCGGCGGTGGGCAGCTGGATCTGCAGCTCGGTAAAGCGCGAGTACGTGGTCGTGATCATCAGGAAGATCAGGATCACGAGCAGCACGTCGATCAGCGGGATCAGGTTGATCTCCGGCTCTTCGCGCCGCTGGCGGGAACGGAAGTGCATGGTGTTCGGTTCCGGGCGGCGATCAGGCGCGGCGTTGCGGCAGGATCGCGTCGAGGAACGACGTGGCGCGGAATTCCAGCTCGGCCACGTAGTCGTCCACGCGGCGGCGGAAGTAGCGCCAGAAGACCAGCGCCGGGATCGCCACGATCAGGCCGAAGGCGGTGTTGTACAGCGCCACCGAGATGCCGTGCGCGAGCTGCTCCGGGCTGGCGCCGGTGCCGCCCTGGCTGCCGAAGATCTCGATCATGCCGATTACCGTGCCCAGCAGCCCCATCAGCGGAGCTACCGACGCAATCGTGCCGAGCGCATTCAGGTAGCGCTCCAGTTCATGCGCGACCACCCGGCCGGCTTCCTCGACCACGTCCTTGGCGGCATCGCGCGACGTATGCGGCTGCAGCACCACGTGGCGCAGGCCGGCGGCCAGCACCCGGCCCAGTGGCGAATTCTGTTCCAGCGTGTTGACCACTTCCGGCGTGGCGCGGCGTTGCTGCGCGGCCGCCAGTGCTTCTTCATAAAGCTTGGCGGGCAGGACCTTGCTGCGCTTGAGGGTAAGAAAACGTTCGACGATCAGCGCCAGCGCGAGGATCGAGGCGAGCAACAGCGGCCAGATCGGCCAGCCGGCCGCTTGAATGATGGAAAACAATTGGACCCCCGGGATCGACAACCGAATAACAAAACCCCAAACCACCTGTCGGCATGCCTTGAGGCGCGTCTGCATGATGCCTTGCTGCGCGCTCCGGCATTGCTCTGAAAAAGCAGGCGCCACTCTAACCTGCGGCCTGTCGCGCGGCAAGGGACGGCATGCTCGGCTGTCTCGGGCGCGCATCGCGCGGGCAGGACTTTCCACAGCGCGGAGGGACAGTGCTGTGGATCGATTGTGGAAAGCTGCCTGACAAGCCTGCTAACACATTGATTTGTAAAGATAAAGATGGCGCTGCTTAAATTTTGTGCAAAAGCCTGCCAGCGGCCCTGCGGCGCATCGTCCACGTTGAAAACCATGTCCTTCCACAGACGTGCGGCGTGCGTCAGTTTGCTGGCGCACATCCTGGTGCAGCTTTCCACACAGCAGCGGGACAGTGCTGTGGAGGGCTTGTGGAAAGCTGCCTGAGAGATCACCTAAGCCATTGATTTTAAAGGCAGTGCATGGGGGTGCTTAAAAAACAGGCAAACGGGTGTATCAGCCCGCCTGGAGCGCGGTCCAGGCGCTGGCGCGGCAGAAGCCGGGTTTTTCCACAGACTGCAGGGAGAGGATTGTGGAAGGCCTGTGGACAAATCCGGGAGAAGATATCCAAGTCATTGATTTTTATGACTTCCTCCAAACCTGCCCGGAAAATGTGCAAACGCAGCATAACGCTTCCGATCCGGCCTGGAACTTTGCTCGTCGCCTACAACGCTCCGGGTGCGACGCTTTCCGGCGGCGCGCAAGCGGGGTAGGGGCCACTCGCGCCAGAAAAGTGGGTCTTGCGGCGCCTCTTATCCAGAGAAGCTGTGGATAACTTTGTGAACAAGCCTGCCGGGCGCCCTGTAAGTAGTTGATGCAAAAGAGAATTGGTTATATTGCCTAATTTTTGTTTCGCTTCTAAATCGCATAAGAATCAAAGGGTTGCACGAGTTCATGCGGCTTTCGGGGCAGGCAGCCGGCATCAGCAGTACCCCCTTGACATAGCGGTTATGCTGTGGACATGTCCCATTCACGCCGCCCGCCGCCGGTGCCCCATGTCTGACTTGCCGAACTTTTCGCGTGACCCTTCCTCCACCGCGCCGCGCAGCGGCCGCGATGTCATCCCTGTCGGTGAGTTGAACCACAGCATCGCCAGGGTGCTTGAACGCAGCTTTCCGCTCGCCTGGGTACGGGGCGAGATCTCAAACTTCACGCGTGCGGCGAGCGGGCACTGGTATTTCTCGCTGAAGGATGCGCGGGCGCAGATCCGCTGCGTGATGTTCCGGGGGCGCAATCAGCATGTCGACTTCCAGCCGCGCGAGGGCGAGGCGGTGGAAGTGCGCGCCGTGGTCACCATGTACGAGGCGCGCGGCGAACTGCAGCTGGGCGTGGAGGCGATGCGCCGTGCGGGGCTGGGCAACCTGTACGAGGCTTTCCTGCGGCTGAAGGAAAAGCTGGCGCAGGCGGGACTGTTCGCGCCGGAGCGCAAGCGCCCGGTGCCGGCGCACCCGCGCACCATCGGCGTGGTCACGTCGCTGCAGGCAGCGGCGCTGCGCGATGTGCTGACCACGCTGCGCCGGCGCGCGCCGCATGTGCCGGTGGTGGTCTATCCGGTACCGGTGCAGGGCGCGGGCGCGGCGCAGAAGATTGCCGACATGATCGACGCGGCCGGCGCGCGGCGCGAATGCGATGTGCTGATCCTGTGCCGCGGCGGGGGCAGCATCGAAGACCTGTGGTCGTTCAATGAAGAGGTGGTGGCGCAGGCGATTGCACGCTGCGTGCTGCCAGTCATCTCCGGCGTGGGCCACGAAACCGATTTCACCATCGCCGACTTTGTCGCCGACGTGCGCGCGCCCACGCCGACGGGCGCGGCCGAACTGGTCAGCCCCGATCGCGCGCACCTGCTGGCGCAGGCCATGCGCGCGCGCGACGCGCTCACGCAAAGCATGCGGCGTGGAATGGACCTGCGCGCGCAGCACCTGGACTGGCTGGCGCGGCGCGTGCGCAGCCCGCAGGCCCAATTGCAGGAGCGGCGTGCACGCGTCGACAATCTGGCGCGACACTTGCGGTCGGCATTGCGTGACACCGTGGTGTCGCAACGCCACCGGCAACAACTGCTGGCGATGCGCTGGAGTGCATGCCGCCCCGATGCGAGCGCGGCCCATGCCGACGTGACACGCCTGTGGCAACGGCTGCAAACCGCCGCCGCGCGCCAGCACGAACGCGCCGGCCAGCGCCTGGCGCGCAGCGCCGGCGCGCTGGAATTGCTGGCGCCGCAGCGCACGCTGGAACGCGGCTATGCGGTGTTGCTCGACCAGCGCGGACGCGCGCTGCGTTCGCCCGCCGAGATCCGTGCCGGCAGTGTGGTTGAGGCGCATCTGGCCGAGGGCGTGGCCGACCTGGCGATTGCCGGCGTGCAGGCCAAGCTGCCGGAATTCTGAGCGCTCGCGCGGCGCCGGGAACGCCTCCCATTCGCGTCAGACAGGCCGGTCGGAAATCTCCCGGAAACCCCCGCGCGGACAAACTAACATCGGAGCAGGGGGCTTTGTCCCGTGGTTTGCGCGGGTCTTGCAAGTCCCCTACAATCGGCAGTTCCGGACCCACAACCCCAACCCACAGAGACAGAACAATGGAACACAAGCTCCCCCCGCTCCCGTACGCGCATGATGCCCTGGCTCCGCACATCTCCAAGGAGACCCTGGAGTTCCATCATGACAAGCACCACCAGACCTACGTCACCAACCTGAACAACCTCATCAAGGGCACCGAGTTCGAGAACTCGAGCCTGGAAGAGATCGTCAAGAAGTCGTCGGGCGGCATCTTCAACAACGCCGCCCAGGTGTGGAACCACACCTTCTACTGGGATTCGATGAAGCCCAACGGCGGTGGCCAGCCGACCGGTGCCCTGGCCGATGCCATCAACGCCAAGTGGGGCTCGTTCGACAAGTTCAAGGAAGAGTTCACCAAGACCGCCGTCGGCACCTTCGGTTCGGGCTGGGCCTGGCTGGTCAAGAAGGCCGACGGCTCGCTGGACCTGGTGTCCACCTCCAACGCCGCCACGCCGCTGACCACCGACGCCAAGCCGCTGCTGACCTGCGACGTGTGGGAACACGCCTACTACATCGACTATCGCAATGCCCGTCCGAAGTACGTCGAGGCATTCTGGAATGTCGTGAACTGGGACTTCGCCGGCAAGAACTTCGCTGGCTGATCCACGGATCGTCCTCACAGCAGAAAAGGGCCGTCGGGCCCTTTTTTGTTTTTGAGTGCGGACCGGCTGGGGTTTGAATCCGTCGGCGCGATCGTCCATATTTATCCGTATCCGGCCGCGGTTTCCGGGGCGTTCTCCAGCGCTCCGTGCTCCTCGTGTACTTTGCATGCCGGCCATTCCCCACAGCCAGGTGACCGATGGCCAGATGGAAGGCATGTTCTCCTTGCAGCGCCGCCGGTGCATGTCTTGCGCGTCATGCATGGGCTTGTCTGCATGGCATCGCCTTGATGCTGCTTGCCGCCGCAGGCTGCGCCATGGCGCAGCCGCTGCCGCCCGTGCCGGGCGTGCCGCCCCCGTTCAAGCTGCTGCGCTATGACGAGGACTACCGCTATCTGCGTGATCCGGCCATGCGCGCGGATTTCTGGGACCCGGTCAAGTATGTGCCGCTGGGCAGCGCTGGCTGGTTCCTCAGCTTCGGTGGAGAGGTCCGCGAGCGTTTCGAGGACTACTCCGCCAGCAATTTCGGCGTGCCCGGTCCGCGTGGCGACGGGTACCTGTTGCATCGTGCGCTGCTGCATGCCGACCTGCATGCCGGTGAATCCCTGCGGGCGTTCGTGCAGCTGGGCAACCAGGTGGCCATGGGCAAGGACGTCACCACTCCGCCTTACGTGGACCAGCTCGACTTGCAGCAGGCATTCGTCGACCTGCGCGTGCCGCTGCCCGCGCCCGCGCAGGACCCGGTGCTGGTGCGCGTGGGGCGCCAGGAAATGGCGTTCGGCGCGCAGCGCCTGGTCTCGATCCGCGATGCCCCGAACGTGCGCCGCGCTTTCGATGGCGTGAGGCTTGGTACAAGCCTGGGCGGCGTGCGCATGGATGCCTTTGCCACGCGTCCCGTGCTGCTCAAGGACGGCAGCTTCGACGACCGGCCCAACCAGGCACAGGGCTTCTGGGGCATCTATGGGACCTTGCCGGCCACCTTCCTGCCGGCGACTTCCGCCGATCTCTACTACCTCGGCTTCGAGAATGACCGTGCGCTGTTCAGCGATGGCAGCGGTGCGGAGCGGCGGCATTCGGTCGGGGGCCGCCTGTTCGGCCGCCGCGGCCGCTGGGACTGGGACTGGGAGGCGCTGTTCCAGTTCGGCAGCCTGGCCGCGCAACAGATCCGCGCCTGGGGCTTTTCGACCGATACCGGCTACACCTTCGCTGCGTCCGCGTGGCGGCCGCGCGCAGGCATCAAGGCCACCATGGGCAGTGGTGACCGCAATCCGCACGACGGCACCATCGGCACCTACAACGGCCTGTTTCCCAAACTGGCCTACTTCAACCAGGCCGGCCTGATCGGCGCCTCCAACGTGCTGGATCTGCAGCCGTCGCTGATGCTGGTTACTGTGGCTGGCGTCAAGGTGACCTTCGCCTGCGACCTGATCTGGCGGGCCACCACGCACGATGCGGTTTATACCTCGGTAGGCATTCCCGTTCCCGGCACCGCGGGCCGCTCCGGCCAGTACAGCAGCAGCCAGTTCTCCGTGGATCTCGCATGGCTGGCGAGCCGGCACGTGCTGGTCAATGGTGGCGCGGTGTACGTCGACGAGAGCCGCACGCTGAGGGCCGTCGGCGGCCACAACACCCTCTTCCTCTATCTGGCGCTCGGCTATACGTTCTGACGCGGCGCGGTGCTTTCTGGTTCGACAGCGTCAAGCCGTCCGGCTACGGCATACCCACCGACGGGCCATGCGGTGAACGGCTCAGGCTGCACGGACGCCACCATATGCGGCCGGCGCACCTGCACTTCATCGTGATCGCGCCGGGGCACAAGGTGCTGGCCACGCAGATCTTCGATGCACTGGATCTCTATGCCTGCAGCGATGCGGCCTTTGGCGCGGTGTTGGCACGGCGCGCCGCGCTGCTGTCGGCCTCATTCTGTGGCCGCTTCGGTCGCGGATTCTTCAGCGTCGGTCAAGTAGGCGGAGGCCGCATGAGGCTCGGCGACCGGCTCGGCGGCGCGGATGCGCAGCACGGTTTGGCGCGACGTGTTGAAGCGCCTTGCGGTCTCGCTCACCGAATAGCCTGCGGCCAGCGCGCTCAGGATGGCATTGCGCTGTTCGGGCGTGTGCTTGGGCGGTCGGCCCACCTGGCGCCCCATGGCCTTGGCCGCAGCGAGGCTCTCGCGCACGCGCACGCTGCGGGTGGCGCCCTCCAGCGCGGCGACCGCGCGCAGCACCTCGAACGCCTCAGGCGGCGTCGGGCCGGCCAGGTCGTCACGAGACAGCTGCTCGCAATACAGCGCCACGCCCAGCAGGCGGAAACGCCGGATAGTGGCCAACACCTCGGGCACGCTCCAGCCCAGGCTGCACAGCCGCAGCGACACGACCGCGTCGCCCGGCTGCACCTGCTGCTGCAGCGCGCGCAGGCGCGGGCGCTGCAGCGCGGGCACCGACGCGGGCTCTTCTTCGCAGAAGGCATGGCGCAAGTCCACGCCGAAACCGGCCTTGTTTGCGGTCTGCAGTTCGTCGATCACAGCCGGGTGGCCATCGGCACAATTGGAGTAGAGGAATGTGGTCGTCATGGTAGTCATTGACGACGCGCGTGCGCCGTACGGTATCGGTTGCTTTTCAGACAGGGATCTCTCTGTCCGTCTTACTGCGCCAGCCCGCAACTTTCGTGCCGCGCCTGCCCGCAGCACGGCGTGGCTGGGGAAGGCCGCAGATGCGCGGTATGCAGGCGATAGCCACCGTGGCCGGCCGACGCGGCGCCGCGGGCACAATTACAAGGCTTCGCGCAGGAATTGCAATGACTGGCAGGGTTCGCAGCCAGCGCTGGCGCCGCCGCGCTGGCGCGGCGCGGGCACGGAATCTGCCTCCTCTGCGGGGCAAAGCCGGAGTGCCGGCTGATTCCACCAGGAGGAAACCGTGGACAAGTCGAAGATCCCCGCAGACCAGGCCGAGGCCCTCGGTGCCTTGATGGACGACCATCGCGCAGTCAAGAAGCAGTTCAAGGCGTTCAAGGACACCGAGGATCGGGACGAGAAGGAAGCGATCGCGCTGGACGTGTGCCACCAGCTCACGGTGCATGCCACCATCGAGGAAGAGATCTTCTATCCGGCGCTGCGCGGCGTCAGCGACGAGATCGACGACATGCTGGATGAGGCCCAGGTCGAGCACCAGGTGGCGAAGGACCTGATCGCGACGATCGAGGACGATCCGGCTGGCGACATGCTCGAGGCCAACTACACGGTGCTGTCGGAGTACGTCTCCCACCATATCGAGGAGGAGGAAGGCGAGCTGTTCAAGAACGTGATCAAGGAAAAGGTCAATCTGCGCGACGTGGCGCAGACCATGGCAGCGCGCAAGGAAGAACTGATGCGCGAAATGGCCTGACGCGGCGCCGCGCGGGCCGGGCCAGGCGTCGGCCCTTCAGCGGATTTGACGGAGTCGCACAACGCGGCGCGTCCCGCGCTCACGAACGGGGCGTTACGATGACGGGTCATTACCTGCCGTACCGCAACTGCCCCATGACCTTTGTCGTGACGGATGCCTGCATCCAGTGCCGCCATACCGATTGCGTTGAAGTCTGCCCGATGTCGTGCTTCCACGAAGGGCCCAACTTCCTCGCCATCGATCCTGACCAGTGCATCGACTGCTCGATGTGCGTACCGCTATGCCCCGTCGGTGCCATCTACTCGGAGCAAGACCTGCCGGAGGATAAGCGCCACTTCATCGCGCTCAATGCCGAACTGGCGCGGCGCTCGGACTGGCTGCCGCTGTTGAAAGCGAAGGGGCCGATCCCCGGCCACGAGCAGTGGGCCTACCATCCTGACCGCTTGTCATTGCTCAAGCGCTAGCGCTGTGGCGTGGCGCCGTAGTCCGGGAAGGCTTCCTTCAAGGTCAGCACGGTGCCGGTCAGCGTGCCGTCATAGCCGGGCAGCGCATTGACGCGCTGGCGGAAGGCCTCGCTGGTGAGCGCGTCCACCGCGCCGGCCAGTGCCGCGCTGCGCAGCTTCGCCCGCTCGATCGCAAAGAAATAGCGCTCCTTGATCACGGGCACGAACTCCAGCCCGAATCGCCGCGCTGCCGTTTCCACACCAAGGCCCACGTCGGCCATGCCGCTGCCGATATACGCGGCCACCGCGGCGTGGGTGAACTCGCCGTTGCTGTAGCCCTCGATGCGCGCCGTGTCGATGCCGCGCGCGGCCAGCATCAGGTCCAGCAGCAGCCGCGTGCCCGAGCCCACCTGCCGGTTGACGAAGCGCACCTCGCGCCGCGTCAGGTCCTCCAGCGTGCGGATGCCGAGCGGGTTGCCCGGCCGCACGAACAGGCCCTGGCTGCGCACCGCCAGATGCACCAGGCAGTGGGTGTCGGGCTTGAGCCAGGTGGTGAAGTGCCGCCACATGCCGTGCTCGAACTCGCCCACCGGCACATGGAAGCCGGCGATATCGCACGCGCCTTCGGCCAGTGCCGCCACCGCCTCGACGCTGCCGCAGTACTTCATGTCATGGCGCACCTGGTGCTCGTCCAGGTAGTCGCGCAGCGCCGCCACCGCGAAGCCATGGCTGGCATGCAGGCGCGCCGTGGCTTCGGGCTGCTCCATCAGCTTCTTCAGCTCGATCTCCAGCTCGGACGCCAGGCTGTCCAGCGTCGGCGACAGCCGCGCGCCGATGCGCTTGCTGGCCCACACCAGCTGCTGCGCCAGCGGCGTCAGCGCGCTGCCGCGCCCGCGCGTCTTGTCGATCAGCGGGCCGCCGAACAGGGCCTCGGCATCGCGCAGGATGCCCCAGGCGTAGCGGTAGGACAGCGATACCGCCTGTGCCGACTGGCTGATGCTGCCGGATTCCTCGATATGGCCAAGCAGGGCCACCAGCCGGGACACGTCCAGCGCTTCCCCTCCGGGGCTGGCGTCGTCCCGGATCTGCAGGTGCGGGTGGATCGAAATGCGGATCATATGTAGAAAATAGCTTATTGAAGGGGCGCTGTCACTCTCATATAGTCCTTCAAACGGGAAAAGCGGCGACGTCAATGCCCGTAAATAGGAAAAAAATAGCATATAAGAGGCCGCACTGCCGGTCTGTGCGACGCCTCACAGGAGACGCTATGCCAGAACTTGCCCCCCACGCGCCGCCGGCATCCGCCGATGCCACGCGCATCGCCG
The DNA here is from genome assembly GCF_003353055.1 of Cupriavidus lacunae. Taxonomy (GTDB): domain Bacteria; phylum Pseudomonadota; class Gammaproteobacteria; order Burkholderiales; family Burkholderiaceae; genus Cupriavidus; species Cupriavidus lacunae. The sequence goes on from NZ_QKWJ01000039.1 coordinate 56,459, forward strand.
CCATCGTGGCGGCACGCCAGGATATGCCGGGAGCTTTGCTGCCGATCCTGCATGAGATCCAGGACACACAGGGCTATATCCCCGACGCCGCCGTGCCCGTGATCGCCCGCGCGCTGAACCTGTCGCGCGCCGAGGTGCATGGCGTGATCACCTTCTACCACCACTTCCGCCAGCAGCCGGCCGGGCGCCATGTGGTGCAGGTCTGCCGCGCCGAAGCCTGCCAGTCGGTCGGCGCCGAAGCGCTGGCCGAACATGCCAAGCGCGCCCTCGGCTGCGGCTTCCATGAAACCAGCGCGGACGGGCAGGTGACGCTGGAGCCGGTTTATTGCCTGGGCCAGTGCGCCTGCGGCCCGGCGGTGATGGTCGGCGAGCAACTGCACGGCTATGTCGACGCGAAGCGCTTCGACGCGCTGGTGGGATCGCTGCGCGCGGTTTCGACGGAAGGCACGGCAGCGGCGGAGGCACAGGCATGATCACGATCACCACCATCTTCGTGCCGCGCGATTCCACCGCGCTGGCGCTGGGCGCGGATGAAGTCGCCCGCGCCATCGCGAGCGAGGCCGCTGCGCGCGGCGAGCATGTGCGCATCGTGCGCAACGGCTCGCGCGGCATGTTCTGGCTGGAGCCGCTGGTTGAGGTGCAGACCGGAAGCGGCCGCGTGGCCTACGGCCCGGTCAGCGCCGCAGACGTGCCGGCGCTGTTCGACGCTGGCCTGTTGCAAGGCGGCGATCACGCGCTGTCGCAGGGCCTGACCGAAGAGATCCCTTTCCTGAAGCAGCAGGAGCGCCTGACTTTCGCGCGCGTCGGCATCACCGATCCGCTGTCGCTGGACGACTACCGTGCGCATGAGGGCTTCGCCGGCCTGGAGCGGGCGCTGTCGATGCAGCCCGCCGAGATCGTGCAGGAGGTCACCGATTCCGGCCTGCGCGGCCGCGGCGGCGCGGCGTTCCCGACCGGCATCAAGTGGAAGACCGTGCTGGGCGCGCAATCCGCGGTCAAGTACATCGTCTGCAATGCCGACGAAGGCGACTCGGGCACGTTCTCCGACCGCATGGTGATGGAAGACGATCCGTTCATGCTGATCGAAGGCATGACCATTGCCGGCCTGGCGGTGGGCGCGGAGCAGGGCTACATCTACTGCCGTTCCGAGTACCCGCACGCGATTGCCGTGCTGGAAAGCGCGATCGGCATCGCCAACGCGGCGGGCTGGCTTGGCGACGATATCCGCGGCAGCGGCAAGCGCTTCCACCTGGAAGTGCGCAAGGGCGCCGGCGCCTATGTCTGCGGCGAGGAAACCGCGCTGCTGGAAAGCCTGGAAGGCCGGCGCGGCGTGGTGCGCGCCAAGCCGCCGCTGCCCGCGCTGCAGGGGCTGTTCGGCAAGCCCACGGTGATCAACAACGTGATTTCGCTGGCCACCGTGCCGGTGATTCTTGCGCGCGGCGCGCAGTATTACCGCGACTACGGCATGGGCCGTTCGCGCGGCACGCTGCCGTTCCAGCTGGCCGGCAACATCAAGCGGGGCGGGCTGGTGGAGAAGGCGTTCGGCGTCACGCTGCGCGAGCTGCTGGTCGACTACGGCGGCGGCACGCGCAGCGGCCGCGCCATCCGCGCGGTGCAGGTGGGCGGGCCGTTGGGCGCCTACCTGCCGGAGTCGCGCTTCGATGTGCCGCTGGACTATGAGGCCTATGCCGCGTTCGGCGGCGTGGTGGGTCATGGCGGCATCGTGGTGTTCGACGAAACCGTCGATATGGCAAAGCAGGCCCGCTATGCGATGGAGTTCTGCGCGATCGAATCGTGCGGCAAGTGCACGCCATGCCGGATCGGCTCGACCCGCGGCGTCGAAGTGATGGACCGCATCATTGCCGGCGAGCAGCCGGTCAAGCACGTCGCGCTGGTGCGCGACTTGTGCGACACCATGCTCAGCGGCTCGCTGTGCGCGATGGGCGGCATGACGCCGTACCCGGTGCTGTCCGCGCTGAATGAATTCCCCGAGGACTTCGGCCTCGCATCCAATCCGGCCAAGGCCGCCTGAACGCCAGGTCCAGCAAGAGACACGGGAGACAAACCACCATGAACGCCCGCAACGAGATCGATTTCGGCACCCCCGCCAGCGAATCCACTGAACTGGTCACCCTGGAGGTCGATGGCGTCAGCGTCACCGTGCCCGCCGGCACCTCGGTGATGCGCGCCGCGATGGAAGCGCAGATTGCCGTCCCCAAGCTGTGCGCCACCGACAGCCTCGAAGCCTTCGGCTCCTGCCGCCTGTGCCTGGTCGAGATCGAAGGGCGCCGCGGTTATCCGGCATCGTGCACCACGCCGGTAGAAGCCGGCATGAAGGTCAAGACCCAGAGCGACAAGCTGGCCGATTTGCGCCGCGGCGTGATGGAGCTGTATATCTCCGACCACCCGCTCGATTGCCTGACCTGCCCAACCAACGGCAACTGCGAGCTGCAGGACATGGCTGGCGTGGTCGGTCTGCGTGAAGTGCGCTACAACGACGGCGGCCCGGAATCCGCGCCGATCGCGACGCACACGCAGATGAAGAAGGACGAGTCCAATCCTTACTTCACTTACGACCCCTCCAAGTGCATCGTCTGCAACCGCTGCGTGCGCGCCTGCGAGGAAACGCAGGGCACCTTCGCGCTGACCATCAGCGGCCGCGGCTTTGAGTCGCGCGTGTCGCCGGGCACCAGTCAGTCGTTCATGGAATCGGACTGCGTCTCGTGCGGCGCGTGCGTGCAGGCCTGCCCGACCGCGACGCTGACCGAGACCTCCGTCATCAAGCTGGGCCAGCCCTCGCACAGCACCGTGACCACCTGCGCTTATTGCGGCGTGGGCTGTTCGTTCAAGGCCGAGATGAAGGGCAATGAAGTGGTGCGCATGGTGCCGTACAAGGACGGCAAGGCCAACGAAGGCCATGCCTGCGTCAAGGGCCGCTTTGCCTGGGGCTATGCGACGCACAAGGACCGCATCCTCAAGCCGATGATCCGGGCGAAGATCACCGATCCCTGGCGCGAAGTGTCGTGGGAAGAAGCGATCGATTACGCTGCGTCGGAGTTCAAGCGCATCCAGGCGAAGCATGGCAAGGACTCCATCGGCGGCATCGTCTCGTCGCGCTGCACCAATGAAGAGGGCTATCTGGTCCAGAAGCTGGTTCGCGCCGCCTTCGGCAATAACAACGTCGACACCTGCGCGCGCGTGTGCCACTCGCCGACCGGCTACGGCCTGAAGCAGACCCTGGGCGAATCGGCCGGCACGCAGACCTTCAAGTCGGTGGAGAAGGCCGACGTGATCATGGTCATCGGCGCCAACCCGACCGATGGCCATCCAGTGTTTGCCTCGCGCATGAAGAAGCGCCTGCGCGCCGGCGCAAAGCTGATCGTGGTCGATCCGCGCCGCATCGACCTGGTGGACTCGCCGCATATCCGCGCCGACTATCACTTGCAGCTGCGCCCGGGCACCAACGTTGCGCTGGTGACCTCGCTGGCCCACGTGATCGTCACCGAAGGCCTGCTCAATGAAGCATTTATCGCCGAGCGCTGCGAGGACCGTGCCTTCCAGCAATGGCGCGATTTCGTTGCGCTGCCGGAGAACTCGCCGGAGGCCATGGAAAGCGTCACCGGCATTCCGGCTGACCAGTTGCGCGGTGCCGCGCGCCTGTACGCCACTGGTGGCAACGCTGCGATCTACTACGGCCTGGGCGTGACCGAGCATGCGCAAGGCTCCACCACCGTGATGGGCATTGCCAACCTGGCCATGGCCACCGGCAATATCGGCCGCGAAGGCGTGGGCGTGAACCCGTTGCGCGGGCAGAACAATGTGCAGGGCTCATGCGATATCGGTTCGTTCCCGCATGAACTGCCGGGCTATCGCCACGTATCGGACTCGACCACGCGCGGCCTGTTCGAAGCCGCGTGGAACGTCGAGATCAGCCCCGAGCCGGGCCTGCGTATCCCGAACATGTTCGAAGCCGCGCTGGCCGGCAGCTTCAAGGGCCTGTACTGCCAGGGCGAGGACATCGTCCAGTCCGACCCGAACACGCAGCACGTATCGGAAGCGCTGTCGTCGATGGAATGCATCGTGGTGCAGGACATCTTCCTGAACGAGACCGCCAAGTACGCGCACGTGTTCCTGCCAGGCTCGTCGTTCCTGGAAAAGGATGGTACCTTCACCAACGCCGAGCGCCGCATCTCGCGCGTGCGCAAGGTGATGCCGCCCAAGGCGCGCTATGCCGACTGGGAAGCCACCATCCTGCTGGCCAATGCGCTGGGCTATCCGATGGACTACAAGCATCCGTCCGAGATCATGGATGAGATCGCGCGCCTGACGCCCACGTTCTCGGGCGTCAGCTACAAGCGCCTGGACGAGCTGGGCAGCATCCAGTGGCCGTGCAATGCCGACGCGCCGGAAGGCACGCCGACCATGCATATCGACGCCTTCGTGCGCGGCAAGGGCAAGTTCATCATCACCAAGTACGTGCCGACCACGGAGAAGATCACGCGCGCCTTCCCGCTGATCCTGACCACAGGGCGCATCCTGTCGCAGTACAACGTCGGCGCGCAGACGCGCCGGACCGACAACGTCTACTGGCACGCCGAGGACCGGCTGGAGATCCATCCGCACGATGCCGAAGAGCGCGGCGTCAAGGATGGTGACTGGGTCGGCGTGCAGAGCCGGGCAGGGGAGACAGTGCTGCGCGCGATCGTCAGCGAGCGCATGCAGCCGGGCGTGGTCTACACCACCTTCCACTTCCCGGAGTCCGGCGCCAACGTGATCACCACTGACAACTCCGATTGGGCCACCAACTGCCCGGAGTACAAGGTGACCGCGGTGCAGGTGCTGCCGGTGGCGCAGCCGTCGGCGTGGCAGCGGGAGTACCAGGAGTTCAACACCCAGCAGCTGCAACTGCTGGAAGCCGCCAGCGCCGACCCGGCGCAGGCCGCGGGCTGAGCGGAGGACCACGCCATGATGCGCTGCATGCAGTCATCGGAAGTCGTTCCGGCCGCGGCGGAAGACGCCGTGCCCGCCACCCACAGCACCTTCGCCGTCAGCCGCTGGCGTAGCGGCGAGCTGATGCTGAGCCCCGATGAAGTGGCCGAGGAAGTGCCGGTCGCGCTGGTGTACAACGGCATCTCGCACGCGGTGATGCTGGCCACGCCGGCCGACCTGGAAGACTTTGCACTCGGGTTCAGCCTGAGCGAAGGCATCGTCGCTCGTGCCAGCGACGTCTACGGCATCGACATCGACATGCGTGAGCATGGCATCGCGGTGCAGCTGGAGATTGCGTCGGAAGCCTTCATGCGGCTCAAGGACCGGCGCCGCTCGCTGGCCGGGCGCACCGGCTGCGGGCTGTGCGGCACCGAATCGCTGGAGCAGGTGATGCGCCTGCCGGCACCGGTGCAGAGTGATGCCAGCTTCCATACCGACGTGATCCAGGCCGCCTTCGTGCAACTGCAACTGCGACAGGAGTTGCAACAACACACCGGTGCCACCCACGCTGCCGCATGGCTGCGATCCGACGGCCATGTATCACTGGTGCGTGAGGACGTGGGCCGCCACAACGCGCTGGACAAGCTGGCAGGCGCGCTTGCCAGCAGTGGCGAGGATATTTCCAGCGGCGCGGTGCTGGTGACCAGCCGCGCCAGCTATGAAATGGTGCTGAAGACCGCCGCCATCGGTGCCGGCGTTCTGGCTGCAGTGTCCGCGCCGACCGCGCTGGCCGTGCGGCTTGCCGAACAGGCCAACATCACCCTGGCCGGCTTCGTGCGCGCCGGCGCGCACGTGGTCTACGCCCATCCCCAACGTTTGCAGCACGAAGCGAGTCTGGCATGAAGATCGACAACCTCATCACCATGGCCAACCAGATCGGCAGCTTCTTCGAGGCGATGCCGGATCGTGAGGAGGCGGTTTCGGATATTGCCGGGCATATCAAGCGGTTTTGGGAGCCGCGGATGCGGCGGGCTTTGCTGGGGCATGTGGATGCTGATGCCGGGAGCGGGTTGCTGGATATCGTGCGCGACGCGCTGGGGCGGCATCGGGGGATGTTGGAGTAGGGGGGTAGGGGGGTAGGGGGTGGGCGCTTGGTGGCATGCGGTTGGATTGTGGTGCTTGGCGGGCGGGGGCTGTTTCGCCGGCAGTAGCCGGCAAATCAGCCCCACGCCGGACGTGTCAGGAATTTTGTGTGCTGAGGTCGGTTAAAGTTAAACGGATCTCAGCGTAGGGCGTTGGTGAAGCGGTCGCCAAAGAGGATGGCGAACTGGTTGGCCGCTTGCTTCCAGGTGAT